>JAYSRF010000019.1:0-47348 GCA_043721195.1 Fluviicola sp. | reverse complement strand
CAAATCCTGCTCAAACGTCCGTTCGGCGGCAATCGATTTTCGAATGCGATCTGGCTTTACTTCGCTTCGTTGAATTCCTCGAACGATATCGTAAAAATGATTACCGGATTTACCAAAATAGGTTGTTAAGTATTCCAAGGTATACGCTTTTAGGTGTTTACCTGTGAAAATACCGTGTTTATTCATGCGTTCGGCTGTGACTTGACCAACTCCGAAAAACTTCTGTATCGGCAAGGTTTCTAAAAAAGCGACAACTTCTTCTGGCGGAATTGTCTTTTGTCCATTCGGTTTGTTGATATCGGAAGCAACTTTTGCCATGAATTTATTAATCGAAATGCCCGCTGAAGCATTCAAACCAACTCGTTCTTTTATCTTAATCCTGATCTCTTGAGCTAAAAGCGTAGCAGATGGATGATTCATTTTGTTTTCAGTTACATCTAAATAGGCCTCATCCAACGAAAGCGGTTCAACCAAATCGGTGTATTCGTAAAATATTTCGCGAATCTGATGGGAAATCTCTTGGTAACGTTCAAAACGTGGATTTACAAAAATCAACTGCGGGCATTTTCTAGCAGCAACAATACTTGACATGGCAGAATAGACGCCAAATTTTCGTGCTTCATAACTTGCTGCAGCAACAACTCCACGCTCCTTACTTCCTCCAACAGCAATCGGTTTCCCTTGTAATTCAGGAAAATCCATTTGCTCAACAGAAGCATAAAATGCGTCCATATCCACATGAATTATTTTACGAATGGGAAGTTTTTCAATCATGAACGCATTACAGAAGTGCTAAGTTACGGATAAGGTCTTGGAATAACACGCGTAAATTCGCAATTTTACATGTTGTTTCTTCTTTAGAAATGCATGTAATCAATAACTAAATATGGGCACACAGTTAATCCTTTCAATCAAGAATACACTGACAATTACTTGCTTTGTTTTCACACTATTTCTAACCGTCTCTACTTCCGTCAATGCTCAAACTGAAACAACTTCTTTGACGGTTGAAAAGGCAAATGCGCTTGCTCAGTTACCTTTAAAATGTCTACACCAAGAATATCCAAATAAGTTAGGACAGGTTTTAAACGATAGTTCTGCCTTACAATCTCCAATCGAATTACACCCTGCTTTTTACGGTTGTTTTGATTGGCATTCTGCTGTTCATGGACATTGGCTTTTGGTACGTTTGCTCAAACAATTTCCTGAAATGGCATCTTCGTCAGCTATTCGTTCAGCCTTAAAACAGCAATTGACGGCTACTAACATTGAACTCGAAATTGCCTTTTTTAAAACCAAACACAATGAATCATTTGAAAGAACGTATGGTTGGGCTTGGATCTTGAAATTACAGGAAGAATTGATGACATGGGATGATTCTGACGGTAAAGAATGGTCAAAAAATTTGCAACCTTTAAGCGACCTCATTGTAGGTAAATATGTGGTTTTTCTTCCAAAATTGGTATACCCAATTCGATCTGGCGAACACATTAACACTGCTTTTGGATTGACATTCGCTTATGATTATGCACTGCTCACACATAACGACAGTTTAAAATCGGTCATTGCTACAAAGGCAAAACAATTTTACTTAAGTGATAAAAACTATCCTTTGAATTATGAACCGAGTGGCTATGATTTTTTGTCTGGAGGATTGGAAGAAGTTGATTTAATGCGTCGAATTTTGCCGAAACCTGAATTTGAGCGTTGGTTAAAACAGTATTTACCTCAATTATTCAAAAAGAACTTCTCACTAGCCGTTGGAAAGGTTGGTGATCGATCGGACGGCAAGTTGGTTCACTTAGATGGGTTGAATTTTAGCCGCGCATGGTGCTTATATGCACTTTCACTATCAGATAAGCAGTTTGCTCACTTACGCGCAATTGCTGATCAGCACATCGCTTATTCATTGCCTTCGATTGTTGATGGTGATTATATGGGCGAACACTGGTTAGCAACATTCGCTGTGTTGGCATTGCTGGAAAAGGAAAAAAATAATTGATATAAAAAAATGGGGTCACGATTAATCGCGACCCCACAATTTTTAGATCATTTATTTAATTAAATCTTAATTCTTTTTAAAAGCATTGATCGCATTCACAGTAAAATCGGACAACACCAATGTGCCACTGATTCCTGCACGATCTGCTAACAAAGTATCCCAATTATCGGTTCCTTGCCAAAAGATTTTTTTCAATTGCGCCATTGCCTCTGGACTTGATTTAGCCAATTGATTTACCAATCGTTCAATCTCTTCATCCATCATTTCTTCTGAATCTGAAAGGCTAGCATACAATCCATTGCTATATGCCCATTTTGCTGTCTGCCATTCTGTAGCGTTAATTGCTAATTGACTCATCGCAGACAAACCAATTTTTCGTTCTACAGCTGGACCTACCACAAATGGACCAATTCCAACAGCTAATTCTGATAATTTCACATCCGCTTTTTGCGTTGCGAAACAATAATCAACAGCAGAAGCGATACCAACACCTCCACCAACAGCTTTTCCTTGTACACGACCGATGATCAATTTCGGGCATTTGCGACAGGCATTAATCACCATTGCAAAACCAGAGAAAAAGACTTTTCCAGTATCGAGATCCTTGATTGAAATCAATTCATCAAAACTTGCTCCAGCACAAAATGCTTTGTTACCAGCAGACCGCAAAATTATTAGCACTACATCTGATCGATTTCCAACTTCAGAAATTGTTTCAGCCAGTTTTCTCAAAATTTTACCAGGCAAGGAATTACTTAAAGGGTGACCGAATTCAATCGTTGCAACACCTTTGGCGTCTACAACAACTGTTACATGTCCTTGATCAATGGCTTCCGACATCGTTTCTTTTCTTATCAATTAATCATCTAAACGCTTACGTGGGCGCGGTGTACGATCGCTACTTCCAGCACCTCCAGAATTCTGACTACCTTCATTTGTTCCAGTTGGACGCGGAGTATAAGGGCGATTTTCTGTCGTTCCAGCTGGACGAGGAGTATATGGACGTTTTTCCGTTGAACCACTTGAGCGATTATCAGATCGGAAACCACCACCACCACTACCTCCACCTGGTCGGGGAGCGTTGTTGTTTGTAAATCGTTTTTGACCTCCGAAACCTCCAGGTTTACCAACTGGTTTCTTTGGTTGTTCATTCGGGTCTCTTTTTGGACGATTGGCTTTCGGTGAAGCAATCTTCACGTCTAATTTCCGTCCATTCACTTCAATACCATGTAATGCCTGAATTGCATTGATTGCTTCTTCCGCACTAACCATTTCAACATATCCAAAACCTTTGGATTGTTTTGTTTTTGCATCAAATACAACATGAGCAAGATGCACCTCACCAAACGCAGAGAACGTCGCTTGCAAATCCTCGGAGCTAACTTCCCAATCGAGATTCGCAATAAAAATATTTGTCATTTACCTAAAAAATATGGACTTAAGTGTCCTGTTAACTATCTAAAACCCGACGATCGCGTTTTCCTAAAAACTAATTTACAATTTATTTTAATGTAAAACTATCTGTTCCAATCAATTGACCATCACAGTAGATTTTTACTTTATATGTTCCTTTCACTGGCTCTGCACCATTGAAATCATAGTAGATAGCAAGATCTACACTTTTATTGTTATACGTAATCTCTTTTTTATCTGAATAAGCAATGTTACCACTTTCGGTTTGAACTGTATTACCTGAACGTCCTTGCAATACTTTACCGTCTGGATCAGTGATTTGCATATACACAGATTTAGGTCCAGCCTCAGCAATTTCATTTTCACCGATTGTGAATGTTGAACGAGCTTGAACACAATTGCGTGCTTTCGTTGTAGCCTCAGGTGTATTGTTGATTTTCATTCGTAAACCTTCCGATGTGAAACCGTATGCTTTCAATTTCGAACCTGCTTTTACTTTCGCTGAACTTTCTTCTGATTGCGCTTTATACGTATCACGCTCTGAAGTCGTAGTCGTAAGTTTATTGGATGTTTCATCTAATTCTGATTCCAATTGCAAGTTCAATGTATTCAACTCATCAATTTGTTTCACGTAACCAATCATGATATTACGTAATGTTTCGTTTTCACGCTTCAATTTATTGATCAACGAAGCATTCACTTTTCCACTTTTCTTCGCAGATTCCAATTCGCTAATCAACGTCTGAATTTTCTCTTTTTGAATATTCAAGCTATCAGATTGGCTAGCATCTTTTTTGATCAATGCATCGTAGGTTTCCATCATGTTTTCGAAATCCTTCATTAAATCATTCGATACATCATCACCGAGAAATGGCATCATCATTTCATTCATGGCAATACTATCCTTTTGAAGTTCCTCAACATGAGCAATACATTTGTTCAATGCGGAGTTCTTAGATGACCATAAATAAATAAAGGTACCCAAACCTACAACAAGTAATAATAGAATCGCGATCATTCCGCCATTCATTTTTTTCTTTGGAGCATCTTCTACTTCTGACATAACTTTTCAATTTTAAGTTTGCAAATATACTAATCGTTTTAATTGCAGGATTCGATCTGTGAATTTGGACAAATAAAGAACAATAATACTGTTTCAGCAAGCACTATTTGTCCACTTATCGTTAACAAAACGTAAAATTTTCAACGGATTGGCTCTTTTTAACGCTTCTGGGAGCAATTCATCTTGACAATTTTGAAAAGTAACTGGTCGCATAAACCGTTTTATAGCATCTGCCCCAACTGCGCTGGCGGAAGGATTGTTTGAACTTGGAAAAGGTCCTCCATGCTGCATAGCGACAGAAACAGCAACTCCAGTTGGAACTCCATTTAAAATTATTCGACCTGCAAAACGCTGGAATTCGTGCAATAGATCTGCTACATTTTCTTTGGATTCACAATAAAGACTTGCAGTTAACTGTCCTTTTAGTGTTTTTAAAGATTCAATCAATTCTTGTTCATCTTGACATACCACTAGCGTTAAAAATGATCCAAACACTTCTTCTTGCAGTTTTGGTTCAGTAATAAATTTCCGAGCACTGATTTGAATCAATGTTGGCTGAATCCAATTTACTGATCGTTTTCCTTCAACTATTATTTCAGCACCTTGACTTTGCTCTATCGAACGTTCCTGATAACGATCAAAAATCTGTTGATGAAGCATTACTTGGGATTCTTTTGTTAAAAATTCACCTTTTAACTGCTCGATAAAGTCAGGCGCTTTCTTTCGTTGGATTAGAAAAACAATCCCTGGAGAAGTACAAAATTGGCCTGCATCTAAACTAACAGATTGTGCTATTTCTTGAGCAATATTCGCTCCTCGGGCGTTTACAGCATCTTCCGTTATCACAATTGGATTAGAACTACCCATTTCTGCAAAAACGGGAATGGGTTCTGTTCTAGTTTGGGCTAACTGATGAAGTGCCATTCCTCCTTGAATGCTTCCAGTAAAGCCAATTGCTTTTATACCTGAATGAAGCGTCAACGCCTTTCCAACAGAATGGTCAGCGGCAAGCAGATGAGAAAACACACCATCAGGCATTTCTAGCGATTGAGCAACCTCAAGGATGATTCTAGCCGCTAATTCACTTGTATGCGGATGCATTGGATGCGCTTTTACAATCACTGAACATCCAGCAGTTAATGCAGATGCGACATCACCACCAATTGTAGAATAAGCGAAAGGGAAATTGCTTGCTCCGAAAACAACGACTGGTCCGAGTGGAATGTTGAGTTTCCTTAAATCTACTTTTGAATCAGTAGGAGGATCAATTTTCGCTTCGAATGGATAACCCATTTCGAGTCCTTTTGCATAAGCTTCAAATTGAAAACAGGCTCGTTCTAATTCCTTTTTGCCACGGGCTTCAGACAAACCGCTTTCTAAACAAAACCAATGAATCAGTTCAGAGGAATGTGCGCGAATTGCTGTTGGAATTGCATTTAAAAATTCAATACGTTGAACAATTTGCAATCTAGAATAAGCTAAAAAACCCTGATGTGCTAACGTTACTGTCTGCTCAACTTCATTCAACGTTGCTTGATGAAAAGGCAATGGTAACTGATTGTTCGTTACAGGGTCTACTGCATAAAAAATGTGGTCACCATCAGCGCTATCAGAATAACCAATGCAATTTTTACCGAGAATCTGGGGCAAAATGGGCAAAAGAGCTTAAGCTTGCTCTATTTGGTACGTATAACTTTCCATGATCTGATTGGACAACAATTTTTTGCACGCCAATTCAACTTTTTCTGTTGCTTCTGCTGCAGAAACCGCATCAATGTATAAACGAACATGGCGACCAATACGAACACCAGAAATTTCCGGTAATCCAATCGTTGACATACTATTTGTTACGGCTTTACCTTGTGGATCCAATAATGCTTCTAATGGCATTACATCGATTTCAGCTTTGAATTTCATGCGTTCGTTTTTTTGCGAATGATGTTGTTGATGAATGAAAATAACAGGTACAAAAGTACAATAATTGGAATGGACCAAATCAACATCGTAGCAATAAGTATTGCACAACTTATTAAGAAAGTATATCGAATTTCATTCCCTTTCCACCCGAATGTCTTGAATTTCAATGCGAAAAGTGGCAATTCAGACACTAATAACAAAGACATAATGACAATAATTGGAATGAGCACCATTGGCTGAATACTTTGCATGATCAAATCATGTTCCCAACCTGTTTCTTGACCAAATTGTGTTAGTAAGAGCGGAAATGCTGTAAAAAAAATGGTGTTTGCAGGTGTTGGTAGGCCTATGAATGATTCTGATTGACGGGTATCAATATTAAATTTAGCAAGGCGAAACATGGAGAAAAATGGAATAATCAATCCAATAAATGGAATCCAATTCACTTTTTCAAAATCAATAACCGTTCTGTACCATTGATGAAACGCAATAGTGAAATCTTCATGAATTGGATGAACACTCACATCTTGCATTACCATCATTGATCCAGTTGGTACTGACACACCTTCAAAAAGATTGGTCGATGTGGTCGCATAAGCCAATACAGCCATCATAATGATTCCTGGTGCGAGACCAAAGGTGATCATGTCGGCGAGAGAATCCAATTGTTTTCCCATTTCACCCTGTTTTTTGAGAATTCGAGCAAGAAAACCATCTAAATAATCAAAAATTGCTCCGCCAAAAATGAAAAATGGAGCGATGTCTATTCTTCCAGAAAAAGCAAAAAAGATGGCCATTATTCCGCAGAGCATATTACCTGCGGTAAACAAATTGGGTATATTAAACATTCTCACGTGCGAAATAAATATTTTTAGTTCATCAATCTAACTGAATGGTGTAAATTTACGTTTGTAATTTGGGTTTAAATCGTTTCAAACACAATTTTTCATAAAAGATGCAGTTATCGATAAGCGTAGTTAAATTTATTTTCATGAGAATTAGCCTTTTGGTACTTGTTATTCCTTTTACAACCTCGATCGTGTTTTCACAAACAGAAAGTACTGTTGCCCCTAAATATTCCAATGAATTTCTTGCTATTGGTGTTGGAGCTGACGCTTTAGGACTTTCAAATGCTGTTGTTGCCCAAACAAGCGGTGTTAATAGTGGCTATTGGAACCCAGCAGGATTAACTGGAACGAATAAATGGTTAGATGTTGGTTTAATGCATTCCGAATACTTTGCTGGAATTGCTAAATACGATTACCTCGGTTTAGCTCATACAATTGATGATAAAAGTGCCGCTGGATTTTCAATTATTCGGTTTGCCGTTGATGATATTCCAAATACAACACAATTAATAGACAATGAAGGTCGTGTTGATTATGATCGCATTACAACCTTCACCGCTGCTGATTATGCCTTTTTGTTTTCGTATGCTCGTAAATTAAAAGTTGAAGGATTAAGTGTTGGAGGTAACTTCAAAATCATTCACCGAAAAGTGGGTGACTTTGCTAAATCCTGGGGATTTGGAATAGATGCTGGAGCAACCTACAAACGCGGTGATCACTGGAAATTTGGAGTTGTAGTCCGTGATCTTACCTCTACTTTTAATGCTTGGGTCTTTACACTTGATGAAACAACCAAGGAAGTTTTATCTTTAACAGGTAATGAAATCCCACAAAACGGATTGGAACTAACGCTTCCAAGAATGATTTTAGCAGCCAATTATAAAGCCGATTTAGGCAAAAAAGGAATTTATTTTTCGGGTGAGGTTGATTTAGATTTAACAACAGATGGCCGACGAAATACACTTTTGAGAACAGGCGTTATTAGTGGTGATCCACATGTTGGTCTTTGCTTCGGATTCAAAGATTTTGTTGCTTTGCGCGGTGGGATATCCAATATGCAATACATTAAAAATTTCGATGATTCTAAAAAATTGACCATTCAACCCAATATTGGAATTGGCTTACACATACGCAACGTATACTTGGATTATGCGTTTACTGATATAGGGGATCAATCAACTGCATTGTATTCGCATGTCATTTCATTGCGCTTGTTGTTGAACAAACCCTCCAATGCTTTACCAAAAGAATGATGAAACGTTACTTGCAACTACTACTGATTACATTGACATCTTCTGTTGCTTTTGCTCAGAACTATGGAAACGAATGGATCGATTTTACTCAAAAGTATTTTGCATTTAACATTTATAAAACAGGGCTACAACGCATTGATCAATCATCTTTGGTTTCAAGCAATGTTCCTGTAACCACTTTTTCGAGTGACAATATCCAAGTTTTTGGTAGGGAAAAAGAAATTCCTTTATTAATTGTTGACGGAAACGACAATTCATTTGATCCAGGTGACTACATTCTTTTCTATGCAGAAAAAAACGATGGCTGGTTGGATTCATTGATTTATCAAACACCAGATGACATTGCAAATCCTGGCTACAGTCTTTACAATGATACCATTCAGTATTTCTTCACTTGGAACAATCAATCCAACAATGCACGATTTACGATCGACACAGACAATGGATTTGGGAATTATGGCTCACCAGCAAATTATGTACTAAAGGATCTAATTTCAAATTGCAATTCAACAGGCGTTTACAGTGAAGGCTCAAGATTAGACAAAGCGTCTGGTTCAATTTATGCCCCGGGAGAAGGATGGGGATGTGGTGGCGTTAACTTTGGTGAGCAATTCAATATTAGTATGAGCACTTATGATCCCTACACCGGATTAGATGCGCCATTACCAGCTTTTCATGCTAGAATAACCTCCAATTCCAATGCAATATTTCAAGATCCAGATCATCATTTGCACCTTGAAATGGGTTCTTCAGGTTACCAATTA
Organism: Fluviicola sp.; assembly: GCA_043721195.1. GTDB lineage: Bacteria > Bacteroidota > Bacteroidia > Flavobacteriales_D > Crocinitomicaceae > Fluviicola. Next base: position 38,088 of record JAYSRF010000019.1, on the reverse strand, counting down.
ATCGATACAACTTTTGAAGCCTATGGATTTATTAAATTAAATCGTACGATACCAAGTGGAATTCTATCTAATCTATCTACCAATTTGCAATTGGAGAGTATTAATGATCTAGGTGCTGCTGCAGATCGATTGAATATTGATTATTGGAGTTTACGTTATCCGCGATCGACCATTGCCTCTGGAGTAAATTTTGATGATTTTCTCGTTGAATACAATCCAGCATTTTCTAAAACACAAGTCAATCTTCAAAATCTTGCTGGCTCAACACCAATTGCATTTTGTTTCGGAGCAAGCCCAATTGCAATCACTCCTTTTCAAAATGTGACAACGTGGCAATTACTGATCCCAAACAATAATCCCGGACAACTAACGAAAGTCTACATTGCTGATTTAGCTAGTGCCACTAATGCAACCCAATTTGAAGCAGTGAATGGGTCAGGAGAATTTACGGATTTTAGTGTACTTTCATTCGAGGAAGGGTTGATTATGGTCTATCATCCAAAACTCCAAGGGGCAACTGCAAATTATGCTAACTATCGCTCATTAAATACTGGCGGTGGATACAATGTGATTTTGGGCAACGTAAATGAGTTGTATCAACAATATGGTGGAGGAATTGAAAAACATGTATTAGCCCTTCGACGTTTTGCATTACACGCTTACGATCTTGCAACAGCGAAACCAGTTGGTCTCTTTTTAGTAGGAAAAGGAATTTCTGAATACGAAGGAACACGAGAGAGTCCAACTGTTTTTGCTGAGTCCTTGATTCCAAGTTTTGGTTATCCGTCGAGTGATATTGCAATTACAGCAGGATTACATGGCACTTTATATGACCCATTGATTGCAACTGGTCGCATTTCCGCGAGGGATAATACTGAACTTCAAGATTATTTGGATAAAGTAGTACTCTACGAAAGTGTACAGGTGCAAAATGATCCAAGCAATTATAGTACAGCGACTAAAGATTGGCAAAAACAGATCTTGCATTTTGTAGGTGGTGCAGACTTCAATCAGCAAATACTTTTCAAAAGTCACATGGATCAAATGAAGCATATCATCGAAGATTCTTTATATGCTGGGAATGTTACCTCTTATTATAAAACAAGTAGCGATCCACTTGATCCAACTGTTGTTGCTGGCGTAACAGATCGTATTTCGAATGGAATTTCGTTAATGAACTTTTTTGGTCATGCTGCTGCATCAAACAATGGATTTGAGATCAATATTGACGAACCAGCTAACTGGAACAATTACGGGAAATATCCTGTCGTTATTGGAAACTCTTGTTACAATGGTAATATATTTTCTGCTGGAAATTCATCCACTTCAGAACGATTTGTAAATATTCCAGACTTAGGAGCCATTGCATTTGTGTCAAGTGTATCTGTAGGTTATGATTCCTATCTGAATACCTATTCCAATCAACTTTACAAGCAGTTTAGTTATTTGTCCTATGGAGCCACACTGGGTGAGCAAATGAGAAGAACAATTCAATATGCGCAAACGGTTATTGGACAAAACTTATTTTCTGAATCTACTTGCATGCAAATGGCATTGAATGGTGATCCTATGTTGCGATTGAATTGGCATGAAGAACCTGAAATAGAAATCTCTACCCAAAGTGTTTATTTTAATCCCAGTGTATTAAACCTAACGGTTGATAGTATTGAGTTGAACCTTATCATTACCAATCTTGGTCAAGGAATTTTACAACCATTTGAAGTTGAAATACGTCGAGATTTCCCTGCAACGAACATTGATTCGGTTTACACGTTGACCTTACCGTATTTGTATTATAAAGATACCGTACAATTCAAAATGCCGATGCAACCAAATATTAGTGTCGGTATCAATAAATTCAATATTTCGGTTGATCTTCCTTCTGTTGTTATCGAACAAGCCGAAGAATTTACGAATAACCAAATTAAGTACGATTACTTTATCAATATTGATGGAATCCTTCCCGTTTACCCCTATGATTTTGCCGTCGTTCCTAGAGATAGTGTTGTTGTAAAAGCGTCTACCATTAACCCAATTGCTGCTTTAAATACTTACTTATTTGAATTAGATACTGTTGATACGTATGATAGTCCTCAATACCGAAAATTCTCCATGACAGAATTAGGTGGAGTGAAACAAGTTTTACCTAATCAGTGGAATGATGTAAATGGCGTGGGCTTCCCATTGGTATGTGAAGATAGTGTTGTCTATTTCTGGAGAGTTGCTGTTGATAGTAGTGTTTTGAATTGGACAGAATATTCATTCCAATACATCGAAGGAAAAGAAGGTTGGGGACAAGATCATTTCTTTCAGTTTAAGAAAAATGACTTTTATAACATTGTTTATAATCGCACCAATCGATTAAGGGAATTTAGCCCTCCTGATACGCACATAGTGACAATTAACGCTTATACTACTGATTATCCACAAAGTTATAATTATAACGGTTGGTATTTAGATGGAGGTATTTTAGAATATTCTTGTTTATTCTCAGGGGCTCCCGCATTATATGTAGGTGTATTAGATCCAATAACCTTGGAAGCATGGGAAACTAGGTTTTTAACAGAAAACCCAACTCATAACTTTGGTAACGGAAATGACAATCCAGATGGCGATGACCCTACCATTTGCCCAAGCTGTCATCTAGGGCGACCTGATAGATACTTTGCATTTGACCAAAGTGACCCTGCTCAATTGAGTGCGTTTGAAAACATGATTACAAATGAAATACCTGATGGTTACTACGTTGCTATTTATACGAATGCCAACACTTTGTACTCAAATTGGGATTTGTACCAACCGAGTTTATATACATTGTTTCAAAATCTTGGTTCAACCTTGATCAACAATACACAACCAGAAATGCCGTTTGCCGTTTTCTACAAACAAGGAGATCCAACGAGTTATCAAGAAAAACACTACCCAGATACTACAAGCGATATTGGAGGAATAAAAGTTAGCCTTGATGCAACCATCTTATCTACTGAGTACATTGGTTTAGAACGAACGCCTTTGATTGGTCCTGCACTAGACTGGGGAACCATGTATTGGAAACGCGATTCATTGGAACTTTCTTCAACGGATAGTGTTCGTTTATACATTGAAGCACATGATTTGTCTGGAACATTACAGTTGACCATTGACACGTTATTCACTCCAAATGATTCCATTATTCAATTGAACAATTTGGTTGACGCATCAAGTTATCCATTCCTAAGATTGGCAATCTATTATGAAGATGGATTGTTTCAAACTCCAGCTCAAGTTGATCGATTACACATTTTGTATCAACCTGTTCCAGAGGCAGCAATTGATGGGACAACAGCTTTTTATATCAATCCATTATCAGATACACTTCAAGAAGGACAATTCGTTTCATTCGCGGTAGATGTGCTTAATATCAGCGATTATGATATGGATTCCTTGTTGGTGAATTATTGGGTCGAAGATGCTGATCGGGTAAAACATCCAATTAATTATCCGCGCCAAAATCCGCTATTGGTGAGTGATTTATTGCGAGATACGATTCAGTTTTCTACCGTAAATTTAGCTGGTCAGAACTCATTGTGGATGGAAGTTAATCCGTATGTGAATGGATCTGCCGTATTGACTGATCAACTAGAACAATACCATTTCAACAACTTATTGCAAATACCATTCTGGGTTGCTGGTGATGATGTGCATCCTATTTTGGATGTAACATTTAATGGTCAACACATTCTGAATGGCGATATCATTGATCCAGAAAGTGAAATTCTCATCACACTAAAAGATGACAATCCTTATTTGGTTATGGATAACATCAGCGATACCACCTTGTTTGGAATTTATGTGACTGATCCAAGTGGAAATCAAAAACGCATTCCATTTATGGATGGAAGTGGAAATACGGTGATGCAATGGATTGCTGCTGATCCTCAAACGAAACGTTTCAAAATTATTTACCCAACAATGTTTGATCAAGATGGTAAATACTTATTGATTGTTCAAGGAACTGATCGTAGTGGTAATGTTTCCGGAGACATTGAATACCGTGTCAATTTTGAAATCGTGCGGGAATCGTCGATAACCTACATGATGAATTATCCAAATCCGTTCTCTACTAGTACCCGATTTATATTCACCTTAACAGGAACAGAAGCACCAGACGATATGATTATTCAAATCATGACGGTTACAGGACGCGTTGTTCGTGAGATCACAGAAGCTGAAATTGGACCGATTACTATTGGTCGCAATATTTCAGAATATGCGTGGGATGGAACAGATGAATTTGGTGATCCGTTAGCAAATGGGGTCTATCTCTACCGTGTGAAAGCAAAAATCAACGGAGAAGATATTAAACACCGTGAATCTGGCGCAGATAGTCATTTCAAGAAGGAATTTGGGAAGATGTATTTGATGCGATAAGAAAATATGTATCGTGTGATCAAATAGTAAATACAATCAAAAAAAAATTATTAACAGTAAGTTATTTTTTTAAAAATTTCTGCGCCGATCAGTATATCGTATAATTATTTAAATTATATTTGATAAAATCATTTAACTTAATTTAAATCAGTATGAAAACAATCACTATTCTATTATTTCTCATCTCTAATTTTGCGTTTGCGCAAAACAGCAGAAATGAAAATCGCTTCTCAAGTCCTTATCAAAATGATTATCAAAGAGTCACTGGTGGAGAAAATCACACTTTAGAGATCCGAAATGGCCAATTATGGTCATGTGGGAGAAATAATCAAGGTCAATTAGGGAATGGTAATAACGTTAATCAAAGTTCTCCAGTTCAAGTTGGGTCAAATGATAATTGGGTACTTGTAAGTGCTGGAAGAAACTACAGCATTGGTATACGTGCTGATGGTACACTTTGGGCTTGGGGAGTTAATAATGTTGGGCAACTTGGAGACGGTACCTTGACTTCAAGAAATGCTCCTGTACAAATTGGAACAGATAATAGCTGGGTTTCTATTTCAGTGGGTCAAGAGCATTCTGTAGCACTGAAAAGTAATGGAACTCTTTGGGCTTGGGGTGGAAATACCGGAGGGCGTTTAGGGAATGGCACTACAACAAATCAATCAAGCCCTATACAAATTGGCACTGATTCAAATTGGAAATCAATAACTGCAGGCTATTCGAATACTTTAGCAATTAAATCAGATGGTACCTTATGGGCTTGGGGCTTTAACGCCAATGGTGTAGTTGGCAATGGCACAACAACAAATGCGTTATCTCCCGTTCAAGTTGGATCTGATAATAAATGGCTGAAGGTAACGAGTAAAAATCAGGTGTTAGCATTAAAAACCAATGGTGAATTATGGGCTTGGGGACTCAATAATGCAGGACAAATTGGTGACGGAACAACGACCACAAGATTAAGTCCAGTCCTAATAGGTAGTGCATATACTCACATTCAAACCGGAGGGAGTTACTCAATGGCGCTAAAAGAAGGGAAATTGTACGCTTGGGGATCAAATTCTATCGGTCAATTTGGTAATGGTACTAATACGAATTCAACCACTCCATTGCAGATAACAAGTAATACAAACTATGTTTATATAGAATCAGGATGGAACTCCTCTTATTGCTTAAAAGCATCAGGAGAATTAATGACTACTGGTGACAATACTTATGGGCAATTGGGATTGGGAAATACCACAAATCTGAATACTTTGACACAAACAAGTATAATAGTTGATGGGTGGCTAATGATTTCAGCTGGTACTTATTATATGACTGGAATAAAATTTGATGGCACTCTTTGGGCTTGGGGTAACAATGGTTCTGGTCAATTGGGTGATGGAACAACCACAAATTCTTCTGTTCCAATTCAAGTAGGAACAGATAATACATGGGTTGCAATTCATTCAGCTGAATCAAAAAGTATTGGATTAAAAGCTGATGGTACTTTATGGAACGTTGGTGCATCCAATACTCAAATTACTTCACCTAATAAACGATGGAGATCGTTAGGGGTAGGTTTGAGTCACTATTTAGCAATTGCTACCGATGGTACTCTTTGGACATGGGGGGCGAATCCCAATGGGCAACTAGGAAATGGTAATACCACTAGTACAACAACATTGGGGCAAATTGGATCTTTGAATAATTGGACATCTGTCCGGGGTGGATGGTACCACTCCTTATTGCTACGCTCAGACGGTACAATTTGGACTGCTGGAGGAAATCAAAATGGTCAACTTGGAAATGGGACTACAACTTCAAGCAGTGTCTTGGTTCAGGCAGGAACAAGTACTACAAACTCAGCTATTGATGCCTCAACATTTAATTGCTATGCGATTAGATCAAATGGAACTCTATATGGGTGGGGAATGAACACTTCAGGATGGGCAGTGCCTGGTGGAACGACGCCAAGTACCACTTCACCTTTTCAGATACAAACATCAAATAAATGGATTTCAGTAGCCTCTAGAAATGAAATTAACGTCAAAGGAATACAATCTGACGGAAGTCTTTGGTGTTGGGGATCTAATGGTGTAGGTCAATACGGAAATGGAAACAACACCAGCTCTAACACACCTTTAATCAATACTTTGCAAAGCAATGTTATGCAAGCGGTCTCTGGCTGGGAACATTCTGGCATTCTCAAACCCAATAGATCAATCGCTTGTATGACTGGTAGTAATTATTTTGGTCAGCTTGGTGATGGTACAACGACAAATAGAAACACATTTGATTGTGGAAGTGTCATTGCGATTGCACTTAATGATGAAATGGATTATCAAAATGAGTATTCAAATTCAATCGTTTTAGATTTGAATGAAAATACTCAAAACGATTTAGTGGTTTACCCTAATCCAACGAATAATTCGATCACAATTAGTTCAATAAACGCTGATGAAAATGCCTCATTTAAGCTTATTGATTGTAACGGAAAGGTTATTTATGAAATCAACACAAATTCTATCGAAACTACTAAAATGGATTTATCTTATTTAACAAATGGAGTGTACATCCTCATTAGTACAATCAATAACGAAACGTTAATGACACGCGTAATAAAACAATAAACTATATAAGTAAGTCACTCTAAGTGAAAATTTAGAGTGACTTACTTTAAAAAAATCGGCACGAAAAAACAGCGGTATCATCTACTAATTTGCGAGCTCCTCGCCATTCATCCAACTTTGAGAAAACGAGGTTATTCATATCTTCCATGCTCAATCGGTAGAAATTATGAACGAGTTTGATCAATCGTTCCAATTCAAAATGCTCATTTCGTTCATCTTCTAATTCAACGACTCCATCGGTATACAAAACCAAGGTTGTATTTGGCGCAAGGGTTTCTTTCCCTACTTGAATGAAGGGCATTTCGTCAAACATACCCAATCCAACACAACCAATATCTAAGAGTTTATACGACTTTCCATTGGTGATAAATGGTTGATTGTGACCAGCATTGACATAACTTAATTCACGCGTTGTCGCATTGTATTGAGCAATGAAAAAGGTGATGAATTTTTCGCCTTTCGCACTCGTCATTACTTTTTTATTCAATTCAGTAATCAAAAACTCCAGTTCAAAGCGTTGATACGTAAACATGGTGCGGATTGTTGCTTGAAAATTGGCCATCAACATCGCTGCACTGATTCCTTTACCAGAAACATCAGCTATACAGATAATGTATTCATCATCACCTAAAGGAATAAAATCATAATAATCACCTCCAACCTCGTGTCGAAGAATGTAACGAGCAGAAATATCCATCCGTTTATTCGTCGGTAAATCTGCTGGAAAAAGCAATTTCTGCATTTCCGAAGCGACTTCTAACTCCTTTTTTAAACGCGCTTGTTTCACTTGTTCTTTCGCCATCCGCTTATTTTCGATGGCCATCACAACGATATTGGTGAGTGTTTGAATAAAACTTACATGGTTCAAGGTTTCTGAAAGTTTCATTCTTCGATGCTCTAATCCCGCAATTAGCAAATAAGCTAAAGGTTCATTTTTATGTAAAACGGGAACTATCACGTCAAAATCATCGAGTACTTGCGAATAACTGGATTCGATGACCGTGATTTCTCGAAAGCGGGATAATTCTTGTTTGACATCGATATCTTTGATTTTGCTCCGTAAACCTACTTTCAATAAACAACTCCATTCATCTTCTTTATTAAAGAGTACAAATCGATCAAAACCAAGTTGCTCTTGCATGATAAAGGCGAATAAACGCGTCAATTGTTCAACAGATTGATTGGTCGTTATCGCACGTGTGATTTCCAAAAGCGAGTGAAGTCGAAACTCCCCTACTTCTAATTTATTTTCCAACGATGCAATAACCTGCTCTTTCATGATCTAAGTTTCGCTAACAAATCAGGCAATTGCCCAACTGCATTGAGTTCTCTGAATTTTTGTCTCACTTCACCACATGGACTGCCGAAATAGGTTTTTCCACCTTCAAGGTTTTTGCCAATTCCAGATTGTGCCAAGATTATGGCACCCTCCCCGATTGTAACATCAGAAGCACAACCAACTTGACCCCACATGATCACGTGATCTTCAATGGTTACGCAACCAGCAATTCCCACATTTGCGGCAAACAAACAATGTTTACCAATTACGGTGTCATGACCAACATGTACTTGATTGTCAATTTTGGTTCCTTCACCAATTCGTGTAACTGATGAAACACCTGCATCAATGGTACATAGCGCACCAATTTCTGCATTTTTCTCTATATGAACATAACCACATGAATGCATGCGACTATATCCTTCAGGTTTCTTTTTGTAATAAAATGCATAATGACCAATCACTGTATTTGGACCAATTATCACCCCATCTTCAATGATTGTTCCATCTCCAATATATGCTCCCGGATGAATGGTTACTCGTTCACCAATTGTTACATCATGTCCAATAAAACAATTGGGGGAAAGATGAGCCGAATCAGCAATTACACAATCTTCACCTGTCATGGACATTTGAGGACGATAAGGAGCAAATTTACGTGTCAACTTATTGTAATCTTCAAAAGGAGCGTTGGAGACAATCAGGGATTTTCCTTGGGGACACTCAACTACTTTATCAATTAAAATAACTGTTGCTGCTGATTTTAATACTTTATCATAGTATTTTGGATGATCAACAAAAGCTAAATCACCCTGCTCTACCCGATGAATTTCATTTAACCCTGTGACGATTTGTTCTCCGTTACCAACGAATTCGGCACCTAAAAAAAGTGCTATTTCTGCAACGGTATGTTGATTCCCAATTTTCATGAATGACAGAAGTGTATATCCGTCTAAAATTACAGGAAAGGAGCATCAGAAATCGTGTCAAAGCAGATAGTTATCCGCTAGGGAGTGTTAATTGGTTTGTTATCGAATAAATTTTCGATTATTCTAATTTAGACAAGCTATCGTTTTTTTTTAGTGAAAGAATACAATTGTAGAACAAAGACACTAACTCGATGTGAACTTTTAAACACCCAAAGCTAAAGTTCATTGACTTCACAAAATTTAATTTCTTCAAAGTAAATATGTTTGAATTCAAGAAAACAACTATAGCAATATTAACCCTATTTATTTAAAAATGAGTCCAGAAAAACCAACAGGAAGAAACGAAATCAAATCAGAAGTATTTCGCTTTGTCAATGTAAGAGCACCTAAAAACAAAGTATCAACCAAACAGCTAAATGGTATTGCCTATGAATCTGGTGTATACAAAAAAGTTAGTCACTCTTTATACCACCAGTATATCCAAGTAAAGAAAAAAGGCGCAGATGCTGATAACTTTAAAAAAGGAATTAGCTTGATTCAAAAGTACAAATCAACTTCTAATTTCATCAATGACACTGCGGCATTGAATGAAGTTTACCTAGGTTATATTGCGTTTTACGACTGGTGTAGTGAAACGAAAACGTTGGATAAGAAAATCATTCGAGAGAAGTTATTGAAGACAACCAAAAAGAATGAAATCGAACTTACCAAAGAAATTGAAAAGCAAAGCATTGCATGGGACAATTATTTTATTCAAGCTTCAGAACAATCAAATACCTATTTGCTAGATGATCTTACAACAATTCTTCGCGTTTATGCAATATCTAAAGAATTAAATTCTGATTCAGCCTTAAATTTGGAGCGCCTAGAAAGAATCCCGGTTGTAATTCCAAAGGAGATTCTATTGATCAATTTTGAAGAAATTGAGGGTGAAAGGATCGTTGAACAAAACAATGATGTTGATTCACAACTGGAAATAACCAAGAAATTGTCAACATTAATAGGCACGAAAAACGAATTAACCTCGATTTTTAAATCCTATATTCCAAAACAACTCGAGCAAGAATCGGATGAGGATAAGGAATCTTTATCTTATAGTACATTTATTACAAAGATTAATTCGTTCAATGAGGATGTATTTGAACAATTAAGTGATATTTCAAAAGGTCTAGTTAAAGATCTTGGAATTAAACCAAACTCCAATTCATTTTCAATTATATTTGAGTTAATTGACCTAGAGATCAATCGGCTAAATGCGGATTTAATTGCATCGACAAATATCTATAAAAAGCTAGTGGTAATTGGCAATTCTATTGTTGAATATTCAAGTGACAATCAAAAAAGCGCTGCTAAAAACAACCCTAAGTATAAATCAGCTACTTCACCAGCAAGTGATGATCCGTTTGTTTCTATCTATAATTGCGTATTTCAACAGGACAAACAAAAACGATTGAACATTAGTATTGGTGATTTCATGCGGGTAGAACAGGAGTTAAAATGCTACGTTCCTGGTGAAATTGCACATATAGAGAATGTACTAAAAGGAGAAGAAAAAGTACATGAAACAAGACGATTCGAACGAAGTGAAGACCGATATTCGTATGAAACATCTTCTACTTCTGAAGAAGAAAGAGACGTTCAAACAACAAATCGTTTTGAAATGGAAAAGGCTTCAGAAAGGGTCATTAATACCGACAGTTCATTAGAAGCAGGAGTTGATATCTCGGCGAAATATGGTTCAGTTCGATTGAACAGTAATATGGGTTTTTCCTCGAATATTTCCACATCGGAGGCAACAAGATCGGCTTCAAACTATGCGAAAAATGTTACGGAACGTGCTCGGAACATGGTTTCGAAAAGTATAAAAGAAAGCCGCTCCAGTACTTCAATAAAAGAATTTGAAGACAAGAACACGCACACGCTTAAAGCAATCGACAACCATACCGTTGGCATTTATAGATGGGTTGACAAAATCTACAAAACACGTTTAATTAACTACGGTAAACGTTTAATGATTCGATTTGATTTACTTGAACCATCTGCTTATCATATTTATGCAACCTTACATGCAAATGATCTTACAGGATCAATTCGTATTCCAATTCATCCTACAGAGATTGAAATAGAAAACCAACGATTGAGTTCTTATCAAGACATTGATGAAAATAACTACGGTTTTTGGGCTGCTGCATACAATGCAAGAGTACCAGTTCCGCCAAAAAAATATGTGTTTGTTGGAACTTCTATTGAAGACAAAAAAGCAGAGGACATAAAACGAACAAGTGAACGAATTTCAATTGGAGAAGACGAAAACCTTATAATTCCTGCAGGCTATAGCGGTAAAAAGGTATACGTTAGAGCTGATTTTGCATCAGGAGCAACACCAGGAGGCTGGCCAATGGCGCAAGTTAATGTTGGGAATTCAAGTTTTTTCTTTTCAGACAATCCAACAATTATGGCTTCGCAACGCAGGGCTAGTCTTCAAATTGATGGTAATTTTCTATTCGAACATTTCAACGATAATAAAGTTCCTATCAACTATGCTTCAAACAATACCGATCATTTCAGAACTACCATTGTTTTACAATGCGAGGTGAATTTTGATAAAATGAACGAATGGAAAACAAGCGTTTATCAAGCAATAATGGAGGCCTATGATGCACAAAAATACGAAGCTGAAAATAAATTGGCTCAATTAAAGGCAATGGCTGATGTTCCATTAAGTGGAAATAACCCACTGAAAAATGCGGTCATTATTGAAAATAACCTGAAACGTTTGTGCATTGAAAATCTGCGTGCTTACAACACTCCAATAGGGGAACATTTACTCCCTTACAACTATGATCGCTCCAATACATCAATGCTTGGAAATTGGGGGCAAGAATCCGTTTTAGCGAACCCGTTTACCGCAATTCCCGAAGGAAAATACATCAATTTCGTTGAGCAATGCTTCGAATGGAGCCAAATGACCTATCAATTCCATCCATTTTATTGGGCAAGGAAAAATCGTTGGACAAAACTTTACAACCTAACTGATTCAGATCCACTTTTTAACCACTTTTTAAGTGCTGGGAGCGCATCTGTTGTTGTACCAGTAAATGTTGGTTTTGAAAAACAATTGATGTATTTTATTCAAACTGGAAAATTGTGGCTGAGCGCTGAAACACCAGTAATTGACTCAGAATTAGACAACTATATAAATTCAGAATTATCAAATATTGTTAAAGAAGAACCAATTGTAGAATCATGCTGGGATACTCGCTTGCCAACTGATTTGGTTATTCTACAAAACAATGCTTCTGGAATAGATGAAGATGGATTGCCATGCTATGAATTAACCTGTGAAGGATAAAAAACCACGCCAACCAATCAGGTATAGTAATATACCTGATTGGTTATAATCTTTAATTACAATGAAAAAAGAAGATGTTAAGTACCTCGTTTTTGAAGGTGGTGGTGGTAAAGGATCAGTCTATTTAGGAGCATTAGTCGCTCTTGAAGATTTGAGAATACTACCAATTAGACCATTGAAAAGAACAGTCAGCAAAAATCACATACCGTATTATCTTGAAAAAATTGACGGTCCTTTAATCGGAATAGCAGGATCATCTGCAGGAGCAATAACTGCTTTAGCGCTTTCAATGGGAATGACATCATCTGACCTAGCATCTGAAATGGCTAATCAAGAACAATTCCTCGATTTTTTCGACCAACCAAAACAAAAAAACGAAAAAAACAATTGCGAACAACGCATAAAATCAGTTGAGGATGATCTGCTTTCCAATTACAAAAGAAGCAGAGGAATAAAATTGACGAATATTAAAGATTTAGGATGGGGAGCATCAACAGCTCTATCATTCTTAAGAAAGAATCGAGATGAGCGATCAGCACTAAATCGCATCCTCAATCGAATTACAATGAACACGAGCCCTAACAGTTGTTATAAACAAAAGAGAACACTCTACACAAGAACATCTCAAACAGGAGAGATTTATCCCGATCAAGGTTTAATTTTTGAAAATCATGTTCAACAACTACTATATGGCAGTGGTCTTTTTCCAGCATTTGGATCAAGAACCTTTTTTAAATCACTTTTACTCCGTTACCTTTTTGGTTTCGACCCACTATTAGTACAAACCGTTTTAGTAAATGAAGAAAATGGTATTTTAAATCGACTTATAGGTAACGTTGGTTTAAAACAATACCTCATCAATAACAAACAGTACATCAACGATTTAGAAATGCTTAAAAAATTAAAAGATGGGACACAAAATACCTATTGGGAAAAACTATTAACAGACCCCACAATGTTTTTTGGTTATTTAATGAACCTTCCATTTAGCGAGTTTTTTTATTTAACTGGTGTGGATTTAAAAATCACAGGGTGTAATGTATCTCGATCAGCTCCTAGAATTTTTTCAAGAGATTACACTCCCCATTTTCCAGTAATCGAAGCTGTCGGTATTTCAATGAATATCCCTGTATTATTTTCACCTATTGCTGTAAGATGTAATGTAACTGATGATATTTGGTTTAACAACATCGTACGAATGTCAAAAGCGCCAAACATTACATGCCGTGAGTATAACAATCAATACAAAGGATTGTATATTGATGGTGGAATGCAATTAAATTACCCAATTCACCTCTTCAATACCACTTATGACAACCCTTTTGAAGAGTATGCATTAATCGAAAGACGAATAAAAACATTACCGTTTAATAAAAATGTATTAGGATTCCAACTAGATTTGAACGACAACACAACCGTAACACTTGAAAAGGATCAAGACGTATTCAAAGAATTAGAATGGAGTAACTACGCTGGAAAATTAATTGAAAGTATTATGTTTTATTCAGAAAAAGGTCAAATCATTGACTCCAATGTTAAAAAGAACACAATTACTTTAGATACTAAAGGTATTGGCACTCTTGATTTTGCACCATCTAGAAGAATCGCCGAAGAACCAATTAAAAAAGCGTACAGGGAAACTATAAATGGACTACTTAAAGATAAGCTTCCAGAAGATCATTTGAATGCTGTCATTCGTCTTTTGGCTCAATAATTTTCAACATAAAAAACCCTTGATGAATTAGGTTTCCATCAAGGGTTTTTACTGTGATCTGTACCAGCTTGTATTCCCCTTATATCTTAAGTGAATTACAGAAATTAAATTCTAGAATCCCAACAGTCGTTCTAAACCAGCCTGCACTTTTGCAGCATTTGGCAACAACTCTGCTTCAAGTGTTGAATTCAAAGGAATCGCAGGTGTGTCTTTTGATCCAACAATGGCAACTGGAGCATCTAAGAATTGAAAACAATCACGTTGAATGCGACCAGCTAAGCCCAACGTAAATGATGCTTCTTCCGACTCTTCGGTTACCAACAAAACACGATTATGGCGTTTTGTAGCTGCATAAATTGCATCCATATCTAACGGATTCAACGAACGAAGATCTAAAATCTCTACTCGTCCCTCAAATTGTTTTGAGGCTTCCAATGTCCAGTAAACGCCACGACCATAGGTAATCACGACACACGATTCTGATTGTTCAATAGATCCTTGACTGGCTTCTTGCACGATGCGAGCTTTTCCAATTGGAATAATATATTCTTCATCAGGCTCAATTGACATCGCACCCTCAGTTCCTGGTATTTTCGACCAATACAATCCTTTATGTTCTAAAATGACAACTGGATTTGGATCATAAAAAGCAGCTTTCATCAAACCTTTTAAATCTGCACCATTGGATGGATAGACCACTTTTATCCCACGAATATTTGTTAAAATGGATTCTACACTCGATGAATGATAAGGTCCTCCCGAACCGTAAGCTCCGATTGGCACACGAATCACACAACTTACAGGCCATTTTCCATTCGAAAGGTAATAAGAGCGGCTTACTTCTGTAAACAATTGATTCAGTCCAGGCCAGATATAATCTGCAAATTGAACTTCTACAAATGGTTTTAGACCAACGGCTGACATTCCTACCGTGGAACCGATAATAAATGCTTCTTGGATGGGTGTATTAAAAACACGATTGTCGCCAAAGGTTTGTGCTAATGTAGCTGCTTCACGGAAAACACCACCTAATCGACCTCCAACATCTTGTCCATATAATAAAGCCTCTGGATGTTGATGCATCAATTCTCTTACAGCAAACAAAGCACTGTCAACCATGACCGTTTTTTTCTTTCCTGCTGGTTCCCGTTCTCCTTTTTCTTCAGTAATAGGAGTTGGAGCAAAAATAAAATCCAATACACTTTCTGGTGTAGGATCTTCCGCATTCAAGGCTCTTTCGTAATCAGCATCTACTAATTTACGAACATCTGATTCCACGTTAATGATATCTGCTTCATCAGCAACTTCGCGCACCAACTCTTTTAATTTAGGGTATGGATCACGGGTTGCAGCTTCCTCCAAATCATCACGGTACCATTCCTTGCGTACACCAGAAGTATGGTGGCCTAATAACGGAACTTTAGCATGAATAATAAACGGTCGGCGTTCTTTACGAACGATTTCAAAAACCTCTTTTACAGTTTGAAAAGACAAATCGAAGTCACTGCCATCAATGGTTCTCACTTCGATTCCATTAAATCCTTTGGCGTATTGTGTTATATCTTGTGCTCGTGTTTCAGCAGCATTGGCAGAAATATCCCAACCATTATCCTGCACTAAGTACACGATTGGAAATTGTTTTAAAGCAGCCATTTGGAATGCCTCAGAAACCTCTCCTTCTGTACAAGAAGCATCACCTAGAGAACAAACTACAACAGGGTTTTCTCCACCAAAATCTTCAGCAATACCTGTTATTTCTTTGTATTGAATCCCCATTGCAACTCCAGTTGTTGGAATGGCTTGCATACCTGTTGCTGAAGATTGATGCGGAATTTTTGGCATATCCTCCCGATTCAAAGAGGGGTGACAATAATAGGTTCTACCTCCAGAGAAAGGATCATCCTTTTTTGCGAAAACCTGCAACATTAATTCATACGGTGTAATACCAATTCCTAGAAGGATACTGTCATCACGGTAATAAGGAGCTACCCAATCTTGGGGCTTTAATTGCAAACCAACAGCCAATTGAATTGCTTCATGACCACGCGAAGTAGCGTGTACATACTTAGCTGTTACTTCCTTATTTGCTTCATATTTTTCAGCAAGTGTTTTTGCAGTTGACATTAAACGAAATGCCTTCAGGATCGTTTCCTTATCTGTTTTTACAGCTAACTTGTTTCCCGTTGAAATTGTTTCACCCATTAAGATGTTCTTTAGTAAACAAAGATACAAGGATGACTCAGATTAAAAAACCAAGCCATCCAAAATTGACAATTTTATTCTAGGATTATACGAATTAAAGGCTTTGAGAATCATTGTCGGACATCTATAATTGACAAATATCGCTCTAAACTCTCCTTTTCTACTTGTGCCGTATAGATACAAAACGCTTCCTTTGATCGCTGAACCTGAACAGATTCTAGTGCATCATAATAAGACATCCTAGAGGTGGCATCGCCTTTAAAATTGGCGATCACATATCCATGTCGCAATAAAATTAAATTCATTACTAGCCGAGCAGTTCTTCCATTTCCATCTATAAAAGGATGTATTGTAACCAAACGCTCATGCATTTCTGCGGCCAAAACAACTGGATGGAGTGAATTCGAATGTGCTCTGTACCAATCAAAATAAGCATCCATTTTTTCTGCAACCAAATAAGGAGCAGGTGGTGTGTGCTCACTTCCTTTAATCATTACTTGCACATTTCGATAACGACCTGCCTCTTCTGGAAAAATCCCGCGTAATATAAGGTTATGAATAGCTAACACCTCTCGTTCATTTAATTCAGAATTCAAGGATGCCATTTGTTTCATATATTCAATTGCATCTTTATGATTAATGGCTTCAAGATGCTCTCTTAAACTCTTCCCAGAAACTGTTAATCCTTCATTAATAACAAGATCTGTCTCTCTTAAAGTTAGGGTATTGCCTTCTATCCGATTACTTTCAAAGGTATACTCTAATTCCAATGCTTGTGCTATGCGAAAGTTATCAAGGTGACGAATTGTATCTAATTTTTCTTTCAATAAATTAATTTCAGCCAACAAAGACTCCAATGAAGGAGAATAGACAAATTCATTCTTTTTGTTGTAAACAAGGACATCTTCCATGACCATGTTTAGTGCTTCAATTGCATAATTGGAAGATCCAATTTCACGCATTATTTTCTGCCGAAGCCAGTTAATAGCAAGTTGTTCATAAGGAATGTTTAATACTTCTGCTATTTTTTTTAACTGCTCTTCTGTAGGAATTCGGTCATTGCTTTCGAATTTACTAACCAATGCTTGATCTACACCAAGATGGCTTGCTAGCTCTCGAATCTTCCATCCTTTGGCTAATCTGGCTGTTTTAATGAGTTGAAAAATCATGACTTAAATATTCATGACAAATTTAGTCATATATTTGTTTTCTCCCAAAAAAAAGAGAGAAATTTCTTTCTCTCCTCTTCATTACTCATTATTTTCAATCACATAACGGAGAACTTTTTCCATGAGGTGAACGCGATCTTTTCCTGTCACATTGTGCTTATGCATGGGATACGGAAAGAAATCCATTTGAATTCCCAAATCAACAAATTTCTTAACGAGAGCGAGATTGTGTTGCATTACCACCACATCGTCAACGGTACCATGAATCAACAATAAATCACCTTTTAAGTTCCCTGCATGTGTCATCAATGAAGCTTGCTCATATCCTTTTGGATTCTGCTCTGGTCTGTCCATGTAACGTTCCCCATACATCACTTCATAATATTTCCAATCCGTAACAGGACCACCCGCAACTCCCACATTGAATGTTCCAGCATGACGTAGCATCAGAGATGTTGTCATAAATCCACCAAAGCTCCACCCATGAACAGCTAATCGATTGGTATCAACATAAGGAAGTGTTTTCAAAAATTCCACTCCTTTTAGTTGATCTTCCATTTCTACATCACCAAGTTGACGGTGAATTTGACTTTCGAAAGCAAAACCACGTTCTCCAGAGCCACGATTATCTAATGTAAAAACCAAATATCCTTGCTCTGCCATCCAATACATCCAAAGATTGGCACCATCAAGCCATGAATTTGTAATCATTTGTGCATGCGGACCACCATAAACATAAACCAAAACAGGGTATTTCTTTTCAGGATCAAAATTACTTGGCTTAATTAAACGCGTATATAAAACAGTTCCATCAGCATCTTTAATTTGTCCAATATCAGCCGTGCCAATCGCATAAGGAGCCAATTTATTTTCAGCAGTTAATAAGTTTTTAACCGTTTTACCTGCCATCGTTTTGAGCGTACTTTTCGAGACAACTGTATGGCTAGAGTATTCATCCAAAAATAGGGTCGCTGCATCATTCAAATAAATGGCATGTGTTCCTTCTTCCAAAGTAAGACAACGTTGCTTTCCGTTTAAATCAACTACATAGTACAATGTGTTTAATGGGCTTGTTCCAGTGGCTGAAAAAACAATTTCTTGCCCGTTTTTCACACTTTTAAGAATGTCTTTTACTACAAATTTATTGGCTGTTAATTGTTTAATCAACTTTCCTGTAATATCATAATAGTAAAGGTTATTGAATCCATCTTTTTCGGAAATCCAAACAAAGTTATTACTAGTAGCATTCGGGAAAAAAGCAGCGTGTTCTGGTTCAACCCATTTGTCACTCGATTCTTCCAACAACGTACGAACAAAAGTTCCAGATTTTGCATCATAGAGATTTAACCACATGTGATTTTGATCGCGATTTACTTCTGCAACTATGATATAGAGTTCATCTGGCGTCCAAGAAAGATTAGTGATGTAGTCATCCTTTGCTCCTCTTGGTTGAATGTAAATAGTTTGTTTTGTGGATAAATGGAAAATCCCAACTTTTGGTTTTTCTGACAATTGACCTGCCATCGGATAACGAATTGGTATCAGCGCACCAGGTGTTTGATTATTATCTAACAATGGGTATTCATGAACTGCAGATTCATCCTTTTGGTAAAAAGCCAAATGATTTCCTTTTGGAGACCAGAAAATGCCACCTGCAATTCCAAATTCATTACGCGCAATAGATTGACCTGAAACGATTGCTTTATCATCATTCGAAGTAACAACCAATTTTAACCCCTCTGCAGAATGTACATATAAATTATTTTCTTTGGTAAAAGCAATATGACCAGTTGTTGGTTCCATAGTTGCATTTTCGACCTCATCACCAATGGACGCAATCAATTTCCCTTTCTTAGTAACGGTATTATATTCATAGAATTGAGCGCCATTATTCAAATATATTTCTTGCCCATTTTTCCAAGAATATCCACCAAAATTATACAATTCTGATCCCAATGCAGTATTTACATCTTGAATGGTAAACCACTTTTCAAAGACATTTTTCTTTGCAGTAGCCCGCATCATGGTTGTATAACCTTCAGCCGCATACACATAAGAATCTGTTGCTGGAATCCATGAAAATCCAGTTAATTGCTCTGGACGAAATGCTCGGTATTGCTGTAAAACAGACTCAGACAAAGTCAATTCTTTTTTCTGAGCATTTGCCACACAGCTAATAAGCAAAAGAATGGCTATCGTTTGTATTTTTCTCATCATCTTATTTATGTACGTTGAATAAATTGGTTAAAAAAACTCTCCAATGGTTTTCCAGCTAAGTAACAGCGTTCCAGTAACTGATCCAACTTATCAGAAATAATTTCTTCTGCTGGAAATTCAGCCATGTAATACCATTGTTTATTAAAGATCAAAGGTTCTTCTAAAGCAGCTTGTTTTAACTCAGCAGGAAGCAATTTGTTTTTGTCTCCTCGAATTTCTCCAAAAACAGCTTTAAATGCAGGTTCTTCTATCAGTCGACGAAATTCTGCACCATGCTCTGCAATTCCTTCTCGAACTAACAACAAATTATCTTTATCAATCTCGTAAATTCCACCATAAACTCGAATTGCTTCAGGGCTCAATTCAAAATAAATGCCATTAACGGCTTCGCTTTTCTTTCCATTTGGTGCAATTACTGCGGAACAGAACAATTTATAGGGTGCTTTATCTTTAGAAAAACGAATATCTCTATTAATACGGAAAATGCAGGCACTAGGCTCTAAGTCTTTTAAACGCGAATCGTGCTTCTCAAAAGAATGTATTAAATGCTGAATAAAATCAACAAACGGTTTTTTAACAACTGATTCATAGCGCTTTCTGTTCGCATCAAACCAATCTTTTGTGTTGTTGGGAGCCAACTCAATGAAAAAATCCAAATACTCTTTTGAAAAAAATGCCATGATCAAAGATAACATTTATCTGAAATCGCAACTTGTTCTTTTTTGACTTGATTATTCCACCTACCTTTAGCCAAAAATTTGCACAAATGTCACAAGTTACACTCGGTCACATAGAAGCGGCCATTAAAAAAGTAGATACGTTAGACGATAGCGCTATCGATCAATTATCCGAAACACATACGTCGGCTCAACCAGTATTACTTGGTTATGTGATGTCTGCTTCAGAAGAATACAAGAACGAGGATCTTGAAAGTTTACTCGTTTATTACTTCACTGTAATTTTAGAGGCGTTTACACAAGCTGGCTTAACTCCTGCAGCTGTTACGGAATCTCAAATCGATGATTTCGAAGAACCTTATTTTGCTGTACTCGATACTTATTTCGAAAATGAGGACGATGAATTACTCGAAGATTTCAGTGATCAAGCTGATTTGGTTCGATTCATGGCGCTTGAAGTAAGTATGGAAAATGAAGATGGAAGCACGTTAGATGATGAAACAGCAACTCAACTATTCATTGTTACATTGGCAATGATCTCTTTGTTGAGTCGTTCAATCGGTGGTGAAAACGCGTGAAAACGCCCAATCAAATAATACAACAAATGCTTGAAAGTGATGCCTATTCCAATTGGTTAGGCATCACGGTTCAATCTATCCATTTAGGTAAATGCTCCCTTTCGTGCACCGTTACCAACGAAATGTTGAATGGCTTTGGAATTGCTCATGGAGGAATCACATACGCACTTTCCGATTCAGCTCTAGCTTTTGCGTCCAATAGCTACGGCAATCAATGTATGAGTATTGAAACAAGCATCGCTCATATCAAATCAGTGCAATTAGGCGATCTTCTAACCGCAACTTGTACTGAAATTCAAAAAGGAAAAACAATTGCTCGCTACCTAGTTGAGGTTGTTAATCAACGCCAAGAATTAGTAGCCAACTTCAACGGGACCGTTTTTCGATCTGAAAAAATTTGGTGATCAATTTTTTATTACTTTCGACATATCCTTCTGTTAACTAACCATTTCAATATCTTTTTTTACATCTTTATTGTTTTTGTTATGCGCTCATACTATTTTTAGTATATTCGTATGGTATAACTAGATAAAATGTTAGAAAAACCCAATTATCAAATTGATTTAGACGTACGTCAGGCTTGGCATAAAATGTCGCGCATGTACAATCAAAAAGCCAATAGCTATGGAATTAGCATGTCTGTTGGATTTATTTTGTTGCACATTGACAAAGATGGGACACCAAGTACACAATTGGGGCCACGAATGGGAATGGAACCCACTAGTTTATCTCGCACCCTCAAAACAATGGAGGAAAAAGGCTTAATCAGCAGACAAGAAGATACAACTGACAAACGGGTTGTTCGCGTATTTCTCACTGACGAAGGGTTAAAAGCGCGTTATATTGCGCGTGATGTCATTTTTGATTTCAACCATAAAGTAGAAAATAGAATCACAAAAGAACAGTTCGACACTTTTCAAACCGTCATTCAAGAATTACAAAAAATTGTTGATGAAGAACTCGATGATACTAACGGTAATGACACAAACTAATTAATCATGAATAGACACATTCGTAAAATTGCAATTTTAGGATCCGGAGTAATGGGATCACGTATCGCATGTCACTTCGCTAATATTGGATGCGAAGTACTTTTATTAGATATCGCTCCGAAAGAACTGAACGAAACGGAACAAGCGAAAGGATTGACATTAGCTTCGAAAGCTGTGCGAAATCGTATTGTAAATGACGTACTTCAATTCGCTCTTTCTTCGAATCCATCGCCAATTTATCGAAAATCATTTGCTAGTAGAATTCAAACAGGGAATTTTGAAGACAATATGGCTCAAATTGCTCATGTTGATTGGATCATGGAAGTTGTTGTTGAACGATTGGATATCAAACAACAGGTCTTCGCACAAGTTGAGCAATTCCGCAAACCTGGAACACTTGTTTCTACAAACACCTCTGGCATCCCGATTCACATGATGTTAGATGGAAGAAGTGACGATTTTAAAGCGCATTTTGCAGGAACCCACTTTTTCAACCCCCCTAGATACTTGCCTTTATTGGAAGTCATTCCTACAAAAGAAACAGCACTAGAAGTCATCGATTTCTACATGCAATTCGGCAATAAAGTACTAGGTAAAAAGACAGTCTTATGTAAAGATACACCTGCATTTATTGCCAATCGAGTTGGTGTATATAGTATCATGGCTTTGTTTCATGCAGTGGAAGAAATGGATTTAACCATTGATGAAATTGATAAATTGACAGGTCCAGTATTAGGTCGCGCGAAATCTGCAACTTTCCGAACATGTGATGTTGTTGGATTGGACACCTTAGCACTTGTTGCAAATGGGTTAAAAGCGAATTGTCCGAATGACGAAGAAAAAGCGTCGTTTGAACTTCCGGCGTTCGTTCAAAAAATGCTCGAGAATAAATGGCTCGGTTCAAAAACAAAGCAAGGATTCTACAAGAAAACAACCTCCGCTGATGGTAAAAAGGAAATTCTTTCACTCGATTTAAAAACACTGGAATACGTCCCATCTAAAAAGGTGTCGTTTCCTACTTTAGAAATGACCAAATCGGTTGATGATTTGAAACAACGTACCAAAATGCTGTTTGCTGGCATGGATAAAGCTGGCGAGTTTTACCGTACCGTTTTCGGAGGTCTGTTTGCCTATGTTTGTAATAGAATTCCTGAAATAGCTGATGATTTATATAAAATCGATGATGCTATAAAAGCCGGATTTGCATGGGAATTAGGTCCTTTTGAAACGTGGGATCTTATTGGATTTGAAAAAGGAAAAGAGCTCGTTGCTAAAAAAGGAAAAACGCTCCCAAATTGGGTAAGTGAAATGGAACAAGCAGGTAATACTTCATTTTACAAAATTGAGAATGGTAAACGCTTGTATTACAATACCCAATCCAAATCGTACCAAATCATCCCAGGAACTGAAGAATTAATTAACCTCGATGCTTTAAGAGATTCACATAAAGTTTGGAGCAATAGTGATGCCACATTAGTTGATCTTGGTGATGGAATACTCAACCTTGAATTTCACACAAAAATGAACACCATTGGTGGTGGTGTAATTGAAGGCATCAATAAAGCCATCGATTTAGCAGAAAAAGACTATAAAGGATTGGTCATTTCAAATACTGGTGGTAATTTTTCAGCAGGAGCAAACGTTGGAATGATCTTCATGATGGCTGTTGAACAAGAATTCGATGAATTGAATATCGCAGTAAAAACATTCCAAGACACCATGATGCGCGTTCGTTATTCCAATATTCCAGTTATCGTAGCGCCTCACAATCTGGCATTAGGAGGTGGTTGTGAATTATCGATGCATGCAGATAAAGTTGTTGCTCATGCAGAATTGTACATGGGCTTAGTTGAATTTGGTGTTGGCTTAATTCCAGGCGGTGGCGGATCGAAAGAATTTGCGCGTAGACTTTCACAAGAATTGAAAGAAGGCGATATTAAAATCAATCGTTTACGTGAACGTTTTCTAACTATTGGACAAGCAAAAGTAGCGACCTCTGCGCATGAAGCATTTGATTTAGGCTATTTGAGGAATGGAATCGATGAGATTGTAGTGAGTCGTGAACACCAATTAACGCAAGCAAAAGAAGCTTGTTTATACCTTTCAAATGCTGGTTACATCGCACCAAAACGCGAAAAAGATATCACAGTAATTGGACAAGAAGGCTTGGGAATCATCTATGTTGGAGCAAATTCTATGATTTCTGGTCATTATATGTCAGAACACGATGGCTTGATTTCCGAAAAATTGGGTTGGGTAATGTGCGGTGGCGATTTAAGCGAAAATACGAAGGTATCAGAACAATACTTGCTTGATCTTGAACGAAAAGCATTTGTTGAATTATGTATGCAACGTAAAACGCTTGAACGATTGGAAAGCTTAGTGAAAACAGGGAAAATATTAAGAAACTAGTAAAGTTGAAGACGAATAGACTTAAGACGGAAGACTTAAGACTAGATTTCGTCTACCGTCTCAAATCTTCAGTCTTTCGTCTTCAATCTTAAAAATAAAAAAAATGAGCAAAGCATATATTGTAGCAGGATTTAGATCCGCAGTAGGAAAAGCAGGAAAAGGTGGGTTTCGATTCTACAGACCTGATGATATGGCAGCACGTGTAATTGAGCACCTCATGCAAGCTGTTCCACAAGTTGAAAAAGAACGAGTAGACGATGTTATCGTAGGAAATGCAACGCCAGAAGCAGAGCAAGGACTCAATGTAGGTCGAATGATTTCATTAATGGGACTCAAAACAGATAAAGTTCCTGGAATGACAGTTAATCGATATTGCTCTTCAGGATTGGAAACAATTGCCATTGCGCAAGCAAAAATTGAAGCTGGTATGGCCGATTGTATCATTGCCGGCGGTGTTGAATCGATGTCAGTTATGGCGATGGGTGGATGGCGAATTGTGCCAAATCCAACAGTAGCTAAGGAAAATCCAAATTGGTATTGGGGAATGGGATTAACAGCCGAAGCAGTAGCAAAACAATTCAATGTGAGTCGAGCTGAACAAGATGCTTTTGCAGTGTATTCGAATGAAAAAGCTATTGCAGCTATTGCAGCCGGTAGATTTAAACAAGACATTGTGCCAATTGAAGTTGAAAACATCTTTTTAGACGAACAAGAAAAACGCCAATCCAAAAAATACATCGTTGATACAGATGAAGGTCCGCGAGCTTCAACATTAGAAGGATTAGGTAAGCTAAGACCTGTTTTTGCCGCTGATGGTTCTGTCACAGCTGGTAATTCTTCCCAAACGTCAGATGGAGCTGCCTTTGTAATGGTGATGTCCGAAAAAATGATCAAAGAATTGAACATTGAACCTATCGCAAGATTGATCAGCTATTCAGTTGTTGGCGTAGAACCGCGTATCATGGGAATTGGACCTGTAGAAGCAATTCCAAAAGCTATAAAAGCTGCAGGATTGACCTTAAATGACATTCATTTATTTGAACTCAACGAAGCATTTGCCTCCCAATCACTTGCCGTCATTCGTGAAACGGGAATTAACCCAGATTTGGTGAATGTAAACGGAGGTGCAATTGCATTAGGTCATCCACTTGGTTGTACAGGAGCAAAATTAAGCGTTCAGATAATCAATGAATTACGCAGACGCAATCAACGTTATGGTGTTGTAACAATGTGTGTGGGAACAGGACAAGGAGCTGCAGGTGTAATTGAATTATTGAAATAAACTCGATTAGCGTAATCTAAAATTAAGTTCAATAGTGGAGCCAGCATTCGTTGTGGTTTTAAGTTCAGCTTCAATGTGCTGAGCTAGCCCTTCTATAATCTCAAGTCCTTGACCGTGTTTGGCAGTTGGCTCAAAACCTTTACCAGTATCTGAAATAATTAATTGACCTACTGGACCTTTAAGCGTTAAGTCAACGCGAATCATACCCACAGACTGTTCATTAAATGCATGTTTATAGGAATTGGTAACGGCTTCATTAATAACCAATCCCAAAGTTATAGCGAGTGAGCTGGAAATTTCGCATGCTTCAATTGTATAAACCAATTGAATTGGCTTATTCGGATCTGAAAGAGAGGCCTGTAATCCCAGAAGCAATTCAACTGCATACGACTCAAAATGAATACGATGTGCGCCACTTGATTCTGACAACAAATCATGCAACGCTGCAATAGAATTAATTCGATTAATTGCATCTTGAATAAGACTTCGATGAAAATCATCCTTACACTTATCCAATTGCATCCGCATTAGACTAGTCGTAATCGCTAAATTATTTTTTATACGATGATTTGTTTCAATCATCAAACGCTTTTCTTGCCGCAAGGCATTTTCTAATTGTTGTTGAATCAACTTACGCTTATTCGTTTCTACCGATAATGAAACCATTTGAGCGGCAATTAATCCAAATTTTTGATCTTGCAATGTCCATTCACGAGAATGATCTAATTGTTCAAAACAAATCACTCCAATAATATCACCTTCAATTCGTAATGGAACATCCATCATCGCGTGAATATTATTTGGAATTAAATAATTATTTCTTAATTCTCTTGTGATTTCAGAATCCATTGAATTAGTAGAAATAATGATTTTTTCCGTTTCAAAGAGCCGAAAGTAGTTTGGCATCTGTATGCGAGGTAAACTATCTTGATCCACTAAGCCGGGAATGGAAGTATCATAATTACCAATACATTCAATCAGCGTTGCATCTTCATTGAATAACCAAGCGTTTACCCGTTCAACCTGAACTGCCTTCGATGACATTTCCAAAATTTCATAAATTGCTTCATTCAATTTACCGTCACGGATTTTACGTGATTTGGACAATTGTTCAATGGTCAATGTTTTACGCAATAAATCACGCTTTTTACGCTCAATATAGGTCGCATCAACGATAGAAGCCATGATAATAAACTCACCATCTGAAACTGACCAAGCCGCCATTATCAAACGAGCAGGAAATACATGCTTATTTCGAAGCATATTTAATTTCACATCCTTGAAATGAGCATTACTTAAATTTTCAAGCCATAATCGAACATGATCAGCATTACCTTCTATAAAATCATAGATCGAACGATTCATTAAATCATCTTCATTTAGCAATCGATTCAAACTATCGGAAGCATGTAAAATCCATCCTTTCGTATCAAAAATGATAATACTCTCATCAATTCCAGAAATTAGCCGTTGAAGCGTTGAAACAATATCGATCTTGACCATTTTAGTAGAAGTTTGAATGAAATATAAGGATATTTATTAAAAGTTCGATTAATTATTGATTATTATCGGTGAATCCCCATTTAATTACCCTTAAATGATTTTGATTACCACTTATAAAACACTAATTTCAACGAGTAAAAAAAATACTTTACTATGCTTGCATAATAAAATCAAGATGTGTACTTTTAGCAATACGAATAAAACAATTATTAAAAATAGAGAATATGTCAACAGCTATTAAAGGAGGTGAATTCATCATTCGAGATGTAAACCACACAGAAATTTTCACACCTGAAGAATGGACCGAAGAACAGCAAATGATTGCGCAAACATGTAATGATTTTATTGTTCATGAAGTAACGCCTCTATTCGATCGATTAGATAACATGGAAGAAGGCCTCATGCAATCATTGTTGGAAAAAGCTGGAGAATTAGGTGTTTTAGGCATGTCTGTTCCAGAAGAGTTAGGTGGAATGGGTGTTGACTTCAAAACGGCTTTAATGGCAACAGAATACTTAGGGAAAGGTCATTCATTTTCGGTAGCTTATGGAGCACATACAGGAATTGGAACCCTACCACTACTCTATTATGGAAATGATACCCAAAAAGCAAAATACATCCCGAAATTAGCCAGTGGTGAATGGAAAGCCGCCTATTGCCTTACTGAGCCTGGAGCTGGTTCAGATGCGAATTCTGGTAAAACGAAAGCTACTTTAACCGAGGATGGTAAATTCTATATCTTAGATGGTCAAAAAATGTGGATTACGAATGGCGGATTTGCTGATTTGTTTACTGTATTTGCGAAAATTGGAGATGATAAAAACCTAACCGCATTCCTAGTAGAGGCTGCAAGTGAAGGGATTAGCCTCAATCCTGAAGAAAAGAAAATGGGAATCAAAGGTTCTTCAACACGTCAAGTATTCTTTAATGGCGTAAAAGTACCTGTAGAAAATTTGCTTTCTGAACGCGAAAATGGGTTTAAAATCGCTCTCAACATCCTAAATATTGGTCGAATTAAATTAGCCGCAGGAGTTCTTGGAGGTTCGAAACAAGCAATCAACGATTCTATCCATTATGCAAATGAACGTGAACAATTTGGACGTGCCATTTCCAAATACGGCGCTATTCGTTATAAATTGGCAGAGCAAGCAATTCGCATTTTTGTAATTGAATCAGCCATTTATCGCGCTGGACAAAATATCGACGACGCGATTGAAGCACTCGTTGCTGGAGGAATGGAAAAAAGCAAAGCTACACTAAAAGGAATTGAGGAATTTGCAGCTGAATGTGCCATTCTAAAAGTCGCAGGTTCAGAATGCCTTGACTATGTAGTGGATGAAGCAGTTCAAATTTATGGTGGAATGGGCTATTCAGCTGAATCACCAGTGGAACGTGGCTACCGCGATTCTCGCATCAACCGCATTTTTGAAGGAACAAACGAGATCAATCGCATGTTAACAGTTGATATGATTCTTCGTCGTGCCATGAAAGGTGAATTGGATTTAATGGGACCTGCAATGAAAGTAGCAGGAGAACTGATGAGTATTCCTGAAATGACAGAACTTCCAGAAGGACCATTGGCTGCCGAACGACAAGCGCTTTCTGGATTTAAAAAAGTGGTTTTAATGGTTGCTGGATCAGCAGTGCAAAAATTGATGCAAACCCTTTCAAAGGAACAAGAAGTATTGATGAACATCGCCGATATTGCGATCTGGGTGTATCAAGCTGAATCGGTTTTACTGAGAGTTGAAAAACTAATTGCTTTGAAAGGAGAAGCGGAAGCAAGTATTCAAATTGCCATTGTGAAAACCTATTTTTATGATGTAGCTGATCGCATCGAAAAATCCGGAAAAGATGCTATTCTATCGTTTGCTGAAGGAGATGAAGCTCGTATGATGCTTACTGGATTAAAACGATTTACAAAAACAACTTCTATCAATCCAAAAGCAACTAGACAATTGATCGCTGAACAACTGATCGCAGCAAACAATTATTCATTGTGAAATGATTAAAAATTAATAGGCTAACTTCGATAAAAAGAAGTCAATAAATTATCAAATCCATCCATTTCTGGGTGGATTTTTCTTTGCAAAGAACTAATTCACAATTTATAAGTTGTAAATTGTGAAAAATCACACTATTTTTACCAAAATTAATTTACTACTAAATGAAAAAAATAGTACTCTCTTTTCTTGCTTGTTTATTTATTTATTCGGCACAAAGTCAAATCTTATTCAGTGAAGATTTTGATGGAATATCTGGACCAACTGCTGGTGGACCTGGAACCTATAGCTTCCCAGTTGGATGGCTCTTGAGAAATTCCGATGGTTTAACACCGAATGCTTCCGTGAATTATGTCAATGAAGCATGGGAACGTCGTGAAGATTTCGCAAACAATGTAGCTGATAGCGCTGCATTTAGTACTTCTTGGTATACTCCTGCTGGAACTTCCAATGACTGGATGTGGACCGCTCCAATTGCGGTTCAAACTGGAACAATTTTAAAATGGAATGCCGTTACGTATGATGCTTCTTACCCAGATGGATATGAAGTGCGGGTTATGGTAGCTCCGTCTACTCCTACAGGTGGATCGGGAGTTATTGGAAATCAAATTACCAACTCTACGAGCTTATTTTCAATCGCTGCTGAAAACACTACTTGGACTGCGCGACAATTGAGTTTAAATGCTTATGCTGGTCAAACAGTTTATATTGGTTTTAGAAACAACAGTTCAGATAAATTCGTCTTATTGATTGATGATGTTGTGGCTGAGGTGCAAGTGCAAAATGATGTACAAGTAATTAATGGAAGTGTTTCTCATGGTCCATACACGCTAGCTCCTATGAATCATTTAACAACAGCTCAAAATATTTTATTGACTGGTAGTATTCAAAACATGGGGGTTCTTGCTGCTACAAATGCAAGACTTTCATGTGATGTAATTTTAAATGGAACCTATCTTACAACTGTTCAAAGTGCTGCTACTGCTTCTTTTGCAAGTGGAGCCACTGAGGTAAAAACAATTGCTTATTCACCAACAGCAAATGGAGCGTATGATTTCAAATTTTACCCTTCATTCAATGAAACGGATCAAATTTCGACTAATGATACTATTTTAGATCCTAATGGTTTATTTGTTGACCCAACTCAAATGCGACGAGACGATGCAACAGTAGTTGGAGGTCTTGGAATTGGAGCAGGTGAAGTTGCGTATATTGGTCAAGTATTCAATTTTGAGACTGCCGTTAACTTAGCCTCTGTGTCATCTTACTTAATAGCAGGATATACTGGAAGACAATTATCCGTTGCTATTTACAATACCAATGGGGCTGGGGTTCCAACAACTTTACTCGCAACAACAGATACTCTTATTTATCCTGATGATTCTGCTCGTTTATACACCTACCCTATATCAGGAGGTACGTTAAACTTAGCAGCTGGAAAATACGCTTTATTACAAATTGAATTTGATTCAACGTTGCAATTAGGGAATACCAATGCTATTTTTACTACGAACTCAATGTTTGTGCAATGGCCAAGTAATGGACCTGCATTCGCAGCAGTTGAAACATTTGGGGCTGCATTTTCAAAACCATTCGTAATTTACCCCAATTTTGACATGTGTATTGGACAAAGTGGTGGATCTCTTGTAAGTTCTACACAAGCCGGTTGTGGTTTAAGTGATGGTACTGCCTTAGTTTCATTGGATGCTGGATATTCTATTCTTTGGGAAGATAACACAACGACTGATAGTATTTCAGGATTAACTGCTGGGATTTATACCTATACAATGAGCAATGCATATTGTAGTTTTACTGACTCTGTTACGATAACGAATCCAAATGCTCCAACTGCTGCAATAGGAACAATCCTGAATGCAAACTGTTTTGGTGATAATGGAAGTGCATCGGTTGACATTCAAGGTGGAACTTCTCCTTATTCAATTTTATGGTCGGATGGTAGCACAACAACTTCTATTACTGCTCCTGCAGGAACCTATTCTGCAACCATTACAGATTCAGCTAACTGTCAAGTTACTGTAACGAATATCACCATTACTGAACCAACAGCTGTAACAACTGCTGTAAGTTCAACGGACGAAACATGTCCTACTTGTAATGATGGAACTGCAACTGCAACGCCAAGTGGTGGAACAGCACCTTATACGTATATATGGAGTAATGGAGGTATAACTAATCCAATTACGGGACTAACTCCAGGAGGTTATAGTGTTACTGTTACAGATGCAAATGGCTGTCAATTCTCATCAACAATAGTTACCGTTGCTCAAAGCGTAATTGGAATCACAGAATTAGCAAACTACGGTGTAGTGATCTATCCAAATCCTGTAGTTGATTTCTTATCCATTGAATCAACAAAAGGAAACATTGAACGTGTTACCTTGGTGGATGCTTCAGGTCGTTTATTGAGTGTTTTAACAAAAACAAATAATTCGTTTACTGCTGATATGCGAAACTTAGCAAAAGGTGTTTATCAAGTTGTGATTGAAACAACGGAACAAACAATCGTTTCTTCGGTAGCAAAACAATAAAATAATTCTTTCAAATACGAAAGGCTTCTGTCAATTGGCAGAAGCCTTTTTTTGTTTCGGTAAATTGGATAGAATACATCATCTCCTATTGATAACATCTCACTCATAGACCTGTTTTTCTATAATTAATTTGTTCACTCATTTCAATGCTAACTTGTATCAAAAAATAAATTAACCACGAGAAACAACACAACCAAATAGATACCAACCGCATGTATATCAATTTTATACGTTCCGCATTCCGATAACTATCGGAATGCGGGATCACTGAATGGATTACAGTTAAACTAAAATCGAATTTAACGGTAATTCATTTGTATCCAATAGGTGATTATTCTTCATTTAAAAAATCATTTATTCATAAAAGGTAGTTTATTCTACGATTTCAAAAATGATTTCTAGTCTGCCAGAATCCTAGTTCTTTTCTCAAAAAACAAGGCACAAAAAAAACTCCAGTGTTCAACTGGAGTTCATATAATTAAAAAGCTTAAATCCTTATTTCAAATTCGTGTCATAAAAAACATCCAATGTTTTATCAACACCATCAACATTCACAGTACGAACACCTATAGAAGATAAAAAACGTAAAATAATACGTCTATTCATCGTTTCGTTGGCAGTTAAGACCAACGTTGCTTCATGCTTTGCTTGGTCAAAATTTACACTGAAATAATCTTTGTAATAACCTTTCACTTCATCAATTTGTTGTGAAGTCACATCAGATGGAAGAACAAATAAAAATGTTCCAGATGATTTTCCAGTTTCAAGTGCTTTCGCCGATAACGACGCTGACTTTTGTGCTGATGCTGCAAACGCTGCTAAAACCACAACCAATACAAGTAATATCTTTTTCATAACCGAGCTTTATCTTTTAAAGTAAAACGTAAACAAAGGTAATAAAGTTGTTTCGATGCTGAAAGATACAAGAATTTTGCCAATATTTGCTTATGGCTGAATTATTATCTTTTCGAACTGCAGGAATTATAGAAGCAGGTTGCGACGAAGCAGGCAGAGGCTGTCTTGCAGGACCCGTGGTTGCAGCAGCAGTTATTTTACCAATTGATTTTTCACATCCTTTTTTGAATGACTCGAAAAAATTAACGGAAAAACAACGAAATGAACTTCGCCCTATAATTGAAAAAGAAGCGATTAGCTTTGCCGTATCTTTTTTATCAGAACGAGAAATTGAAGCAATCAATATATTACAAGCTAGTTTAACGGGAATGTATCGTGCGGCGAATAAATTGACTCCTCGCCCAGATGAATTACTGATTGATGGAAATAAAATCTTGAAAAACGGCGATTTTGTTGCGCATGCCATTATCAAAGGAGATGGGATCTACCAATCCATTGCGGCAGCTTCCGTGTTGGCAAAAACCTACAGGGATGAATACATGGAACAACTGCATGAACAGTTTCCTCAGTATCATTGGAATGTCAATAAAGGATACCCTACTCTAGCCCATCGATCAGCAATTCGTGCATTTGGAGCATGTGAATACCATAGACAGACATTCAATTTATTGGGATCAGAGCAATTAGCTCTTACTTTTGAGTAAACACAATCCTGTTAACTACTTCTGAAAGAATTCCTAAAATCAGTCATCTTACTGCGTATTTTTGGCAGTAAAACAGCATATTGTGGGGAAATATCTATTGAGTATTCTGGGGCTAATCTCCCTTTTATGGATCGGCTATGTTGGCATTAACCTGACTTCGCTCGGACAACCTCTAACTCCCGAAACTGTTTTCGGAACGGCTGATGCTTCTGTTGTCATCGTTCACAAACCATTGGAACCAGATTATACGCATCCTGATTTCGCTTTTTTAGCTGAAAACGAATTTTATGCTTCCATTCTTACTCATACCGAACGGATTCAACATTTTTATTTCTCTTCTTCCAGATTCATTGTTCTGTTGGAACGTAGTAAACCTTGGACAACTGAATTAATTGATCGGTATTTTTCTTCACTGTCTATCTCAACAGAATTCAACTCAGCTAAATCATTCAAACTTTCCAATGGTTGGACAGCTTCTTATGACAAAGAAATTTTAGTCATCTCAAAACAACCACTTAAACAGATTACCAATGCTGCTATCGAATGGAAATACATTGATAGAAAAAGTTCAGCAACCGTCTTAAAATGGAGCGAGGGGAAGCCATTAATTGAAAATGCTTACCGAAACAGCCTTACAGAAATCCTATATATTTCTCAATCAACTACCACAAAATCTGCTCTAGCTGACGATCAAGAAACTTTTCAGGATATAATCCCCGCAACATTTTCTGAACTTGAGTTTTTTGAGAAAAGCTTCTTGTTTTCTGGTTCGAACAGCTCAAAAAGCCCACTCTCAGAATGGATGTTGAGTGGTGCATTAAAAATTACGTATAAAGGAAATGTCTGTATTGTTACGGATTGTATTGGTGGGCAAGACCCCATTGCTATTTTAGGCGATCGAATGGAAGAAAGTTCTATTTCATCTAACAAAAACAGCGGGCGCGTTCGCAGCACAAGGATTCCTTCATCGCTTTTATCTTCATCGGACTGGTACATTGAAATATTCAATAATCGGGTGTTTATTGCGACAGAAAAAAGTACCATAGATCAACTTATTGGTGCGTATGAAACGGGAGCTACCTTATCTCAAAATGAACAACTGCGCACTCAATTATTCCAAAAGGCACCAAAACGGGTGAGTTACAGAAAAATAACAACCGCAGAACACCGAACAATCAGCTTGTTGAACCACTCAACTCACACTTTTGTACAACGATTGGCAACGGCAACCATTTCACAAGAGAATCCAATCGATGAATCAGAAGTAGCAGCATCTATTCGCATTGAAGGTGGTATTTCCCATATCGTACCCATTCAAGGAACAGATTTTATCTATGTATTATCAAAATCAAATACGTTGTATGGAATTAAAGGTGATGAAGAAAAATGGAAAATTGAAATCCCATCAGCTGTTATAGGAAAACCTACACTTTCGTATACTGAGAATGAACTTATTATAACTACTTCGAATGCCGTTCATCAAATTACTAAAAATGGTTCAGAACTAAACGGACAAGCAATTGCTTTGTCAACAACACCTGTAACTCAAGCTATATCTTACTTTTGGAAGGATGCTTCTCAACTAGCTGTTCTGGACAATGAAAAACTCACTATTTATGGTACAAATGGCAACCAAAAATCAGCTATAAAAACGACATTCCAACCCAGACAAGCAGCTTTCATGATTTGGTCGAATGGGGGTGAATTAACTGCAACTATCTTAGGAAAAACAACCGTAACAAACTTTTCAATTGATAGAAAAAAGAAACTGAAATCAGTTGAAATTCCTACGTGTGAATTGATCGGAGTAAAATCTGCTAATGGACCCGTGTTCTTTGGAATCAGCAAACAACGTCTTATTTCCGTAAATCAGAAAGGAATTATTACTGATCTACAACTTTCAAAAGCAACTACAATTCTTTCTATTGATCAATCTGGGAAACAACTACTATTAAGTATTCGTTGCGGAAATAAGATTTCTATGATAACAGCGGAAGGTAAACTGCTAGGAACCATCACTCCAACTTTCACGGATATTGCAGGTTCGTCTATTCAGATGGGTAATTCTGGTAATTCTCTGGTAGGTATTTTAGACGGACTCGCAAATAAAAATTATATTTACACCCTAAATGGTAAGCAATTAGGTACACAAACATTTGACGGAAGTTCTATCATTGTGTTGCATCGTATACAAAACGGCTCATTAATGTTAATTTCTCAATCAAATAATTACCTGGTTCGCTACCCAATAGATAACTAATAAAACTACGCTTATGAAGAGAACAGTACAGTTGCTGTTTACAACAACGTTATTAACTTTTTGTCACTTAACTGCCGTTGCTCAGAATTATCTGGGTGTACATTCGAGCAATTATGCTGGAGTAATGGCGCTTGACAATCAACCTGCGAGTTTCGTAGACGGTCGATTTAAGTTTGACCTCAATCTAGGAAGCGCCAACGTTGGTGTATGGAACAATGCTAAGTATTTCGATACGAAGGATATGCCTAAATGGTGGAAAAAATCGTTTACAACAGATACATCTTGGATCAGTCCAGATTCTTCGTTTGCTGATCGTTATGTTGGTGATTTCTATGATTACAATGATCCAAGTGTAAAACCACGCGGAATCTATATTAACTATCAAGTTGATGTGCTCAATTTTGCGTTTCACATTAAACCAACCATAGCTGTTGGTTTCTCTGCGAAGTCACGTATGATCATGAACATTGATGATATCGATCCTAAATTGGCTAAATTGGCTGAAAACGGATTGGATTTCGCAACCCTTTGGAACCTAAAACTCAACGACAAACTATTGAATGTAAATGCAATGGCTTGGAATGAATACGGCGTGAATTACGGTCAAGTACTCTCTGATAAAGGGGAACACTTTTTCAAAATTGGGGGTCGTTTAAAAATCTTACAAGGTCTTGCTTCTGCTTATGCTTATACCGATAACTTGGATTATGAGTTATTAAACAAGGATACTGCCACTACATTAATCGGAAATTTTGAATATGGTTACTCTTCGAGCATTGATGATTTAGTGAATAACAGCTCAAGCTTTAGTCCTTTTAAATCTGCATCAAAATTAGGAGTTGGATTTGATATTGGATTTGTCTACGAATGGCGCCCGAATTACAAGGATTTCAAATACGACATGGATGGAGAAACTGATCTATGGATGAAAAATGAAAACAAATACACTTTACGTGCTGGTGTTTCGATCGTTGATATTGGTCGTATGAAATTCACAAAGGGTGGTTTGAGCCGTGACTTTAGTGTCAATACTACAACACTTGATCTCCGTTTATTTGATAAAGCAGATAATTTTCAAGAATTTGATCAAATCATTGACAGTTTGATTACAGATAGTAAAACAAACGGAACCACTGATTGGGTTGCTAGTGAGACAACTGGTCAAACCTACACGATGAACACACCAACTGCATTGAGCTTGCAATTGGATTACCACATTTGGAAATGGTTCTATGTGAATGGTACAGGAATGATTAACCTATTAGGTAAAAACACAACTTCTCGTGTAAAAGTGCCTACTCAATTTGTGATCACTCCAAGTTTTGATCACGCTTGGTTCGGTTTACACGTGCCAATTTCAGTAAATCAATATTCTGGTTGGAAAGCTGGTCTTGCAGCACGACTAGGTCCTTTAACAATAGGTATGGTTGATTTCCGTTCGATGTTTGCACATGGTAAAGTAAGAGGAACTGAATTCTTTGCTGGTTTACGCGTTCCAATCTTATACCTTGCACCAGAAGATCGTGATTTGGATAAAGTGTCTGACAAAGTGGATAATTGTAAAGATGTACCAGGAATCTGGGCGTTTAAAGGTTGTCCAGATACAGATATGGATGGTATTCCTGATGCAGAAGACTTGTGTGTTGAAACTCCAGGATTAGCCGAGTTTAAAGGTTGTCCAGACAGAGATGGCGATAAAATTCCAGACAAAGATGATGAATGTCCAGATTTAGCCGGTCTTCCATTCTTCAAAGGTTGTCCTGATACAGATAATGACAGTATCATAGATCCAAAAGATGATTGTCCAGAGGTAGCAGGTATTGCAGCATTCAACGGTTGTCCTGATACAGATGGTGATGGAATCAAAGATTCTGAAGATGCTTGTCCAGATGTTGCTGGTCCACTTGTTTACAACGGTTGTCCTGATACAGATAACGATGGTTTATTTGACTTCGTGGATGTATGTCCTACAGAGTATGGTCCGAAAGAAAACAACGGTTGTCCTTGGCCAGATACAGATGGTGATGGATTGTTAGATAAAGATGACGATTGTCCAAACCTTGCAGGTCCAATCAAAAACAAAGGTTGTCCATTCCAAGATACAGATGGTGATGGCGTATTGGATAAAGACGATGATTGTCCTACAGTGAAAGGTCTTGTAGAGTTGAAAGGTTGTCCTAAAATCGAGCAAGAAGCACAAGAAATCTTGAATACTGCATTCGAAAATCTTGAGTTTAATTCTGGTAATGCAATTATCAAAGAAGTATCATTTGCTTCATTGAATGAATTAGCTGCATTGTTGGTTAAGAAAGCTGATTGGAAACTTCAGATTTCTGGACACACAGATAATGTAGGTGATGCTCAGAAAAACTTGATCTTATCG
>JAYSRF010000018.1:0-15596 GCA_043721195.1 Fluviicola sp. | reverse complement strand
TCATTTTAGCGTGGGAGATGCCGTTCGGGTGTTGCCATCTGGAAATGAGACGACGATTCAAGCAATTGAATACAATGGAAATCAGGTGCAAGAAGCATTTCGAGACGAACCAATCATTTTGCATTTGGTGGATGATTTAGATGTGAGCCGTGGTGATACGATTGTGCCAATTGACCAATTACCGGTAACAGAAAAATCACTCGACGCAACCATTTGCTGGATGGATAGTTCCGCTTTTCAACAAGGTCAAAAATTGTTATTGCAGCAAAATAGCTTCAGAACGAAAGCTGTTATCAAAACCATTGAAGGTAAAATTGATATTCATTCATTCGAACAGTTTGAAAGCGATGGTCAGCTAAAATTGAATGAATTTGCAAAAGTGAATATCAAAACAGCCGAAGCAGTAAGTCTTGATTCCTATTCAAAGAATCGTAAAACAGGATCGTTCATTCTCATCAATGAAAACACCAATAACACTGTTGCGGCAGGAATTTTTAACTAATGGAGGCGTATAAAACATTTATCGCATCGTTGAAAGCGGTGCATGAATCGCCTGATTTGTATCCGAAATCGGGTGATGTGGAAGTATTTGTGAGTTCCTTTTTTGATCTGTTATTCAGAAATGAAGCTGGTGAACAACAAGTAGATGTGGAAGCGAGTTTGAATCTAACTTTCGCCTATTTAACCGCTTGTTTATTACCTAGTACATTAGGTGAAGACAACAATTTGAATAATGTTTTAACAGGTCTACGTTTACGTCTGCCAGCGCTTTATTCACGGTTGTTGTTAGATGCTGCTGCTATTGAAAAAGGCGATCCTGCAGCCATTAGTACAAAAGAAGTCATTCATACATATCCGGGGTTTCTGGCCATTTCATATTACCGTTTGGCGCATGAATTGGCGCAAGAAAATGTAGCTATTCTTCCTCGAATGATCACCGAAATCGCACACAGTAAAACGGGAATAGACATTCATCCAAAAGCTACGATTGGGGAATCGTTTTTCATTGATCATGGAACAGGAATTGTTATCGGAGAAACCACACAAATTGGCAACGATGTTAAGATGTATCAAGGAGTTACTTTAGGAGCACTGAGCGTTGAAAAGGAATTTGCTACTACGAAACGACATCCTACAATTGAGAACGGTGTAGTAATTTATGCTGGAGCAACCATTTTAGGTGGAGGAACGATCATCGGAGAAAATTCGATCATCGGTGGGAATACTTGGATTACGCAAAGTGTACCACCTAATTCTCGCGTCACACACACATCAGAAATAACCATTAAATCCCGTTCGAGTTATGTCTAAATTGATCGATTTTATTGGGAATACCCCTTTGGTTGAATTGACACGCATCAATCCACACTCAGCTGTTAAGTTATATGCAAAACTAGAAGGTCACAATCCAGGAGGAAGTGTAAAAGACAGAGCAGCTTATGGATTGATAAAAGGCGCTTTGGATGAAGGTCGGATTCATCAAGGTTCACAATTAATAGAAGCTACAAGTGGAAATACAGGAATCGCATTGGCGATGATTGCCCAATTATTGGGAATAAAAATTGAATTAGCGATGCCTGAAAACTCAACGATTGAGCGGGTAATGACCATGCGGGCATTTGGAGCAACCGTTACGCTTACACCAGAATCAGGAGGAATGGAAGCCGCCATTGAATTTGCTAAAAGTAAGGTTGAAAAGGAGGGATACATTATGTTAGATCAGTTTTCGAATCCACATAATCCGCTGATGCATTACCAAACGACTGGTCCCGAAATTTTCAGAGATACTGCGGGTGAAATCACACATTTTGTATCTGCAATGGGAACGACTGGAACAATTATGGGAGTTTCGCGTTATCTAAAAGAACAGAATGCTGCCATTCAGATTATTGGCGCTCAACCCGCAGATGGTGCGAAAATTCCAGGGATTCGGAAATGGTCTGAGGAATATTTACCAGCCATCTTTGAGCCCAATCGCGTTGATCAACTCATTGATGTGAGTGAAGAAGAAGCGCGTATCATGGCACGCAGGTTGGCAAAAGAAGAAGGTGTTTTTGGTGGAATGAGTAGTGGGGGAGCAGTCGCAGTTGCATTAAAATACATGAAGCAATTAAGTTCAGGAACAGTGGTGTGTATCATTTGCGATCGCGGAGATAAATACCTTTCAACCGACTTATTTGAAGATTAGATAAATTATAAAAAGAAAAAGTAAAATGATACAAACAGATGTACTAATTATTGGAGCAGGACCAGTTGGACTCTTTACCGTTTTTGAAGCAGGATTATTGAAATTGAAATGTCATTTAATTGACTCTTTACCTCAACCTGGTGGACAATGTTCAGAGATTTACCCTAAAAAACCAATTTATGACATCCCTGGATTTCCATCGGTTTTAGCTGGAGAGTTGATTGATAATTTAATGGAACAGGCAGCACCGTTTAAACCAGGTTTTACTTTAGGTGAAGCCGCCAAAGATATTGAACGTCAGGAAGACGGTTCATTTATTGTTACAACTGTAAAAGGTACAAAACACCATGCTAAAGTAGTTTTGATTGCTGGTGGCTTGGGCGTTTTTGAACCTAGAAAACCGCCGATTGAAACCATTGAAACCTTTGAAGAAAAAGGAGTGGATTACATGATCAAAGATCCAGAAGTCTATAGAGGAAAACGTTGTGTGATTGCAGGTGGTGGAGATTCTGCTTTGGATTGGTCAATTTATTTAGCTGAACGCAATATTGCTTCTGAAGTAACGCTTGTTCACCGTGGTAGTTCTTTCCGTGGTCATTTAGATTCTGTGCAGAAAGTCATAGATTTGGCAGAGAGTGGAAAGATCAATCTCATTACTGAATCAGAAGTGATTGGCTTAAATGGTGGTTCGCAATTGGAACAAGTGGTGATCAAGCATTCTGTTTCTGGGGAGATTATTACGAATGCAGACCATTTTATTCCCTTATTCGGTTTAAAACCATCACTCGGACCTATTGCCAATTGGGGATTGGAAATTGAGAAAGGTGCTATTAAGGTAGATACACTTGACTATTCAACAAATATCCCTGGGATTTATGCTATCGGTGATGTGAATACATACACGGGGAAACTCAAACTCATACTTTGTGGTTTCCATGAAGGAACAATGGCTATCCAATCGGCATTTGCACGAATTCATCCTGAGAAGAAAAATGTATTGAAATATACGACTGTGAATGGGGTGCAGGGATTTTAGCTCGATACATTCTCCTTCGTCGAACACTCGCTAAAGATAAGTTTCGAATTCATGACTAGTCGAACACTCGCAAGGACTTTAAAACGATGGTAATTGTCGAACACTCGCTAAAGATAAGTTTCTAATTCATGACTAGTTGAACATGTGTAATGACTTTTTAAAATTTAGTAGGATTCACACCTCCTCCCTTGTTTGTAAAAATAGTATTTCGAAGCATAATTGGACTTGAGGGAGGAATGAGGAGGGTGAACTAAATGCATATTAGACTCTATCAGTTGGGGTTGAAACAATTCAATTTTATAAGATTGATCAGGTTTAATAAGAAAAGATGAATAAAAAAAGGCGTGAGAACTGAATTCCCACGCCTTTATAAAATTTCAGAATAGCATTACAATTTCACCAATCTTCTTACTTGTAAGTCAGAATTGGAATCTGTTACCTGAATCATGTACGTTCCTTCCGCACTTGCACCTAAATCAATCAACGCTTCTTGTTCAAAAGAAACTGTTTTGATTGCTCTTCCTTTTAGATCAATCACAGTAAGGGTGTAGTTACCTGAAGTTGACATAGCTACTGTAAATGGTCCATTTGCAGGATTGGGGTAAATACTGATTTGAGCATTAGCAGTTGCTTCATTCAATCCAACATTGTTGAAGTTAGGATCATTTTGAATACTTCCGTTGGCATTGATGATCCAATTGGAAGGATCGATGGACAATACATTTGTAATGCTGCTCACATTTGGCAGAAAATACTGATTGGTAGTTCCAGAAACAGCAAAACGAATCGTTGTATCTGCAAGAGCACCACGGTCAAACTTCA
The DNA here is from genome assembly GCA_043721195.1 of Fluviicola sp. Lineage (GTDB taxonomy): Bacteria > Bacteroidota > Bacteroidia > Flavobacteriales_D > Crocinitomicaceae > Fluviicola. The sequence goes on along the minus strand of JAYSRF010000018.1, from coordinate 11,550 downwards.
ACTCAAGATCATTGGTGTAGAATGGTGTAATTAAGTTCGCAGAGGTTGTTTGGGTAATTTCTAATAATAAATCTGCACCAACTGTATTCCAGCGAACAGAATAAGTTGGGAATCCTTCTCCGAAATACCATTCTTCCATGAAATTCGTGAAATCCATTCCTGTTACATCTTCCATTACAGCAATAAAATCAACGCCCAACGCTGTTGAATCTGCATATAGAACTTGGTATTGTTGCAAACCAGCAAAAAACAACGAATCGTTATCAATTAGAAAACGAAGTGTATGTATAATCGAACCACCTTTATCGTAAGTCAACCGACCTGAGAATATGCGACCATCATTCAAACTATCTTCTACCCAAACACTACCATCAGGTTGCGACATCACATTATCATGCCAATCAAGCATGGTAGCTAAATCTTCTCCAGGATACATATTTTCCAACATCAATAATTCTGAATAGGAAGCAAAGCCTTCGTTCACCCAAATATCAGCCCAAGAACCACAAGTTACATGATCTCCCCACCATTGATGACCCAATTCGTGAGAAGTAAGGCCTTTGTTAAAGAAACCTTGTGTTGTCATTGTTTGGTGTTCCATTCCACCTCCAAGTGGAGCCATGCAATGACCATATTTTTCGTCAGCAAAGGGGTACGGACCATATAAATCAGCAAAAAGTTCAATGAAATCTGCTGTTTCGTCTATGTCGGCTTGGAAATTAGGAAGTGTAGCCGGATTGTCATAGATGAAGTTTTGAATTAAAACAGGACCAGAGTTTGATGGATTTGCTGTCACATTGTATTCAACATAGCGCGCAATAGCAACAGAGATGAGGTAATAGTCAATTGGGTGACGGTGTTTCCATTCAAAACGATGTGTTCCATTTCCTAAATCAACCACGTTCTCTAAAACACCATTTGAACCAGCTTTACAATTGGTTGGAACAGTGATATGAAAAGCACAACTATCAGCTTTATCGCGCAATGATTGTTTTACTGGAAACCATTCGTATGCTGAAAAAGGCTCAGACAACGACCATGTTACTTGATTTCCCCAGCTTGGAGAAAAGTCATTCGTCATACCACTTCCACCGAGTGGATTCGTAGCAGCAGTAGGAGGGGTTCCTTGATAGTTTATAGCTAGTTTAAATGATTCACCCGATAACGCATTTACTGGTATTTTCACAGCAGTTGCAACGCGACTATAGGAAACAGGAACTCCGTTCACTTCAATACTGTTGATGGTATAAGTTGGAAATAATTCAATCAGTGCAGAATCGAGGTTTTCGCGTGCACTTGCATGAATTTCAGTAATTCCAGAAAGTGCAGTGGATGTATTCGTCATATTCAAGTCTAGAAAGTAGAAGTGAACATCATAGCGTTCCGTTTCTGCAATTTGAGCAACGGTAAACGTATTGCTTTTTAATTGTCCTGCATGGGTAGATTTTACATGGGAGCAATTTCCTTTGGAATCTTGAGCTGCAGCAAAAAAAGGTAAGGTGGAGAGGAGAAATAAGAATTTTTTCATTTATCTAGTTTTAGCACAGCCAAGGTAAGCAATGTTTAGTTAAACCCACGACCTTTCATTCAGTAGTTACTGCCGTTCAAACAATAACGTTCAAACAATAACGTTGAATTATCAAGATCAGAATCGTTGCTTTAGCCTTACAAGAGTTCTATGGAGCTTGAAAATGAGAGTCGTCTATTTTTACTATGTTTGTTTACTTACTTAGTTGAACGCTCAAACGTTACTAAAAATGAAATTTTCACTCAATCATGTGTTTATATGGTTGCTGTTGGCAGTTGTGTCAGTTGTGTTACCATCTTTGAGTTATTCTCAGGCTAAACAAACGAGCTCTAATAGTTCAAAGAAGTGGACAATTCAGGAATCAAAAACGCTTCAATTAATGGAGCAAAGCCGATTATTACTCACAAAAAATAGCGATTCCGCCTATCAAATAGCCTTATCTGCGAAAAAAAATGCGGGTTCAACTAAAAATCAATTGCTTCAGTATGAACTATATCGACTTTTCGGTGATTTGGAACAGGAACGAGGTGCTTCAAAAAAAGCCATTATTGCAGATCTGAATGCCTTGAAAATTGCTGAACAAATTGATGATAAACGACTAATAGCAGATGCCAATTTTATGGTTGGAAAGAGTTATAAAAAAGCAGGTCTATTTGAAAAAGCGAAAAAGCCATTATTGAATGCTGAATTCTATTACGGCGAATTAAATGCATTTCAAGAATTAGCCCAAACACGAAATGTTCTAGGAGATTTATCGGTTGATTTAGGAATTTTGAATAGTAATGTTCATTTATTGAAGCGTGCTGAAAGATATTATTTATTGGTTTTGAATTATAATAAACAGAGTAATAAAAAGGAGTCAATCGCTCATATTAATATTGCGTTAGCAAACCTTTATTTACGCTATTATTCCCTTACCAAGAATAAAGAAGCAATTGATAAATCGATCGCTTATTCGGAAAACACACTCACACTGCTTGGAAACGATTCATTAGGGAGGTTGGCAGGTTTCTGTATTACAAATATTGGTGAAGCGAATGGCCTAATTGGTGAATATAAGAAGGAACAAGAATGCTATTTTAAAGCAAAAAAAATCTTTGATAAAACAAGTAATAAATCCTTAATTGCGAGTCACATCGTGCTTATCTTACAATCGCTGCGAAATAGCAATGATTTTGACCAATCTACCCCATTCTTAAAAGAATTATATGTTCTCAGTACACAAAACGCAGTCGCTGATGGAATGTGTACGTATTATCACGAGTTGTCTGAGACACAGCAAAAGATAGGTAATTTCAAAGATGCTTATCAAAGTAGACTTCAATATGAAAAGGAATATATTCGATTTACCAATAAGGAGAAAGAGCGAGAAATATTGCGTCTACAAGTTGAAAATGAACTGATTCAAAAAGACAAACAAATTCAAATTTTAAGTCGATATAAAACACTTCAGAATAATAACATCGCCAATCAACGTAACATTCGAAATTTATTAGTGGTTGGCGTTCTATTGGCATTTATTCTCACAGGTTTACTGTTTTTTAGATTTAGAGAAAAGAATCGGGTAAATAAACTAATTGTTGAAAAAAACATCTTGTTACAAAAACTGTCAATTGTAGCAAGTGAAACGATGAATGGTGTCTTCATTACGGATAAAGATGGCGTTCCAGAATGGATGAACGAAGGTTATCAGCGGATGTTTGGGTGGGATTCCATAGAAGATTTTGTGCTTCACACTGGTAATGAATTCTTAGCTCTCAGTAGTTTGACAGTTGAAGAATTAAAAGGATACCAGCAAATCGCAATTGAAGAACGGAAATCCATAACTTATCAGTCGAAAAATCTAACAAAAAATGGTGTGCGTTTGGATATTCAATCTTCCATGACTCCCGTTTTTAATGAACAAGATGAATTGAGTTATTGGGTATTGGTTGAAACAGATATTACTGAATTAGCAATTGCAAGAGAAGTAGCAGAACGTGAACAAAAGAATAGTGAGGATGCTTTAAAAATTCAAGAACTGTTTATTGCGAATGTATCGCATGAAATTCGTACTCCAATGAATGGGATCATGGGACTTTCTCGCCAAATGAATCACCTAGCATTTACCAATGAACAAAAAGAAATTGCTGAAACGATACTTCAGTCGTCTAAAAATTTACTGCATGTGGTGAATGATTTATTGGATATTTCCAAAATCAGGGCGGGGAAAATGACGTTTGAACAGCAACCTTTTCAATTAGAAGAACTCTTAACGCATCTCTCCAAGTCGTTTCTTTATCGAGTAGAAGAAAAGCAACTTAAATTGATTACTTCTATTGATCCAGCTGTTCCGAAAGTGCTGATCGGAGACTCTATTCGTGTCAATCAAATTCTCATGAATTTGGTTGGGAATGCCATTAAGTTTACTGAAAACGGTCAAATTTCCATTCATGTAGAAGTGACAGAATTTAGAAGTGATCAAGTGTTTATTCATTTCTCAGTAACGGATACGGGTATTGGGATTCCAGAAAAGAAATTGGCTTACATCTTTGAGAATTTTGCTCAATTAGAAGACCATCGTACGCGTTCTAAAGGCGGTACTGGATTGGGTTTAGGGATTTCAAAAACATTGGTTGAATCCCAAAATGGAACAATTGATGTCGTTAGTCAAGTAGGAAAAGGATCTACCTTCTCATTTACATTGCCATTTGAAATTGGCTCAGGTGAAAGCTTGGTCTTCATTCCTGAAAATCTATCAAATGATTTAACAGATATTTCCGTTTTACTTGTTGAAGACAATAAAATAAATCAACGCGTTGCTGTGTTTGAACTCGTAAAATGGAATGCTAAAGTAAAGGTTGCGAATAATGCGGAAGAAGCATTTGACCTCTTAAGGAAACATCCGTTCGATGTCATATTAATGGATATTTCAATGCCGAAAATGGATGGAATTGAAGCGACACGTCTTATTCGAACAACGTTCCCAGATACAGTTAATTCTATCCCAATTATAGCAATGACTGCATCAGCTATGCTTGGTGATTACAAAAAGTATTTAGTAGCTGGAATGAATGATTACATTTCTAAACCGTACGATCCTGAGATGTTATTGGCGATGTTATTGAAATGGACTGGCGTTCAAAAAAGGCAAGAAACACCTGTTTTGAGTAGAAAGAAAAAAACAACTACTTCTCGCTTAGTTGATCTGAGTATTCTTAGAGAAAGAGCAAATGGTGATCAAGATTACTTAATTGAAATGTATGAGGCGTTTGTTGATAATATGCCGTCTTATTTAGAGCAATTAAATGTAGCGTTTAAGGATGAACGATTGGATGATGTGAGAAGTGAAGCTCATAAAATGCTTAGCCCAGCTCGTCTATTTGGATTGACAGATATTACGTATTATTTGGAACAACTGGACACATCTGAGATGAAAAATCAACAGGAGTTGACAAGCTTAATCGCTAGTATTTCAAACGACTTTTTACTCGTATTAAGATTCGTGAAGATTGAATTGGCTAAACTTCGAAAAAAACAATAAGTAGTTGTTTCACCTAGATTTTACGCATCAAACTATTCGCTGATTTGTGACCTTATGTCAATTGATCTTTCTGAAGAATTTTGATAAAATGAAAGCCACGTGGTGCATATCCCTGATTGTAGTAGAATCGGTGCGCTTGAAAGTTATTCGTGTATGCATCTAGAGTCATAATGTGACAGCCAAGTTCACTGGCTTTTTGATCGAGGTAAGTGGAAAGCATTTTTCCTGCTCCTGTTCCTCTTGCAGCTTCAATCACAATCACATTATCCATTTCTAGATAAGATCCGCACCACAATTTTGTACCAACCCAATAGCCACTAATCCCAAGGCATTTATCCTGATCAAAAACACCAATCTGACCGTAATTATGTGGAATCATTTCATCCAATAGCTGACAGTAATAAGCTTCTGTTAGATTGGGATAAAGTTCTTGCAATACAGCTAGCTGTTCCAGCATTTCAGCTTTAGAAGTAAGTTCTTTGATGTACATTTCTTATTTCAAATACGTTTCAAATAATTCTAGAATGCGTCGGTATTCGTCTATCCAAGCTACGGTAGATTTGAATCCGTGTGCTTCTGTTGGAAAAACAGCTAATTGGTAATTGACCTTACCCAATTCTATAAAGCGTTGATTCAGACGTACAATGTCTTGAAATTGAACATTGTCATCTTGCATCCCATGAAGCATCAATAATGGACCATTTAATCCATCGGCGAAATAAATGGGACTGCTTTGTTTGTAGGCGATTGGATCCGTTCCAGGATAATTGAGAATATTACTCGTATACTCGTGGTTATAATGCTCCCAATCGGTTACAGAACGCAATGCTGCACCACAAGCAAATGTCCCAGGTGTTTTTAACATCCCCATGAGCGTAATAAATCCTCCGTAACTTCCTCCATACATACCTACACGATTAGAATCGATTCCCAGTTGATTGACCAAATATGATTTACCATCTATGTAATCGAGTAAATCGCGCTCACCCATGTGACGGTAAATTGCGGTGCGTGTATCACGACCATAACCTTCACTTGCACGGTAATCAATATCCAATACAGTATAGCCTTTTTGAATTAATAATTGATGAAATAAAAATTCACGGCAGTAATAACTCCAGTATTTATGTGCATTTTGTAGATAGCCAGCACCATGAACAAAGAGCACCGCAGCTCCGTTTGATTGAGCAGGTTTATAAAGTCGTCCAGTTACTTCAAGGTGATCTGAAGTAGGAATTTGAATGAGTGCTGGGGCTTGAATGGGTAATTGTTCGTAAGCAGGAGTTGTTGATTTGGTAATACGTTGCATCACAGCATTTGGTTTGTTATCTGCAATGAATAAATCCCAAGGCGTCGTAGAAGTTGAATAGCGAATAGCCCATTTTTTTTCATCAGGAGAAATGGTCCATTCAATGCCGAAATCACCTTCAAAGAGGGGAGTCAACTGCCCGTTTTTGAGATCTAACTTATAACCATTTCGAACCCCAGGATGAATTTTATTGGCAATAATATAAAGCGTTTGTTTGTCTTTACTTTGTTGAACATCATACACTTCCCATTTACCAGAAGTCAATTGTTTTTTTTCGCCCGTAGAACTATTCAATGTATATAGGTGAGAATAACCAGAAACTTCTGACTGAAAATAAAAGGTGTTGTTGTCGGACCAATTGATTGTACCAGTTTGTTCATTCCAACCTGAAATACCAGGGCCGCCAATCCATGCTTCATCATGTTGATGCTCTAATTCACGAATCGATCCATTGGTTAAATCAACTAAAACGATCCAACGATCTTTGTTATCAAAGCTGCGCACATCTACTAATGCTTTTGTCCCATCAGCATGCATAATCGGCGCGTGCATCATAATGGAACGGTCTTTTTCGTAAAGTCCTTCTCCTGCTCCATATTCAGCGAGATAAGTAGGTTTTTTCCGAATGTCCGATAAAGTTGAAAAGGAAACAGCGTAAGTGGTATCATTCTTTATATCGTAGATTCCCATACGACATTTAGGATCATGATCACTCACTTTTGCACGTGCTTGTAATTCATTGGTATAACCACTTTTTGTAATAAATTCCTCGAATTGGGTCGATGGATCATCTGGATAAGTTGTCAATCGAAACGTGATGAATTGTTCATTTGGCGAAACAGTTAGATCTTGAAGTTGTTCATTTTTGGCATAATAGATTACAAGGGGAAGTTTTCGTGTTTGTTGATGGCTAGTTTGCCAAACAGATCGTTGCTGTTGTTGTCGGATGAAGCTAAAAAGTTCAGTTTGTTGCCGCATCAATGAGGTTGAATCTGGAATAATTACTGGACTACCTTGCACAAAACGTGTTACTTGTCGCATACTTCCAACGAGATCATCATAGACAAACAAATTGTTCTCGAATTCAATATAACTGTGTAAAGGATTGGTTACATATTGCACATTTCCAATCGCACTTTCACTCGAAAAGACAATTTCCTGTTGACGCGTTTTGGTTGAATAGCGCGCAAGATTTCCCAACTGATTAAAATAATAGTGTGTTACGTGTTTTTGTAACAAAGGGGCGGAAGGAATTAAAGTCGTTGGATTTAAGGCTTTTTCGTAGCTTTTTCTTGCAATTGAATAATGGTAAGGAATTGTTCCAAATTCATTCGTTGGATTCCAATCAAAATAAATTTCTTGACCATCAAAAGACCATTCAATATTTTCGGGAGAATGACCAATAAAGCCATCACCTTTCATGATTTCATTTAATTCAAAAGAGGATTGTGCGAATAGTGAAGTAGAGCTAAAGACTATTGGAAATAAAATGAATGTAAGTGTATATTTCATAATGAAAGACTATTGAGCTGTTTGGAATACTGTTTTTGAAAATACCTTCGAAGGCTTTGTATAGATGGACGAGTATCCTCTCGATGTAAATCCATTAACAAGCTGATTTCAGAAATGAGTTCTGGATAAAATTTAAAGTATTGTTTTTCAATTGATTTAAATGCATTTACTTTTAATGCAGGAGGAGATTCATTTTTTTTCAATAAATCAATGAGCTGATTAAGGAATAAACCATCCTCTTCTGTGGAAATTTTTATTGTTGCAAAAATGTGCAATAAGTTGCGTTGAACAGAACTATTCTCAACCGTTAGAATAATTGTTTTGAATGGTTCAATCCATGATTCAAAAAGATTTGGATGTTTTTCAAAAAAATGTTGAGCAATCCAAGAGGCGTATTCAGAATAGGGATATTGATTCGAGGCAATTTGCTTAAAAAGGTGATTTCTAAAACCCGAATCCTCCAACAAAATTGGTAGAACTGATTTAAAATCTCGCGTTCTTTTGAAAGTGTCCAGAAAAGCAATTACATCTGTCATTTATTCAATGCTTTCTACAAAGTAAATGAAAAACAAATGAAGAGTTGATAAATCTGAAATTTAGTCATTAGTTGAACAAGATATGACGTTAATAGTTGGGGCAATAGGCATAGGCTTATTTTTTTAAGTATTGAAAATTAGAATAGTACTATAAACGCTAGTATTAACAGGGTTTTTGAATATTGGAGGATTCTTTTTTTTAAAAAAAAATAAAATTTATTTGTTGGAGTAGTTTTTTTATATAAATTAGTCCCACTGAAACTTAGGTATTCTTTGACACTATTCACTGATAAAAAGAACTTCGAGATTAAAAATCGTTTTTTCCTTAAAAGTGTAATTGTTGAGCAAGATTATTGAAATACATTTTATGTGTTTTTTTTCTCTTTACTTTTCGATTAGCTTAAATCAGTAGTCAATTTTTATGCGCAATAAATTTTTAATCTGGCATTTGTCAGCTGGGAAAAATATGTGTTGTCGCGAACAAAATTTTCAGGAAGGTAGAGTTGTTAAAACTGAACTATTAGAAACGGACCATGATTTACGAAGTACTGCAAATTGTAACAGATGAAGTGAATAATTACTTGGAATCTCAAGAATTGGATCGGTCTGTTCAATTAGATAACATTGCAATTGTTGAGCAGGATCAATCTGATACAACAATAGATATGACAGATTCCGTGGTCTTAACCCTTTTAAACATTGATGAGGAAAAGACTCTTAAAAACACACCTAATTATAAGGTAGATGCTACGGGTTTTGGCTATCAAAACAATAAGATAAACCTAAACCTTTTTGTTCTCTTTAGTGCCAACCGCAATTCCTATATCAAATCATTGAAAGATATTTCGAAAATCATTGAATTTTTTCAAGGAAAACGATTGTTTACTCAGGCAAACAGTGACTATGATCGCTTTAGTAGTGCTATGAGTGGAGTTAAGGATTTTAGGTTTACAATCGAGTTATATACTCCAACATTTGAGGAACTGAATTTTATCTGGGGAACTTTAGGTGGTAAACAGTATCCAAGTGCACTTTATAAACTAAGCATGATAGAGATTGAACGTGATGTGACAACAAATCGTTCTTCACAAGTTGCTACTGCAGGAATATTAACTAAAGACTCAAATTAATCATGTTGTTTAATTCATTTCAATACAAAACGTTGTGTGAAGTAGTCATTAGGCATGCTTACTTTTTGAATAAAGGAACACTTGACTTTGATGATATGCTAACCCCTCTTAGCGATGAATTACTTTCGAAATTTCAATTCACTGAAGCAGTTGAAATCGTTCCTTCAGCTAAGACAGCTAGTTTATTAAAGAATCTACAAATTCGTTGTGTCTTTTCAAATCAAGGATTTAAACTAGTGGCTAAGACAGAGGAATCGGTTCTTTTGCCGTTGATCCCATTAGATGATGAAGATACGTTTGTATTTGCATTGAAAATGAAACATCCTCAGTTTCCTAATATCACAAAAATCACCTCCTCATCTGATCGGTTGATGCTTTTTACAAATTCACAGCCATCAGCATTTTCAACAGTTCCCGTTTTCATGCCTCAATTGAGCGTGGATCAGCGTATTGATGACACTTTTTTGTTATCAGCTGTTGATAGTAAAAAGTTGCAAGAGGAGTGGTTTGTACCGCAAGAAACAACTAAACTACTTGGGATTATTCACTTAAAAATTAAAGGGAATACCGCAGCTGATGATTTACTTACAGTAACGAGAAATCTAAAAGTACCTGCACCTATTTTTAAAATTCATTTTGATACTCAAAATACGCATTGGAAATACATTAAAGCTTCTTCTAATTTTGAAGCAGAAACTACAAATGCATTACCACTGACTAAACATGGATATATTGCAATAGATCCAGCAACAGATTTCACTAGTGTTCCAATTCCACCTGCATTGGATTATTTCTACCCAAATCCCATGCTCGAAACCTTTGAGGTAGTAGCAGCAAAAACTTATTCAGTAATTTTTATCTAACAACTATAGTTTATGGCATCTTACAAGACACCAGGCGTTTATATTGAGGAGATATCACTATTCCCTCCTTCTGTAGCGCAAGTAGAAACGGCGATTCCAGCTTTTATTGGTTATACCCAAAAAGCAATAGAATTCGCAAATGACGATTTGTTGAACGTCCCAACAAAGATCGGCTCAATGATTGAATTTGTGCAACATTTCGGTGGAGCACCTTCGGTAAACATTACCGATGTTAATTTAGATTCATTGAACCAAGTGACATCTGTTAAACTAACAGATAATTATTACTTATATGATGCAATGCGTATGTTCTTCGCGAATGGTGGAGGATATTGTTACATTGTTTCTATAGGTTATTATGGAGCACCAATTGTAAACGGAACTGGTCTGGATGCTGGATTTTTGAAAGGTTTGGCAGCTTTGCGTAAAGTGGATGAGCCAACAATGTTATTAGCTCCAGATGCAAGTTTAATGCTTCAAACAGACATGGATACATTGCATATCCAGATGTTGGCACAATGTGCAGAATTGCAAGACCGCTTCTGTATTTTTGATGTACGAAAAGCAGATACATTGCAAACCTATCAAACGACCATTGATAATTTCAGAAATGGAATTGGAATGGGGAATTTGAAGTATGGGGCTGCTTATTCACCATGGATTGTTGCTAATTTACCGAGAGAAATTAAGTATAAAGACTATAAAAACAACATCAAACAAAACGGATCACCTGTTTTATTACCTGATTTAATTACAGATGTTAACGCAAAAGTGTTGGCAACGCGTTTGAATAGATTGACAGTAGATCAAGTTACTGTTGCGGCAGGAATTACTTCATTAAGAGGTGCTTCAACTTCCGTTCAAGAACGATATGATACACTTATATCTGGAATTAAAGGTGCTGCTCTTGTAGGTCCTGCAAAAGCAGCACTGAAAGATTTAGGAGATTTTTTTATTGCCGCTTCTACTTTCATCAATTCAGCTGTCAATACACCAACGCTTACAGATGTAAATGGACCAATCTTAACGATTCCTGTAACAGATTCACTTGTTACTTTTTTACAAGGAAAAATTGGAACAGCCATTACAGCGGGTAGAGCTACAATCAGTAGATTTATTGCCGATGCGAATGATCCACTTGGTGCTACT
>JAYSRF010000017.1:0-2186 GCA_043721195.1 Fluviicola sp. | reverse complement strand
ATCGTAAGGTGGATAACAACGATTTTGAAGCGAAAGCAAATGCACAAGGTGCAGGTGACCAAGGAATGATGTTTGGTTATGCAACAATGGAAACGGATAACTACATGCCGTTAGCGTTGGATTTAGCACACAAAATTTTGCAAGAACTTTCAGCTATTCGTAACAATGAGTCGGATGTGATTCCTTACTTGCGTCCAGATGCGAAGTCTCAAGTGACTATCGAGTATTCTGATGACAACGTTCCTCAACGAATTGACAGCATTGTTGTTTCTACACAACACGATGATTTTGCTTCTGAGCCGGAAATGTTGGCGAAAATCAAAAACGATATTGTTTCTATCGTGATTCCACGTGTAAAAGCGAAATTGAAACCAGCTTTACAAGCATTGTTCAACGATCAAATTACGTATCACATTAACCCAACTGGGAAATTTGTGATTGGTGGTCCTCACGGAGATACTGGTTTAACAGGCCGTAAAATCATCGTTGATACGTATGGTGGAAAAGGTGCTCACGGTGGTGGTGCATTCTCTGGAAAAGATCCTTCAAAAGTTGATCGTTCTGCAGCTTATGCAACACGTCACATCGCGAAAAACTTAGTAGCAGCTGGTTTGTGTGATGAAGTATTGGTGCAAGTTTCTTACGCAATCGGGGTTGCAAAACCATGTGGATTGTTTGTAAACACTTACGGAACTGCAAAAGTGAACATGACAGATGGTGAAATCGCTAAGAAAGTAGAAGCAATTTTCGACTTACGCCCTTATGCAATTGAGCAACGTTTGAAATTGCGTAACCCGATCTATAGCGAAACGGCAGCTTATGGTCACATGGGACGTAAAAACGAAGTTGTTACCAAAACATTTAAATCTCCAGATGGAACGGTTGTTTCAAGAGAAGTAGAATTGTTTACTTGGGAGAAATTGGATTTTGTTGATCAAGTTAAAACGACATTCGGTTTGTAAGAACTGAATAAAATGATAATTAAAACGCCTCGATTGTTCGGGGCGTTTTTTTTTGTAATCAGTAGGCACGTAATGCATTACGTGCCTACTCTGATAAAGAAAAAACACCATTGATAAATCACAATTGATTGTTTTTCAGTAATATAAATCCTGTAATCCCGCATTCCGATAGCCATCGGAATACGGAATAAACTAAATTACACGTTGATAATTGGAGTTAGGTCAGTTCACTAACAAAATCTAAGATCTCAAGCAAAATCCCGAAGAACTTCGCAATCCCTTTCCCTATTGTTTTTAACCCACGCCAAACTTCCTTCATCAATCCAATGTATAATTCAGTTGTACATTCGCCTTTAATTGATGCAATAAGGAATACAATCCAAAGAAGGTGCGCATGACGTAAATGGCGTGTTTAGAACCGCGCGCATTGTTCATTTTACGCAATTCTTTGTTCTGTGAAAGTTCTTCACCCATCGTGAAAATGGATTTGAAATACGTTTCATCAGCAAAATCAAATGACGTACTTTGAAAAGGCAATCCCAACAATCCAATCATGTCGCCATAAATTTGTTTTAAGAGCGCTTGTTCTCGAGGTGTGTCTTCAGGTTTAAAGAGTTCAATTTTAACGTAAATAGCATTGAGCTGTTCTTCGTTCTGAATAATCTCTGGTTTGAGCAATTGAAAATAATTTTCAAAGAAATCAGAAGGAATCTCTTTGATACAACCAAAGTCAATCACACACAAATTGTTTTCACTATCAACAATGAAATTCCCAGGATGCGGATCAGCATGAACTTTTCGCAATACCTTCATTTGGTAGAGGAAAAAATCCCACATGGCTTGTCCAATTGCATTTCGGACTTCCTGTGTTGGATTGGTTTTTAAGAATTCAGGAAACATCAATCCTTCAATCCAATCCATTGTTAGCACACGTTTATTGGACCATTCAGCATAGTATTTCGGGAAACGCAAACCTTTGATAAATGCAGATGCTTCTCCTATTTCAGTTCCGCTTTGCAATTCATGTTCGTAATCGGTTTCTTCTAACAATTTTGATTCCACTTCGTCCATGTATTGTTTCATGTCAGAAGCTTTCATGTTGAGTAATTGAGAAGCCAATGGTTTTACCAATTTCAAATCTGAACTAATTGATTCTGCAACTCCTGGATATTGAATCTTTACCGCTAATTGTAGCTCCCCTTTTTGTGCACGGTGAACTTGACC
>JAYSRF010000016.1:0-15744 GCA_043721195.1 Fluviicola sp. | reverse complement strand
ACCCGAAAGGAAGATAAAAAATTGGTTTGGTAGTTCAGTTGGTTAGAATACATGCCTGTCACGCATGGGGTCGCGGGTTCGAGTCCCGTCCAGACCGCAGAACGTTAAAAGTTGTAAGAAATGTCCTATATGGCTGTAGGATTAGAAGTCCCCAAGATGTATCAAATGTCTTGGGGATTTTGCTTTTATATCAAATTCAAAAGAATTCCAATTTCAGGACTACAAACAGAAGAATAAACACACAACATGATACAACACGCACTTAAAGACGATATACTCAGTATTTCTATCACGAATAAAGATTTTTCATACCGCATATCCTTGAAGAAGTTAGGGAATAAATGCAACTGGGAAATAGGAGACAACGATTCAGAACAGATTATTGTAAAAGGTGTTTCAACGTGGGCGCTGCAATTGTTTACAAAAGTGGTTACCGAGTTGAAATATGTAGAGCAGTTTAAAGTACTTGTACAAGAATTCTGTCCGAAGAACTCCATTCATTGGGAAGACACGTTCATGGCAGTGAAGATTCAAAACGAATACAATTCCTTAACTCAAAAAACGAACCCAACAAAGGATAGCAACATTGAAAAGGAATTGATAGCGCTGCTCACGGATAAATATGATCTGGATTATTGAGGTGACGATTTCCGAATGGGGGATGGAACAAATGCTCCAGGGTTTTGTATTTTTACGGAAAATCAATTAGTATGAACCCTATCTCTTCAAATCCAATTTTAATTACGAATCCTTATTGTTTTTCAGCGAAGGAATTAACCAATCTGTTTTGGGGAGAAGTTTTCCGAAGGTTTTGGTATGTCTTACTGATTCTCGGTGGGGTACTGTTGTTTGTTGTTATCAAAGACATCCTATTTCAACCATTTCCGTTTAATTTGATTTTTCCTACAATGTTAAGTGCAATATTCCTTTTTGTCAGGTATAGATTCATTTCTAAGTTAAAGAAAAACCCAAGCATTAAACGTTCGAGTATATTATCATTGTACAATGACCGTCTTGAATTTGAAGACGATCAAGGTGGGCGAGCTACGAACATGTTTTCAGAAGTTGATCGAATGAGGTATTCGCGAATAGGATTTGTTATTCGGCTAAAAGATCGTAGAGCGATATTTGTACCTCAGAATTGTTTTAAAAGTGAAATGGATCGGAAAGTATTTGAAGATAAGTTTAAACAAATTTAGGATGCACTATTCTTCCCAAGAAAATTCACAGAATTGGGATCAAATCATATAAGCGCTAACATTCCTAAAAGCATTGTGCTATCAACATTTTATACTAACATGACATTAGAAACGCTCAACTGAATGGATAAAACGAATTTTGCATCTATTATTTTAGAACGCTACCGAAATGGGGAGCGCTATTTTGTTGATCTTGATTTAGAAAAGGAAAGTTTCGATGACCAAAATCTAGCGGATTGCGTTTTTGAACGTTGTTTTTTATACTCCAGTTTTAGGAGAGCCAATTTAAGAAACACGAAATTCATTAATGGAAATGTTAAATCGTGTGATTTTAGAGAAGCAGATTTAACCAATGCGCACTTTGAAAACGTCAGTATTGAAGGGGCACAATTTGCTCGTTCGAAAACAGATGGAATTTATTTTGATAACAATTGGTGTTATGGAAATGACGTTACAAAGGCTCATTTTGACGAATGGTTGAAGGATTATGAGTATTGAACGTTCGTTCAAATCAAGTAGTTTCAATTAACCCAATTTCAACTAATTACACCTCATTTGCATCAACAATAGCTTTCAATGGATGCGAACAATATGGAATCGTTCACAACCTTTTGCAAAGAGGTTATCACGCTCATATCAACAGCAACTCATATGTCTCTAAACGGATTTTCAGTAATTCCAATCTAATCCAAAGAATTGAAAAACCCCTAACTCTCCTGTTTTGATAACACTTCCCGTTTAAACTTCGCCCATAAATCGTCGAAGGATTCATCTTGCTTGGCAGCCCAATTGTCCATGAGTTCATTCGCTTTTTGTGCACGTTTAGCTTGCGCTTGTTGGAAGAGTTGTTCGATGAGTTTCAAATCGTTTTCTTTCGCCGTTTCGTTGTATTGCTCTTTCAATTCCATTTCGCGTTTGGCATTGAGTTGCGAAAGTTTCATTTCTAAGGCATCACGTTCCTCAATTTTTAAATCATACACACCAGATGACAAAAAGAGCTTACTGATGATGGGGATGAGTTCGAAGAGCGTGAGAATGACCATCAATAAATAATACTGATTTTGTAATCCATCCGATTTATCTTTGGTAAACAGCGACTGCAAAGCTTCTTTCTTGATCAAAAATCCTTTGCCGTCAAGCGAGCTTTCAAAATCCGACAAACTCTTCGTGATTTTCCCATTGATTGAATCGAGTTCGGTTGTGATTTTCAACAAATCTTTCGTGCCAGTACTTTGTGCTTTTTCTAAGTCCTCTTTTGCTGTGAGGTAAGTGTTTTGCTTGGCTTTCGCGATACCAGCAATGCCATAATTCCCCGATCCGCCAGTGCCGTCAATTTCTTTGATGTATTCGTTTTGTTTTGTTTGTGTCAGCTCGGATTTCTCTTTCAATTCCGTTTCCAGTTTCAATTTATTTGCCAGTAATTCATTCTTACGCACCTTGTAAACATGCTCCACTTCAATGCGTTTTTCTGCCAGTTTTTTATCAAGTAGGAGCGGTACTTCGCGATCGATATCCGAACTGAAGATGAACAAGATAATCGGTTGTGCGAGGAAAGCACCAATACACAAGGCCATGATCACACGCAGTGCAATCGCAAAAATGTTGTTTCGTTTCTTCGTCAACGAAGAAATGAGCACTCGGTCAATGGACAACACAAAAAGCCCCATGAACAACCCCAGACCAAGGTACAAGAAGGGTGAATTGGAATTGGTGCTCCAGAAATAACTCCACGCCAGTGTAGCATACAACCAGGTGAATAGCATGGCTGCCCCAATGATTTTGTATTTGTTCCGATCAGAGGTACAGTCCGCGATTACCTCTTTGATCGCAGTTGAAAACCACCACAAGATCTCTGTAAATTGATTTGGCTCAGCATCCCTGCGCTGCGTCATATCGTTTGTGTTTTCTGCCATGCAACTCTTTTTCATGGATTAAGAGGATAAACATAAATAAGTTACAAAAGCGGTGGGGGATTTTAGGGAAAATTGGGAGGGATTAAGCAATTCATTGATTGAAAGAAGCTAGAGAAATAGACCGATTCGCAATGCAAGAAGGTTTTCCACCAAGTGAATCGTAAAAATTACAGGAAGATTTAACTAGAGTCAAAAAAAGTGAGTAAATTAAATCGTGAAATGTTTCATCATGAAGAAAATATTGAAGCAGAACGCGATCAACTGATGGATGAAGTAAACAAAAATTAAAATAGAACCATAAGCTAGGAAGAAGTATTACGATTTCTTCTGAATTGGTTGAATGAATTTAAATTGTGTCCGCACTGCGGACACAATTCAAAAATAAGAGAAATGTTAGAAGTTGAAAACAAGGAATTACTGTACAAAATTGTTGCCTTAATTGAGGAAGCAAGGGAAAATGCGATTCGGTCTGTCGATTTTCATAAAGTTCAACTCAATTGGAATATCGGAAAGTATATTTTTGAAGATGAGCAAAAAGGACAAGAACGTGCCGAATACGGAACATACTTAATCAAGTACTTGTCAAGAAATATTGAACCACTTTATGGCGGCTCATACTCTACAAGACAATTAGAGCGTTTTCGACAATTTTATCGAACATTCCCAATTACGTCCGCACTGCGGACGCAATTGAATTGACTCAGTATCCCTGCGCTGTGTCATATCGTTTGTGCTCTCTGCCATGCAACGCTTTTTCATGGATGAAGTGCAAAAACATAGAGAATTTAGACAAGCTAATTTTTAGGGGAAAGCTGAAAATGAAATTGAAGGAAAACACCTAAAGAAGGTATACTATTATTTAGTAGATTTGACAAGTATCAATATTCATTAAAGGGAATACCGAAAGTGCCAATACCAGTAATTGATTTGTTTGCCGGCCCCGGTGGCCTTGGAGAAGGTTTTTCTTCTGTCTTTAATGATGATGAGCGGGCTTTTGAAATCAAGCTGTCCATTGAGAAAGATGAAAACGCACATCAAACATTAGAATTAAGAAGCTTTACGCGACAATTCAAAAAAGGTAAGTTACCTCAAGAATATTACGATCTTTTGCAAGAGCCAAATCTTGTAAAAAGGAATGAACTCAAAACAAAGTTGTTTGAATTATTTCCAGATGCAGCAAAAATTGCAAAGAATGAAGCTTGGTTAGCAACCTTAGGTGATGAAAAGTTCCCTTCTGAACTTATTGATAGACGAATCAACGAACAATTAAATGGAACAAGGGATTGGTTGCTCATTGGAGGTCCTCCATGTCAAGCATATTCACTTGTTGGGCGATCTAGGCGACAAGAAAGAGTAGAATTAAATGTTGATGACCATAGGGTTTATTTGTACAAAGAATATTTAAGGATAATTGCCGTGCATCAACCAGCAGTTTTTGTAATGGAAAATGTAAAGGGGCTTCTTTCTGCAAAAGTTGGTGAAGAGAAGGTGTTTGATTGGATTTTAGAAGACCTTAGGAATCCTGATATTACATTTCCAGAAACAGCATCTCAGAATTATAAAATTTATTCATTAGCATCCGAACCATTAGGGACAGATGAAGGTGGTAACCCTATTTATCAAAAGGATAGTGATTACCTTATTCAAGCAGAAAAGTATGGTGTACCACAACGTAGACACAGGGTTATTTTACTTGGGGTAAGAGCTGATTTAGAAGTGACCCCAGGAATATTAGATCCCCTCGGATATGAGATTCCGTTAATAGAAGTAATAGGTGATTTGCCGAAACTTAGAAGTGGTTTAAATAAGACGATCAAAGAAAGTTTTATTGAAAACGGCAAGAAAAAAAGAGTTTATGAAGCAATAGCGGATTCATCAGAGAATTGGAACAAGCATATAAATGGATTTAGAGACGAAATTGTTACGTGGAATAGGTTTTCAAAAAAGTACATTGACTCACCTTTAGCAGAACGATTAACAATTGGAGCAGAATTTATTCCATTTGAAACCCCTTCAAAGGATAATCCACTTTATAATTGGTATTTAGACAAGAGAATAAAAGGCGTCTGTAATCACGAGTCCCGATCACATTTAGTTGAGGATTTACTGCGCTATCAGTTTTCGTCCATATTTACGGAAACGTATGATCGGTTTCCTAAATTACAAGAATACAATGCGCATAGTGATAAATTAATGCCCGATCATTCCAATGCTGAAACAGGAAAATTCAATGATCGATTCAGAACACAACTCGCTAATATTCCTGCAACTACAGTAACATGTCACATTTCGAAAGATGGGCATTACTTCATTCATTACGATCCAGATCAATGTAGAAGTTGGACGGTGCGTGAAGCGGCAAGAGTTCAAACATTCCCTGATAACTATCTTTTTTGTGGTTCTAGAACGGCACAATTTCATCAAGTGGGTAATGCTGTTCCACCATATTTAGCTAAACAGATCGGAGAGATAGTTAATAAAATAATCTACTAATATGATGCTTGACCACTTAAGAAATTCACCCTCAGAGGAAACTCCGCCAGAAGCAAGTGCTATGATTAATACATTCAGAGCATTTGGTTATAATCTGAGAACCGCAATCGCTGACATTATTGATAATAGTATTTCTGCGAAATCTGAGAATATTTGGATTGAATACAAATGGGAGGGATCAGAATCTTGGGTTACAATTACAGATGATGGTTTAGGGATGGATGTAGCTGAACTAAAATTGGCTATGACTCCAGGAAGTAAAGACCCTAAAGATGATCGAGACGAACATGATTTAGGTAGGTTTGGATTAGGTTTGAAAACTTCATCTTTCTCACAATGTAAAAGACTAACAGTTGCTACCAAAAGTGAAGGTTATAATGTAATCAATCGCTGTTGGGATTTAGATTATGTAAATGAAACGAAGAAGTGGTCATTGCTTGATTATATTTCTAATAAATCACTTGCTTCAAAATTAGATGAGTTAAAATCTGGCACTACTATTATTTGGGAAAAATTAGATCGACTAGTAGGAAATGCAACTAAGCAGAATGAAGCTGCTATGAATGTGTTTTTGGAAGAGTTTGCTCTTGTGGAAGAACACTTGTCGTTAGTGTTTCACAGATATATGGAACAAAAAAAGATATCTGTTTTTATGAATGGAAATAAACTAGAGCCGTGGGACCCATTTATGAAACAATCAGGAGGTGGACAATTGGTTGCGAATGAAATGCTTGATAAAGAACAAGTAAATGTAAAGTGTTATGTACTCCCTCATATTTCCAAACTCACATTAGAAGAACGCAAAAATGCCAAAATAGATGAATGGTATAAACTTCAAGGATTTTATATCTATCGTCAAAACAGATTATTACTACATGGTGACTGGCTAGGATTATTCTCTAAAAATGAGCACTTTAAGCACGCTAGAATTTTGATTGACATCCCAAACAGTTTAGATCATGATTGGAAAATAGACATTAAAAAAGCAACCGCAACACCATCCTTTTCAATAAGAAAAGACTTAATTCGTCTTGGGAAATTAACAAGATCTAAAGCTGGTTTTATTCATAAGTTTAGAGGGAATCAAATCATGTTGGATGATTCGATTAGAACCTTCGATTTTCAATCTGTTTGGAAAGCAAGAAAGACTAGGGACGATGCGAGACACTATTTTATAAATCCAGAACATGCATTAATCAAAGATTTATTGGAAAAGAAGTCTATTTCGAATCAAGAATTTAAACGTGTTCTAAACTTGATTGGGGAAACAACTCCTGTCGAATCCATCATACAATACCATAGTGAAGAGCCTGAATGCCATGAGTTGAGGGATGCAGGCAAGGAATTGGATCAAGGAACAATAGAAGTTGCAAAGATGATGTTTGATTCATTAATGTCACAAGGAATGGATAGAGAGACTGCCGTGAAACAAATTTTCAATATTGAACCATTTAACCAATTCCCTGAACTAAATCAATACCTTAACTGATGGATAATTTTGAAAGTGCTAGAAATGTAGCCCACATATATCTTGCAAACAATAAATATAAAGATGTAAAAATCACCCCTGAAATTATCACCGCGGAAGTTGAGAATGTTTTTCTTGCTCCTGGTTTTGCCTCAGTGGATAAGGATGAATTAATTCTTCAACTTCAAGCTGATTTTGATGTATACACAGGTGAGGCAACCATGCTGGTCGAAAAAGATGTTTTACCGTGGCTTTCAAATGCAAAATCCGGTATCTCATGGAAATTATGGTTGAGATATAAATCTTATTTAAAGAAAAAAGATGGATCTTTTCCGATTGATAGTGTAGACGATTTAACTGATAAAATTCTGGATAAATGCGTCAATCCTAAAATTAAAGGAGGATGGGATAGGCGAGGAATGGTTGTAGGTAATGTACAATCAGGAAAGACAGCAAACTATATTGGACTAATAAACAAGGCAACCGATGCTGGTTATAAGTTAATCATAGTAATTGCAGGTGTTCACAACTCTTTACGTGCGCAGACACAGTTAAGAATTGATGAGGGGTACATTGGAAGAAAGAGTTCAGACTTTATTTTGCGCCAAAGAAATGTCAAAGTTGGTGTTGGAGATTTTAACGTAGATACCGAAATATTCTCTTATACTTCATCTGATAATAAAGGAGATTTTAAACGTTCAATAGCATCGAAAATAAATGTCCCAATTGGAGGAAAGAGTCCTACTATTCTAGTTATTAAAAAGAACAAAAGTATACTTGAAAATTTAATTCTTTGGTTAAATCAGTTTGCTGTTGATATAAATGGCGAAAGAAAATTAATGGATGTTCCTTTGCTAGTGATTGATGATGAGGCTGATAATGCATCTGTAAACTCAGGAACAGAATATGATGTAAAAACAATAAATAGGCTCATAAGAACACTTCTTAATTTATTTAATCAAAATACATTTATTGGCTACACTGCTACTCCATATGCAAATCTTTACATTCCTTCTTCATGGAGTGATGATTTGTACACACATGTCAAAGATGTAAAACTTAAGGTTGGCGAAGACTTATTTCCTCGCGATTTTATTGTAAACATTCCTCCTCCTTCCAATTACGTAGGAGCTGCTCAAGTTTTCGGATTTGAAAATGAGCAAACAGGAGAGGCTTCCGAAGGCCTAGATATTATACGTTTCGCTGAGGATCAAGAACCCTGGTTTCCCAAGACGATTAACAAAGATAATGCAGATGATTTACCTGATGATGTTCCAACCTCTTTAAAAGAAGCTATTAAGGCTTTCATACTTACAAATGCAATTAGAAGATTAAGAGGTCAAGGAAACAAACATTCATCAATGCTTGTACATGTCGCTTTAAGAGTAATGTGGATCGATCGTATTTCGTGGTTAGTAAACGAAATACTTAGAAGTTATACAAATCAAATTAAATCGGGTCAAGGAAATTTATTGCAAGAACTCGAAGAGTTGTTTTATAATGATTTCTTGCCAACGACAAAAGAGGTTAAGGAGAATATAGGATATAATGACCCGAAGATTAAAATTCATACATGGGAAGATGTAAAAGCTGAGTTAATCCCAGCAGTTACAAAAATTGAGGTCAGAGCTGTACATGGATTAAAAAAAACAAGTTCATTGGAATATCATAGAATTGAGGAAATTGATTACGATGCTCACAAGGATGTTGGTCTTTCTGTAATTGCTATTGGTGGCAATAAGTTAGCAAGGGGTATTACTTTAGAAGGTTTATCAGTAAGTTATTACCTTAGAACTACTCGCATGTATGATTCGTTGATGCAAATGGGGCGATGGTTTGGGTATCGTCCAGGTTATGTTGATTTATGTAGATTATATACTACTTCTGATTTAGTAGACTGGTATAGACATGTTACCATGGCTACTGAAGAAATGCGGAATGATTTCGATGAAATGGCTGCAAATAATAAAAGACCTGCAGATTATCAATTAAAGGTGCGTACACATCCCGGAATGTTAATGGTGACTTCGTTGACAAAGATGAGAGATCATGAAAAAATTCAAATTGGATATTCTGGAAAGTTGATTCAAACTTATTCTTTTAATAAGAAAGATATAACAGCCAATTATAATGATTACAACTATTTTCTGTCGAGATTAGACTCTGATCCTATAGAAATGAAAACATCAAGAAATAACACAAATTCATTACTTTGGAGTAATGTTGATTCAACAAAAATTATGGATTTTTTATCGACTTTCAGAGTGGAAAAACATCGTTTGGATGTTATTAAAGGTTATATAGAAAAGCAAAATGAGGCGAATCTACTAATAGATTGGTCGGTTGCAATTTGGGTTAATTCACAGAATGATAAAAAGAGTTTAATAAAATGGAAGAATGGCGAGTACAACGGGGGATTAGTAACGAGGTCATTTACAGGAAAAAATACAAATTTGTTACAAGTACCTGATAAGAAAAATGCCATATTAGCCAAAGAGCATAGAATTATTGATTTAAATTTCAATTCAATTGTAAAACCCAGTGAAGAGGATATTAAGAAAAGAAGGAAAGAATTAGGTAAACCATTATTAGTATTAATGCCAATAGATGTCTCATCTTATAACGTAATTCACCCAAACTTGCCGAGTATTGGATTTGGTTTAATTTTTCCTGTTATTGATTCAGAAAAAAAATTCGAATATGCAGCGCGACCGTTAAATCCTGACTTTGAGGATGAACCGCAACAAAGTGATGAAAATACAGAAGATGAAAACTAATTTCAACGAGATATGGCTCAGTTTAGAGCATGATGATGCATTACGCACTTTACGAGCCGTGTACCCAATTAATGGATCTCTGATATGTTATATTGGTCGTATTGGTGCATCAAATTCTAAAATGTTTCAAATTGAAATTTCAAATTCTGTTGCTATTCATAAGAATTATCTAAAACGATTTTATGGAGTTGAAATACGTGTTTTAGATTCAAGTTTGGGAAAGAAGGATGTCACCATAATTCTTTCAGACAATGATTTATTAGATGTATTTGTTTTATTTCTAGATGATTTATTAAAAGATCTTGAGTTAATTAACGACGAAAATGAAGTGCCGACAATCGTAAATCAAAAAGTTGGTTATTGGGGTAAATTATTCGCTAGAATAAAAGGAGAGTTACTTTCGATTGAACGTCAACGCGGGCTTTTTGGTGAATTAACATTTCTCAATACACTACTTTCTAGATCTGGAGATCATATTAAGTGTATAATTTCTTGGGTTGGGCCAGAAGGCGCCAATCAGGATTTCAATAATGAGCGATCCGCAGTTGAAGTTAAAGTTTCAAAGGCAACAAAACCCTCAGTTCATATAGCAAGTGAATTGCAATTGGATTATACTAAATTGGATCATTTATTTTTATGTGTATTTCACATTGATGAATTGAGCAATGGTACTGATACGCTAGAGAAATTGATAAGTGAAATTAAATCTCGAATTAATAATCAATATGATTTAGTGAGATTATTCGAAGAGAAACTAGATCAAGCTGGTATTCCTGAAGGAACCGAAAATCTTTATGATAACACTGGATTTATCATTCGATCAAAACGGATATATAAAATTCAGGAGGGATTTCCTGTTTTAACAAACGAAATAATAGAAAATGAAGCTATACATAATGTGCAATATCAAATTGATTTATCGGTTTGTGAACCTTATGAGGTAGATCAAGAAGTAGTAATTCGTGTAATGATATGATAACAAATAAATCAGGACATTCGGACTTTGAATTAGAGCAATTTGTACAAGAACTTTTTCATGAAGTAAACGCGTTGGCATATTCGGATGAAGATGGTGCATCTAAAGAAGATAAGTTCACTGAACATATAATGGAAGTCTTGGCAAACGCAGGTGAGACTGAAGGTATACGTTTGTGCCCATATGTAAAAGAGAATCGATTCGAAAACATTGATTTAAAAATTAATGGATATGCTATTGAGGATGGTTTTGAAAATATTGATTTATTCATAACACATTATACAGATACAAATGAAATTTATGCGCTTAAAAAACCAGAATTTGAAGGATTAATAAAATGGGCTATAAAATTTCTAAATTCTGCTTTAAAAGGTCACTTAGAAGACATTGAACCATCAACTGAAGCCTATGGACTCGCTAATATTATAAAAGCAAATCGAGATGAAATAGTTCGTGTTAATATTTTCATCTTATCCAATGGAAACATTCCTTTTGATGCACCAAACACAATCATTAAAGGATTTGATGACTTGCAAATAAACATACACATCTGGGATCTCGAACGATTACATCGATTGTCTCAATCAAAGTATAATCGTGAACCAATTGAAATTGATTTTCAGAACACTCTTGGTGTTTCTATTCCGTGTTTGGAAATGCCATCAAAAAATGATTTATACGAATGTTATCTTGCAATAGTTCCTGGCCTAACATTAGCCACATTGTATAAAAATTATGGTACGCGATTACTTGAAAGTAATGTTCGTGCATTTCTTCAACAAACTGGAAGGGTAAATAAAGGAATTAGTGAGACCATTCGCGACAGACCTTATATGTTCCTGCCATTTAATAATGGACTTGCAACTACAGCAATTGAAGTTAAAATAGATTTTCTTGAAGACGGTCAGAAAGTAATTACCCGAGTTAAAGACTTTCAAATTGTCAATGGTGGTCAAACAACCGCATCATTGTTCCATACAATGAAAAAGTATAAATCAGATTTGTCTCAGGTTTTTGTACCAATGAAATTGACTGTAATTAAAGATGAGGAAAAAAAGAATGAAATAGTTCCAGATATTTCGCGCTATGCTAATAGTCAAACCAAGGTTTCTGATTTGGATCTAACATCAAACAATCCTTTCTTAATTAAACTTGAACAATTATCTCGAACTACTTATGCCATCGACCCAGAAGATCGCAATAAGCAAACAATCTGGTTTTTTGAACGAGTTCAGGGACAATACAGAGAGGCACTTAATAAAGAGCCAACTGCAGGAAAACAAAAAGCATTTAAATTAAAGTTTCCTACAAATCAAAAAGTCTTAAAGTCAGATGTAGCGAAATACTTGAATATATATAATTGTCTCCCATTTCATGTTGCTAGGGGAGCACAGAAAAACTATAATTTTTTCCTAAGTGAATACAAAAAAAAGCAACCTACACGTGTTCTCTGGGAGGACATAATTGCAAACGCAATCTTATTCAAAGCAACAGACTCTTTGTTTGGAAGAAAGAATCAGGATCCGATTGGGGATACAAATATTAAATCCCATGCTGTGGCATATACCTTATCTTTATTGCACACACTCACCAAAGGAAAGATTAATTTGGGCGCTATTTGGCATCAACAATTTATTGAAGAAGACCTAGAAGTAGAATTGAAAAAAGGCCTTGTTTATGTATATAAATTCTTTACTTCTTTGAATGTGTTATTGATAAGTGAGGTTGCGAAAGCTGAAAAAACTTGGCAACAATTAATCGATAAGAAAGAGAACCCATTCAATATGGAGGTAATTAGTAAATATTGTGTGAGTGATGCTGCTTTTAAGAAACGATATGAAGAGAAGGAAAATGATATTGAAGAAATCGCAAAATACAATAATCTACAACGAATCACTAGTCTAGGTGTTCGTTTTTGGGATGGTTTAAATTTATATATGTTACAAACTGAGGTTTTAAATTTGACTCAACAAAATGCAGCATCTACAATTCGAGGTAAAATAAAAAGGAATGGTGAGTTTTCTGATCATGACATTGTAAAAGGAGTTGAAATATTAGATGAATTGGTTCAACATAAAGTTAATTTCGAGGATATTGAAAAGCTTAGTAAATTGGAAGCAACAGAAATTGTTGATCCAGTAAACTTGTATAATCGTTTTGCTAAATTAGACAAATCTGAATGGGATAAAATTTTACAGTTGGGCGAACAAACAGGTACATTATCATTTAACGATATTAGTATTGTGAAAACCGTAATACAAAAATTAAAACGACAAGAAAACATAGACCTCAAACGTTTGCAGATTGTTGAAACAGCTGTGAATAAGCTGAATAAGTTTGGGTTAAAATATTAATCAAATATTGCAAATGCAAAATACTTGAAAGATCCCCATTTAACCTACCTTAGTCCCCATGAATACAATCGATATTAGAACAGTCAACGTTGTTCAATATGTGCTTCCTTTGCGCGAAGGTGGTTCGCTTCCGGCTATTGTGAAGGCGGATGATGAGTTTCTGTATGTGCTGAAATTTAGAGGAGCTGGGCAAGGTAAAAAGGCATTGATAGCTGAATTTATTGGGGGAGAAATGGCCCGAGCAATTGGTTTAAAGGTTCCGGAACTGGTTTTTATGAACTTGGATGATTCGTTTAGTAAGACCGAACCAGATGAAGAAATTCAAGACTTATTGAAGTTTAGTGTGGGTTTAAACTTGGGGTTACATTTTTTATCGCAGGCAATTACGTATGATCCGTTGGTGAGCAAGGTAGATGGACTGACGGCTTCAAAAGTTGTATTGTTAGACAGCATCATCAGTAACATTGACCGAACAGCGAAAAACACCAATTTATTGCATTGGAACAATGAATTGTGGGTGATCGACAATGGTGCTAGCTTTTATTTTCATCACGACTGGACCAATTGGAAAAATCACCTTTCCAGAACATTCCCATTTGTGAAAGACCATGTACTCTTAGAAAAAGCAACTCAGTTAAATGAAGCTTCTAAAGATATTCTCCAATTGTTGAACCAAGAGACCATCAACGAAATTCTTTCAAACATACCAGAAGATTGGCTCTTAAGCGATTCTGATACCATGACTCCCGACGAAATGAGAGCGGCGTACAGTGAGTTTATAAACAGCCGAATCTCTAAGATTGATGTATTAGTTAAAGAAGCCGAAGATGCAAGATAGAGTTACGTATGAATATACACTCATTCGAATTGTTCCTAAAGTAGAACGAGAGGAATTCTTTAATGTTGGTGTGATTCTTTTTTCTAAACGGAAAAAATTTCTTGGGATCAAATACCAGATCGATCCAGTTAAACTGAAGGCTTTCTCGGTGGAAGATGAGTTGGAACTGTTTCATGATTATTTGAGTGCGTGGCAATTAATTTGTGAGGGTGAACCAGCTGGTGGAAAAATCGGAATGTTCGAATTATCGGATCGGTTTAGGTGGTTAACAGCTTGTAGAAGCACCATTATTCAAAGCTCTAAAACACATCCTGGATTGTGCTCTGATCCCCAAAAAGAGTTAGATGATCTCTTCAATAAATATGTTTTATAATCGTTGAAATAAATGAAATTACCTGCGCATCACTGACGGTGTATGTCTTTTATGCTCTTGTAATGTGGTTTATTCGTTGTTGAAGTAGTTCTTTACTAACCACAGTAGATCACATAGGATACATAGAAGAAAGAAACACATCAATTTACGCAATCAAGGTGTTTCACTCCAAAAATCCCCTTGTGTTCCTTTGTCCTTGTGGTTCTTTTTTACCATGTTGTAGGGAATGATGCACGATAACCGATGGTGTCTGTTTTTACGAATAAAACTACCTTTACGGCATGCTAAAAGTGGAATATTACTTCTATCATTCATTGAGCGTTGAGCAAATCGATCGTTTGTTCGATCTGATGATTGCCGCTTATGCGCTAACAGAAGTAGAAATTTGGGGCGCAGACTATTTGCGCATGAGCAAAGAACAATTCATTGAAGTCATTAAAAGCCGTGGAATCATTATTGCCTTTTTGGACGATCAACTAGTGGGGAGCATTTCGGTTTACCCTTTACCAAATAATAAGTACGGTTTTGGCTTGTTAAATGCAGATTTCTCGCAATCAGGGAAGGGGATAGGTGCTTCACTCGTAAAGGCTGCGGAACGATTCGCACACGAAAACGGTGCACATTCCATGGTGATAGAAATTCTCCGACCGAAAGCATTTTCAATTCCTGTGAAGGAAAAATTAAAATCGTGGTACACAACTATAGGTTATGGTTTCATTGAAACATTCGACTTTATTGATTACAAACCCTACGAATTGGAAAAGTCGAAAGACTTGGTGAATCCTTCCGTTTTTGATGTGTACGAGAAGGAACTAAGTGAATAGGGAGTTTTATTATTCCTTGTAAGTACCACGATAAATAGTGTTATTAAAGATTCACGATTCAAACTTTAAAATTCCATTTTTGTGATTTAAATCATTTTTACTACAATCTTACTGTGTTATGTTTGTACTGTAATAGTTCAATTAAAACCAGCGGATATGAATATCATAGAAAGTGATGCATTAAAAACGAGTGAATTCATTGAAGAAACGTTTCTTTTCTGGTATAATGACAATGAACATATTCGTTCTCCTTTTCCAGATTATATCCAATCGCGCTTGAAGATTGAAGCAACAGAGAAGTTTTATAATTGGATCAATAATTTAAAACCTGAAGCGAAAGATGAATTAAATGACGAAGCAATTGCTGAGAAATTTGAGGAAATCATCTTTGAAACATCTTTACCGATGATCCTTACTGAGGATGAGCGTATTTCAATTCTTTATCCTTTTTTACCTCGATTAGGGGATGCTTTAAAAGATGAAAATGGAATTGAAAGTGTCATCACCGATAGGGTCATTAAAAAAGAGG
>JAYSRF010000015.1:0-5480 GCA_043721195.1 Fluviicola sp. | reverse complement strand
GATTAAATTGGTTTTTCACCACCCACCTAGACGTACTTCACGCGGACAAAGAAATGGAAAGTGCTGAGTGTTTCAGGGAAGCAAAGGTAATCCTACTTGTCATTTTCTATGTTTTCTATGTTTCCTATGTGAACTATGTGGTTAATTTATTTACGTTACTAACCACAAATAGCGTCACTGGTTGAACTATTAACTAAACTTCGAAGCATCCAATCCCAACCACTCTAAGGTTGCGTTTGCAAAAATATCTTCTTTTACTGAAAGTGGAAGTTGGCTGTCTTCAATAAATTTACCAATCTCCAGATCTCCTAATGGAAAGGGGTAGTCAGAACCCAAGCAAACGCGTTTACTGCCTTGCATTTTGAGCACATATTCCAGCATATCAATATCATGCGTAATGGAATCGATCCAGAATTTACCCAAGTATTCTCGTGGATTGCGTGGGTTGTCGATTGCAACTAAATCAGGTCGGCAATTAAATCCATGTTCAATGCGACCAAGCGTTGGTAAAAAGGAACCTCCAGCATGTGAGAAGCAAACACGTAAATGGGGTAAACGTTCCAACACACCACCAAAAATCATCGAACAAGCTGCTCTAGAAGTTTCTGCAGGCATTCCGACTAACCACGGAAGCCAGTATTTTTTCATGTCGTTTTCGCCCATCATTTCCCACGGGTGAACCATGACAGCCATTCCTAAATCGGCACAAGCTTCAAAAATAGGGTAGAGCTCTGCTTCGTTTAGGTTTTTACCATTGATGTTGGAACCAATTTGAATACCCACATGCCCTGCATTTTTTGCACGTTCCAATTCCTGAATCGCCAATTGCGCATCTTGCATAGGAAGTGTCGCCAAACCAATGTAGTTTTTCGGATAACGAGCTACCAATTCTGAAATATGATCATTGAGAAATTGAGCAACACGTAAACCATGTTGTGGTTGCGCCCAATAAGCAAACAAAACAGGAATGGTACAAACTACTTGAACTTGGGTGTTGAATTGTTCATACTCCTTAATGCGCATGGATTCTCCCCAACAATTTTCTTCAATGCGTCTAAAAAACTGACCACCTTGTATCATATCAGCAGTTCCATCTTCGTTGTGTTCCAAGTGAATGAAATTACCGTATCCGAATTCCGTAGCCCATTTAGGCAAGTGTTTTGGAATGATGTGGGAGTGCATGTCGATTTTTAGCATAGTTCAGCATTTTGCAGTCAGCGAAGGTACGGTTTTGTGATAAATCGAACGATTAAGTGTTAAATTATTCACGGAATTTGCGGTAGATTCATGCCTGTTTACCGTTTTTACTGTACCTTGTGACAACATTTAGATCATGAATGCCTTTGCTTGAATTACAATGAAAAAAGACTTATCTGATTTTCTGAAAACCTGTTTGATCTATGTCATTTTATGCATTGCAACCTTTTTGATGTTTAGAATGGTGATCGCTTACAGCAAATTGGATGATCACGTTGGTTTTTTAAATGAAAAGCAAGCATATCTATCCAATCAAGTATGGAAATTTGCCTTTTATTTCCATGTTTTTTCTGCTGTATTCTGTTTATTGGCAGGATTTACTCAATTTTCTAATCAGCTCTTAAAAGAACGAAGAAAAGTACATCGTTTTATGGGGCGAATGTACGCCTACACGATCTTTTTGAATTTCCCTATTGGATTGGTAATGGCGTATTATGCAAATGGATATTGGCCATCAAAACTGGCGTTTTTTATCTTAGATGGTTTGTGGTGTTGGTTTACCCTGAAAGCAATAATAGAAGCGAAAAGAGGGAATTTTTCTTTACACCGCAATTACATGATTCGGAGTTATGCCCTCACTTTTTCTGCGATTACGTTGCGATCATGGAAATTGGTTTTATCGAATACAACAAGCATTGATCCTACTATGCTTTACATGATCGATGCATGGCTGGGATTTGTTCCCAATTTGCTTGTTGCGGAATATATTATTCGTTTTCGATTGAAAAAGGATCAGTTAACGTCCAAAATCTAAGTTGATTAATACGATGTAATACAGCGCAAAAGCGATTAAACCACCGCTTGTAATAAACGCTATTATTGAATAAATAAGCGCCTTATTTTCTCCCTGTGGCTTAGTGATTGAATACAATTTTTTGGCAATAAAATAGGCGCCGATTATTGCTACGATAACAGGTAAGAACAAGAGTACAAAAATGAATCCCATATTTTTTTGGAGTTGAATGAATTGTTTGTGTAATTACATTTTGTTGAAAAGTAGAATGAATAACTAAGAGAAGCAATTTTTCTTTCTTAAAGAATGTGAAAGGTATTATAAATGAAAGACATTACTTTTTTAAACGTGATTTATTACGCATCGTAAAACGCATCGTATCTTTTACAAATTCTTTATTTGTTGGGTTAAACAGTTTTAATTCTGATACAATAGCTGGTGAAGTTTGTGCTTTTTTCGCTACAATTTCATAGGCAATATCCCTCAGTTGAAGTCCAATTTCATCATTTTTCGCGTATTGCGTTTTAACAACTTCAAGTAAATTCAACTCTTGTTGTTCGTCTAGATTACCAGTATGAATAGTTGTAATTTCGTTGAGAACATCCGTTAATTCGGTGGTTCTATCCAAATAGCGATTCAAACAATTCACTGCATCGGTTTTGGCTTCCCAACCATCCATCAAAGTTGCTTTTGCTGCACTTAAATGATTTAGTTTTTCTTCATAAACAATGGAAGCCTTCACAAAAAGATTTGCTTTTAAATGGTTCTCTACAACAATGTTGTATTGTTTTTCAGCTTCCTTTTTCGCGCCAATTTTTCGGTATAAATCACCTGCTTTTTCAAATTCTTCTAGTTCAATGCGCAATTGAATCGATTCCTTGTACATTTTCCCTTTTTCGTATGCATCTGCTGCTCTTCCTTTAGCACGGTGAGGTGGTTGTAAAAAAATGGCAGCTGCTTCTTGGTAATAATTTCCAATCTCCAATGTTTCTGCCGCTTTGATCGGGTTTTTTAATAATTTGAAGTAAACAAATGCTGCTTTTTGAAACTCCTTTTTCGCAATCAATGTTTCTGCCGTTTTGTTGTATTGTTGTTGAAGGGTTGCGTAGTGATCATTATTCATATAACCTCCTGATGAACCACTTGAAAAGGAAGCATTTCCCATCCAAGAAAAATTGGACCAACGCTGCGATAAATCAAATTGTCCAAGATCACCTCCGCGTGAACTTCCATTTTCATCCAACGGAATCGCATATTTGAGTGCTTCATCTGGATTGTCACGTAACATTTCCATTAATTTATCAATCATCTTCTGATTCCTGCGTTCCAATTCTTCCATGTCTTGTTTAAGATGATTTGCTAACTTTTCTCCAAAAGTAAAACGAGAAAGCAATTTACTAAACCATGATTCTTTACCAGAAGGAATACCGCTTTTAGGCAACGCACCAGCATCACCATTTGTGGGTTTACCCGTTTTTTTCTTCGAATTAAACAGTGTTTTATAGAGCGACAGTTTTAATTTCTCGAAGGGATTGAGCGGTTTTTCTTCTAATTTTTCTTGTTTGGGGAAAGTGGAATCTTCTAACTGCTTCAATACTTCTTCAGGCGGAATAGCTTGAATTTGAAAACTCGTGATCTTATTTGGAATAAAAACGGAGTCCGTTGGTGTATGAATTGTATCCGAAAGAACAGTTGGCTGAATGATCAATTCACTGAATTGGGTTTCTTGAGTTAATTCAACCAAACCAAATGTTGGGTGTATAATACACACCGATTTTGAAAACAATGCATCTATCTCGTGACTTTCAAGGTTGGGGAATAAACGCGTTTTTTCAGGAATAAAAAGATTTGGATGAACTTGTTGACACCATTCATTTTTGCCAATTAATTCTTTTGAAACAGGATGGTTGGTAATGACAAAACAGCCCCAGATAGTATTGGCTACCGTTCCAGGAATAGGAAAACATTGAATTTCTGTGTAACTCAGTTGCATGCGTGTGATTTCTTTCAACCACATGTTCACAGAAGAATGTTGAATCAAAAATCCATTTAATGGAAACTGATTAGTCGCATGTGGATGAATACTAAGCTCCATTTTTTTGAATGATATGATGAATAAATTTACGAATATATTCGTGGTAAAACCGAGGGACTTCAATCACCTCTTGGTCTAGGGTATATTCGTTCGAACTAGATTGGTTAATTTCATATCGAACCCCAATTTCGGATAAACTCGATGTTATCTTATCTAGTATAGATTGCGGAAAACCAATGAGCAATTCTAGTTTATCTTGTTTTAACAATTGTTGAATATCCAAATGATTATAATCGGAGTATTCCTGTACAATCCTAAGAAGATGTAAACTGTTTTCTTGTTTTGGAAATAAGGTAATATGAAAAAGTGGTTCTTTGTAAAAATAAGTGTTCCCAGCAAATTGATCCACTGTTGCTACACCAAGAGTATAGTCTATAATACAGGGAATATAAAAAGTAGGGATGGTTGTATCACTGCTCTTGAATTCTAATAATGACGGCTGAATAACTTCAATAGAACTGCCATCATCGAATTTGAATAAATATTCTCCATTTGCACTAACAGCCATTTTTTCAGTTGATTTTGACATTGAAAAAGAGAGCATGTTCGAAGCATTAAGTGTCAATTCATGACTATTGACAAATAAATGACCATTTCCCCCAATATAAATCCTTTTAATATTTCGCAAAGGCATTCCTGAAATGGCGGTTATGTTTGATCTTTTTTCTTTTAGTTCTTTCTTTTTCGCTCTTTCTGCTTCTAAATCTTCAAATGAAGGGAAGTGTTCTTGTTTGATTTCTTGAATGTTCCCCTCTTCATCAATGGACCAAAAGCTATACTTGGTCGAATAATAGAAATGGTAATTATGATAGCCAAATTGGTTCGTGTTACTTGGCTGTCCATAACCGAAGGGGATCAATTTTAATTCTCCAGTATTTAAATTCAGGAGATCAATATTTTTCGTTTGATGGTTGTATTTAAAAAGCAAATTGTCTCCGTTTTTGCTTTTCCCAAGAATAAAATCAGAAATGGGAGCCGGTAAATTGGTATAAATTATTTCTGAACCCTTGAAATGACTCTTAGCAGATTTAGAAAAAGCGCGCAATACACTTTTGTTATTGGAGACAATGAATACTTCGCCTTCTTCAGTCACAAAGTGTCTTGTTTTGTTTGAAAGACCAAAAACGAGTAGTGGGTACTTCGATTGATAAGAAGATGAATGCTCCACTACTTTTGTCTTTTTAGAATCCTTTTTCCATAAATTATCCAAGGGTAAAACAATACGTTGTAGATGACGCTTACTACTTTGCTGTTTTTTAAACACATCAATGGTGCCTATTTCGTCTGTATGAATCAAATAATCTATGGCAGCGTGGTTTTCATTGATCACTTTTAAAAACGCAGGTTGCTGCATGGATTCTTGATGTGTAATCAATATGATTTCGCGGTTTTTTG
>JAYSRF010000014.1:0-5498 GCA_043721195.1 Fluviicola sp. | reverse complement strand
TTTTGATTCCAATCGGGCTAAAAATTGTTCACGGAATTCCTCAAACTTAGAAGCGTGTATGACAATTTTATTGTTATTCGTTTTCAGAAACTCAATCGTTCTCAAATAGTCGAGGTTATCGATGAGAATCAATTGCGATCCGTAGAGAATAAAATAACTGTACACCAACTGAATGCGGTCGATGGGCAATTGTTTATTTACTGCTTCAACTGTTCCCGTGATTTCGTAAAACGTTCCTTTTTGTACAATTTCCAATCCGAGGTTAATGCCCGTCATGTCAACTGTTACAGGTAAAATGGAAGCGGCAGTTATGGAATCAGCATGTTGCACATCATGTCGGTAAACAGCGAGTTTTTTCGGGTTGGAAAAGATCGCTTTGATCCCATTCATTTCTTCTACGAACTCTGCTGATTCCATTTCTGGGATCGAAGAAACGGAGCGGTATTCTTGTTGAAATTTGGTCAATGCAGCAAAGAAGCGCAGTTCTTCAGGGAGTTCAGTTTTCAGAATGAAATCCAGTGGGTTTTTGGCCCGAATGGGATTTTTGACCTTTCCTTCTTTGGTTTGCTGAGCTGAATATAACTTAACGTATAGTGATTTTGCATAGACTGATGAACCAATTAAAATCAAATCCATTGAAGCATCTGATTGCTCGGTTGTTAAACTATCAGGTGAAAACGGTTTTGGAACGAGGTGTTTTTCTAGACGTTCACTCGTTTTTTCATTGAGTGCAATTAATTCAGGTAAAATTGGAATGATGCGAACCCGTCCATTTTCCAATTCCAAACGAAAAAAATCATCCAATGCCGCTTCATTTTCCAAACCGTATTCGAGTGCATGTTTCAAAAACAATTCCCGGCGAAGGATTTCATCATAGAACAACAAAAGTGTGTCCGATTCGATGACATGTGTCAAAACAACCGTTTGGTGTTCACACAGCTGTACAGAATTACTCACACAACTACACGTTAGTTGCACACCTTCTGTTTCTTGAATGAGTTCTACAGCGAATTCTTTATAAAAACCAGAAGTATAGATAAACTGGCCACGATCAATTGTAATGTGTTTGACAGATACGCTGCGCCTTCCTTGGTTCATTTTGGCAATTCCATCTTCACACGCATGACGAAAAACGTCAGCATGTGATAGCATGGCAACCTGTTTTTCAGGGATAAAATAGTTTTTTGATGTTGAGGTGGGAATTGCAAGTGGAATTGCCGTATCAGCTGAAAGTAGTGTTGCAACTACATGTTCACAAATGGGTCCACGGTTAAAATCACAGCTACAGCGCGATTGAACAACTTTCTTTTCAGTATAATCGACTTCAACCGCATACTTGAGTCCAATTTTATTGCTTACAGTTGCCGTGATTAATCCGTCTTCCGCTTCGAAATCTAGAACGGTGCATTCTTCCGCATGAGTTCGCGTTGCGTTCGATGTCATGGTATCGACATACTGTTGGAAAACACTTTTTGGAAGTTGCATAGCTACAAAAGTACATGTAAAAAAAGTCCCGTCCACCAATGGCGAACGGGACTTTTCACAAAAGATTTTCGTAACTTATTGTTTCACCCAACGCACAGTTGCAGTGGTGTTGCCATCTGTTAATTGAATGAAGTATACACTTGGCTGCATGTCATTTGTTGCAATGGTAGTACTTGCATTCACCCATTCAGTTTGAGTTGTTTGAACTACTTTTCCATCAACTGAAAGAATCGTAACAGTGATGTTTTCATTCCACGAACCATTCAATGCAATTGTTACAGCTGTTGTTCCAGGATTAGGGAACACAGAAACAGTAGCGTTTTCAACTTCATTGATTCCAAGGTATCCGTCTACACCATCGCAGTTTTCATCAATCGAATTTGCTGCAATGTCAACGGCATTTGGGTTAATTCCATTATTCGTATCATCACAATCTGTATTATCAGCAACATAACCAACTGGTGCAGTACATGCGGTGATACTAGAATTTGCATTTCCAAAGTTGTCATTATCGCCGTCTTCGAAAAAGAGTGTACCGGTTGTTATGGCAATATTGCTATCATCGCAATCGGTGTTATTCGTAACATATCCAACTGGTTGTGTACAAGCTGTTACAATAACCGCATCTGAACCAAATCCATCTCCATCTTGGTCAATGTAGAATTGATCTGTTGCAACCGTAATTAAATTGTCATTATCGTCACAATCTGTTGAACTTGTTACATACCCAACTGGTTGTGAACAAGCAACAAGCATGGAGTCACTGTTTCCGAAACCGTCATTATCAAGATCTTGGTAATACGTATTTCCTGCAGCGATTCCGCCATCGTTATCATTACAATCACCTCCAGATGAAACATAACCTACTGGTTGTGTACATTGTGTCAAGGTAACAGCACTGTTTCCAATTCCGTCACTGTCAATATCTTGGTACCAAACAGCATTTGGATTTTCGTTTGCATCGGCATCATTACAATCGGTGTTGTCTGATACATATCCAGCAGGAGCAGTACAGGTCAATGAATCTACAGCAGCGTCACCAAAACCGTCGCCATCTGCATCTGCATAAAAAGTCTGTGGTGCAATTGCATTGGTTGATCCGTATACAGAAACGTTATCATGACGGTAAGTTGTTGTTGTTCCTGTAACACCTGTTAGATAGAATCTAAAAGTTATTGGTCCAGAAATACTAGCAAATGGCCCAGAAAGCGGAACGTTTTCAGTTTGAGCAGTTCCTGGAGTAATGATTTGTACCGTATAGAAATCAGCGGCAAAATTATCTAAACTTGAGCGCACATGAATAAACGGTGTTCCAGCTCCATTACTTCCACGGTGTGTGAACGTTAATTGTGTCAACGACAATTCGTAACAATCAGCAGGTGTTATGCTGAATGCATAGAACTCAGTTGAATCCACTGTTGTGCCATTATTCCAACCATTGTAGTTGAAAACATCGGCTGCTGCTGCACAGTTCACGCTATCTGCGGAGTAATCACTGAATGTTGCATTTGCTGGTTGAGCAACAACACTGTGAACTGTACTAGTACAGTTATTTCCAGTAAAAGTATATTGTGCTAATTGGGTTCCAAGTGTATTTAAATCCGAACCGTTGCAATCTTCATCAATTCCGTTGTTAGGAATTTCAGTAGCGCCAGGATATTGATTCATATTGGCATCATTGCAATCGGTATTGTTGGTAACATGATTGGCTGGAGCAGTACAAGCAACCACTGCTGTCGCTGCAGCACTTCCAAAATTATCTCCATCTGCATCGGGATAATAAGAAAGTGGTGCGCCGATTAAATTGTTGTTATCGTCACAGTCTGTACTGTTGGCAACATAACCACCAGGTTGTGTACATGCAACTAGTGAATTGTTTACATCACCAAAACCATCCAAATCTGTATCAGCAAAATAAGTTGCGCCTAATCCAATATTAATATCGTTATCGTTGCAATCACTATTGTTGGTAACATAACCACCTGGTTGAGAACAGCCCACCTGTGTAACGAGCGGATCACCAAAACCATCTGTGTCTGTGTCAGCATAATAGGTAATTGAACCTACGATGGAAAGATTGAGTGTAATGGTACTATCACAACCTACACTATTTCCATTTGTTAATGTTTGAATGTAAGTTCCAGAAGCGTTATAAGTTGTGGAATTTAAGGTATAAGAACCACATGCGCTTGTTGTAATAGTAGAACTTGTAGGATTATTAACCGTTAAATTCAAGGTAATTGTACTATCACATCCAGCAGCATTGGCGTTGGTTAATGTTTGTGTGTACGTTCCTGAAGTTGCGTATGGTGTACTATTTAAGGTATAGGTTCCACAATTTGTAACAGTTAAACTGCTTGTTGTTGCGCAACCAGAAGGCGTAACTGAAGCCCAAGTTGTTCCTGAACGAATTTCATCGATTTGAACATTTCCAGTACTCGTACCTTGACGCAAATACAATGAAGCGAATGTAGGATATGTTGTTGTACCAGAGCTATTGGTAATGGTTGCGGCCGGTTCAACTGAACCAGGTGTAGGGTTAACAAATAAACTTGATACAGAAGGTGTAACGCTAGCATCCAGTTTTACCACAACGAGTAAGGTTGTATTGATTGGGTATTCAGTAGCACCAAATGTTGTAACAGTTACTCCACCAATGTAATTCAAGGTGCCTAATAAAAATGTTCCAGCTGTGGCTCCTGCTTTAATGTAAAGACGACCACCGAATGAAGTAATAGCTGCACCGCTTGTAATACCAAATCCAATGAAATGATCTCCGTTTGCTCCAACAGCAGTTAATCCAGTGGTGTTGGTCACTTTTAGTAAAAGCGAATAATATCCTACTCCTGTAATTCCAGTTAATGTTTTATTGACATCTTCCGTGTTTCCTGAAACGGTTGATGTTCTATTTCCAACGGAAGCTACTAAAAGTGGATAGGATAAACTATTTCCTGCATCACTCGGAGTTGTAACTGTAACTAGTTGACCAGGAGTTGTACCAGAATGAGTTGTCCAACCATTCGCATTGAGCGATCCAGCATAATTAAATTGATCAATGATCTGCCCAAAAGAGAGCGTTGTGAAAGCCAATAAGGTTAATAAGACTAGTTGTTTCATGAAATTTTTTTCACAAAGCTATGAAAACCAAGGCTAGCAATTTGATTTTTTTTCGGGTTTAACAAAGATAAAACCAATCAGAAGATAAATTCATGTATTGACAGTCAGGTTTTTACGTTTTGCTAAATCGTTTTAAGCGAGTTGTATTATCAAATCGTTAACCTTCACGTTGTTCCATCAACCGGGCGACATATTTACCGATAATATCGAACTCTAAATTAATTTTTGTTCCGATTTGAAAGGTGTGAAAATTGGTATGTTCGTAGGTATAAGGAATGATACATACTGAAAACAACCCTTTTTCAGAATCGACCACCGTTAAACTCACACCATTTACCGTAACAGATCCTTTTGCAACTGTTGGATAATCGGCTGTATATTGAAAGGTGTATTTCCAACTTCCTTCTAGGTTTTCAATGGCAATGCATTCGCAAGTTGTATCTACATGCCCTTGAACAATATGTCCATCTAAACGTGCTCCTAATTGCATGCAACGCTCGAGGTTCACTTTTGTTCCCAACTCCCAAGTTCCAAGATTGGTGCGATCGAGACTTTCTTGAATGGCCGTCACTACGTATTGATTGTTTTCAATAGCTACAACCGTCAGGCAACAACCATTGTGTGCAACACTTTGATCGATCTTTAATTCGTTTGTAATGGTTGATAAAACTGTAAAATGTACATTTGTTTGTTCGCGTTCAATCGCAACAATTTCTCCTAGTGTTTCTATAATTCCTGTGAACATTTGTCTGAGTTTTTAGGGTGCAAATTTACGGCTAATCTATAAACCTGAGTCCGACTTTAAATTTTGTTCAGAACGCCTATAAATGCTCAGATTTGAGTGAAAGCGACGAAGTAATAACGGGTTCTTTCAAGGAGTTTTCACGAAAAAGATG
>JAYSRF010000013.1:0-15833 GCA_043721195.1 Fluviicola sp. | reverse complement strand
AAAAAGTGGCTAAATTGTTCAATGACATGAATGTACTTACGCCACGTGAGTTAGAAGCACGTCAAGAAATTGAGTTTGAAAGCTACATTCTTAAAATGCAGATCGAAGCGCGTTTGATGGGCGATTTGGTTCAAACACACATCATTCCAGCAGTTGTTGAATACCAAAATCGTTTGGTTCAAAACATTCAAGGCATGCTAAGTGTTATGGGTGATAAAGAAGGTAGAATTGCTGCTCAAACACAATTGGAGTTGGTCGCAAAAATCGCTGTACATCTGAACAAAATGAAGTCAACATTGGATAAAATGTTGATAGCTCGAAAAGAAGCGAATAAAATAGAACATGCAGAAGATAAAGCATTGGCTTATTGCGATAAAGTAAAAGTTTATTTTGACGAAATTCGTTACAATGCAGATAAATTAGAGTTATTGGTAGACGATGAATTGTGGCCTTTGCCAAAGTTCCGCGAAATGTTGTTTACTAGATAAGACCTACTATTAATATGAGTTACGTCGAAAGTCCTCCTCAATTTGGGGAGGATTTTTTTTGAGTTATAATTTCCATCCCCATTCGTATTCCAACCACTCTTGTGCGCTGTGTCGGAACGGACAAGTATCCCGAACTTGCGAATCTAGACGTAAGATTGGGAACTTCAAACTATGGACGTAATAGTGCAATCTTCCATACTCGTTCGTAATATCCCGAACTTGCGAATCAATATGTAGATATCTGGAACTTTAATCGGTGAATGCGAACAGCCGCAATTGTGTGTCGCGGTGGAGCGGACAAGTATTGAAATCTTACTTACTCATTCGTAATATCCCGAACTTGCGAACTTAGATTGTTCCCAACTATAGTTCCCAATTATCACGAATTCATAGACATGATGGAGCAAATTCTTTTTCAAGGAAAATACTTGTTCATCAACATATAATCGATATGATCCACTTGTGAGTGACAAGCTATGCAGGATGAACCTTTTAAAGAAGCAGCGACTGCAACCGTTTCATCTGCATTGATATAGCCCCAAACCCAGCCTTGTGCATCGGCACTTTCACTATCAGAATCTTTGTAAAGAATTGCGTAGCGATCAAAAATGGAATCAGCGAGATACAATTCTTTTACAATCAATGAACCTTCAGGAAACAAACTTCCAGGAATTACTTTTCCCGTAGCATCTAATTGGGTTGCGGCGATAGCATTGTAACGTGTACGTAAAAATGGTTGTCCATGCCCACTTCCTGAACTTCGTGGCAAAAGGGTGTCTGTTAGATTATACCAAACAAATCCAGAAGTGTTTTTCGCAAGGTTTAACAACTTAGCATCTGACGCATCAGGAACTTGATCTGATTTACACGAATATAGTAGCAAACTAGATAAAACACTGAATAGTAGGAATGAGAATTTGAACTGAAGAACCATATTGAAAAGAATTGTAATTGATAGACCTACGTTTAAAACATTAAATTGGATGTAGCTTGAAAACAAGAAAATTGTCAATTCCTAAATTTTCATATACATAACGGTTCCATTTTTCCATACCTCGCCGATTACTTCCATGGGCGACCTCTTTGAAATAGAGAGCTGTTTTCGTTTGAATATCGGAATTCAATTGTTGATAAGCCATTTCTAATTCACCCGCAGAAATAGTTTGAAGTTGAAGTTGTT
The DNA here is from genome assembly GCA_043721195.1 of Fluviicola sp. Taxonomy (GTDB): domain Bacteria; phylum Bacteroidota; class Bacteroidia; order Flavobacteriales_D; family Crocinitomicaceae; genus Fluviicola. The sequence goes on along the minus strand of JAYSRF010000013.1, from coordinate 14,165 downwards.
CCATGAATTTTCGACGCTCAATTTCTACAATATCTAGGTATAGATTCAAAAAACAGTCACTCATACTGTCAAGTGGAAGTTTGTAATAGGTTTTGTAAGGATCTAAGATGGTCGCAGAGATAACGTCAATTTCACCATCGTAGACATTGATGTCTAAGTATATTTGAGCAGTCAGTTCATACTGTTCACTGAGTATTTGAGCGGTTGTTGTGGTTGTTTTCGTGTCATTCAATGTATTGATAAACACAATGCGTCGTTTTCCCCACAGATAATACTCCGATTCAAAAAAACCACGTTGGTAAGGATCTGTATTCAATAAATTGACTGAATCAGTATTCAGAATGGTGCTCTGATTGGTGAAAAACTGCTCATTTTGCTCGCTGTTTTCTTGCGAAATAGGATGTTCTACTTCCTCCCAGAATTTTTTATTGTAAGGAAATGCATGAATTTTCCGATAATCTGAAAGCTGTGATTCCTTTCGATCAAAATGGGGAGGAATAAAGGTTGATGTGTAATCATAAGGATGTACAACAACATAAGTTGAAACTTCATACCGATCCCGATCACGGTTGCAGTATTCAAGTTGATAATTGAAATAAATAAAATCGATGCGTTGGAATTTAGCCTTAGGATCAAACACATAATTGATTTCCATATTGACCGACAAAATACTGTCTGTTGTGGAAATTGGTATAAACGGATGTTTGGACGAAGTTAAAGCATTGAGCGTGAGTTTTTCAGCCCGTTTTGTTACGGTGTCTAACCAAATGGTGCCTGAAAAGCCGCTGTTTTCTGGATTCCGTGGTTGAAATCGAATCACATAAATTGCATGTCCAGTTGAAGAAGTGTAGGTAGCATTCAATGTTAACTTAAATGCTTTTCGCATGCGTTTTGAACGGTATTGAAAAGGTGTTTCTGGCAAATAATCATTCGAAGCATTTAAGCGCAATTGCAAGATCGCTTTAGATGTTTCTGTAGAAAGAAAGGAGGTATTATCTGATTTCTCTATTGCAATTCGCCCATTTTTATAAGTAAGTGATTCTATTGCACTACCTTTTACGGTAGCATTGTAATAGGATTCGACTAATTCTACTTGTGTTTGATTTAAAAACGTTTCAACTTGAATATATGTTTTTGCCGTTTCGGTCTCTTGTTTTTCAGCAAATACAGTTTCCATCCACCTGTATAAATGACGATCATCTGCCAATACAATTACTTCTTCTAACGGATTTCCTTCAGGAATTAAATACAATTGTTTTTCAAAAACGAATCGTTCTGCAAGAAAATGAACGGATTTATACCCTGTGCACTGAAGTGAAATTGAATCAGTGAGTGAAATGCCTGAAAGTTCAAAATGTCCATTAAAGTCACTTAATAGTGCGCGTTGCTGAGAATGGTTGTACATGTTCACAAAAGGACATGGTTCGAGTGAGAATGAATCAACTAATGTGATGGAAAATGAATAGGTACCTTGAGTTGAATCGGTTTGAGCCAACAATTCTCCATTCGGAATAACAGCAAAAAGAAGGAATACAAGCCAAAAACGAGTCATTGGACTAATTTAATGAATCTAACTTAATTCAGACAGAATAACTGAACCTTTTGATTCATCTGTTGTAAGGAACTATTCAATCTTCGATTATATGAAAATGCGTTTTGCCTTCTTACTACTTTCCATTTCTTTTTTTTCTAGCGCCCAAACGGGATTAATTGCTCATAAAAGCCATAGCGGAAAGGCTAATAATTATTCGATGAGTAGTTTTGGGAATTTTGGTGCACGTATCGATGATATTTACGACATGAAAATCAGTGAAGCGCATGTAGCTATTCCTATATTGAAAGAAGTGAAAAAAGTTAATGATTCCATTGTTATTCTTACTCAACTTTACTCTGATCGTATACAATACGATACAATTTATAACCATCCACTTTTTAGCGATCCGAATATGACAGTTGATAGTTTGAAAAAATCATTTTTTAATGATGTAGAATTCAAAAATTTTGAAAAAAAAGAAAATCAACAGCAATTGCATACTCCAAATCCTACAGAACAAGAAACAATAAAGACCTTCAGTAAAAAACAACAGCGAAAGGCAAAACGAAACCAAAGTTGGTTCATTCTCTTGATTATTGGATGCGGGTCGTTTTTAGGAGTTGGTTTGATTACAAATAACTTAAGAAGACACAAGCAGGAGGTTTTATTGGTAAAAGCATAGTTTTATAAATAATTAGTGATTATGAATAAGTTTATTGGAATAATTTGTAGCATGTTATTTGCGCTTGTTGGTCATTCACAAACTGGCTTAATTGCTCATAAAAGCCATAGCGGTAGTGCAAAGAGCTATGTTTTTGCTGAATTCGGGAATTTTGGGAATCCACCACCTATTGTGCGAATGGTGGAGAAAATAAATGATACCACTATTGTGATGACGCAAGATGATATGGGGGCAATTTCCATTGATACCGTCTATAATCATCCATTATTTAGCAATCCGAATATGACGATTGATAGCTTGAAAAAAACGTATTATTATGGAAGCGAGGTGGAATTCAAAAATTTTGAAAAAAAACCAATCGATGATGAATCCCAAAATGCGTTGCCATTTGTCATTGAACCAACTCAAGAAGCTGTACCACTTGAAGTGAAAAGTAAAAAACAACTGCGAAAAGAAAAACGTACGAAGAAGAGTTGGATCCTTCTCTTGGTAATTGGAGTTGGGACATTTGGAGGAATCGTTTTGATGGGAAATGTGAAATACACTCGAAAAAGAAAACTCCAGCCTATTTATGCGTAAATACCTAAAGTGGTCCTTGTTTTTTACTGTTTGCTGGTGGCTACTTTTGTTGCCAAAACACCATTTTTTGTTTTCAACTATTTTGGAGCCATTCCAAGGAGCTTGTTATCAGTTGATTTGTAGTGTTTTCGGACAAATGCCTTTCCATGAAGACAGCTCAGGGATGTACCTGCTGTTGTTCATTACACCACTGTTGGGATTGTTGTTCGGATTGAGTTGTTTTATTCCAAGGATCAAACAATTCAATTTCAATCCATTAGATGCAACTAGAGTTGTTGCAACTTATTTCCTGATCCTGGTTTTGTGGGAATATGGTTGGATCAAGCTCACTAAAATGCAGTTTTATTTGCCCGAACCCAATACTGTTTATACAGAGTTTGGTCAGCTTTCTAAAGATCTTGCTTATTGGTCAGTGATCGGAAGTTCGCATTCGTATGTTGTATTTCTTGGAATCCTGGAAATCCTTGCTGGAATATTAGTTCTTGTAAAAAGAACGCGTTTTTTTGGACTTTTACTAACCGCAGGAATTTTCCTTAATGTCCTAATGGTCAATGTTTCATTTGATATTTCCGTGAAATTGTTTGCTTTTACATTATTGGGAATGACAACTGTTCTTTTATTCGCTTATCCCAATCAATGGCGCTATTTGTTTCAACTTCCAGTAAAACCAACTAGTGTTAAACAGAAAGTTGAATCTCCAATCAAACGCTGGGGCAGAGCATTGGTACTTTCATTGATGGTTGTAGAAGTTGTTTCACCAGCTATTTTGTCTGAGAGTTTAAATGATGACACAATTCCACGTCCGGCCTATCATGGTGCTTATACCATTCATCATCATCCTACGCTGAATCAATTATTTGTACATCGGCGCGGATATATTATTGTTGAAAACAAACAAGGTGAGCAATTGAGCTGGAAAATTATGCATGAAACAAATGGTCAATTTCAATTACTTGAAGAAGTTTCAGGCAAAAGAAGTATTCTTCGATTTTATAATTCTAAAAAGAAGTTAAATGTTCGCTGGATGCAAGGATCAAACACCATACAGTTCGAAATTAGCCCTTTACCGTATAAAGAAATCCCCTTACTTAAGGATTCATTTCACTGGTTTTCAGACATCTATCATTAGTGTTGATTTATATTAGCAGAAAAGGAATCGAAATGTAACCACGCTTTCGTATATTAACTATATTTGCCTTGTTTGTAATCAGTCTTAATAAGGATGAGATTAGTTTTAGCCGATAGTAATGAAATAGTGCGCATAGGATTGAGAACTGTGCTCTCTTCTGAACGCAATATAGAAATTGTTGGTGAAGCAAAATCGAGTATTGGTTTATTGGAACTCATCAAGAGTTTCCCAACAGACATCATCATGATTGATTATACATCTTCGAATTTCACGATTGATGTTATTCCACAGATTCTTCAAAAATATCCAGCGCTATTAATTGTTGCAATTACACCTGAACAGTCGGCCCAAACTTTAGTGAATGCGTTAAAAAGCGGTGTTAAAAGTTATGTGAAAAAGGATTGCGACAGCATGGAAATCATTAATTCCGTGCGTGAAACATGGCGAGGAAACAATTTCTTTTGTGGACAAATTTTGGAAACCATTCGTGATGCTTCTATTGATGTCAATGATATTGATTTTGACGCATTTAGTTGTGAGCCAATTACGCTTTCAGAACGAGAAACCGAGATTATTACGTTAATAGCAGAAGGGTTGACCAATAACCAAATTGCAGATGGATTGTTTTTGAGCTCACATACCATCAATACTCATCGCAAGAATATCATGGCAAAATTGGGTGTTAAAAATACTGCAGGAATTGTCATGTATGCTGTCAAAACCAACTTAGTTTCGCCCAATAAATTTCTATTTGCAGCTGACAATTAAGATTCAATTTGACTGTAAAACTTCTCCAAGAAAAAAAATATGCTTATTTTGAACCTTAATTCAGGTAACGTGTACTGAGTTAAAATTGACAATTATGCAACGCTTGTTTTTTCTCTTTTTATTCTTTTCTGCATTGAATGCGTGTGCTCAGAACACGAATACAAATGTGAACAATACGAATAAAGGGAATGCTTACAATATAATTATTCCAGTCAACGATTCGGTTGTCAAACCAATTCCAGCTTCAGATGAGGACATGGAATTGGAAGAAATTTCTGTCAAGAAAAAAGCTACCCCTTCGCCTAAATTGCGCAAGGAATCGGAAAAAGCTGCACCTGCATTTCAACCCACAGAAGGATTAACGAAAGAAGAATCCATTGATTCACCAGCAGTTCCAGCGGCTGCTCAAATGCAAATGCAATTCGAATCCAATCAATCCAGTTCGAATAGTCAATACAACCGACGTTCTGCTTCACCGACGGAACAAACCAAAATGGATGCAAGTGTAGCATATTATAAGAACGAGTCGCCTAATTCCTTTTTAACACATTTCTATGCTTATTTGGCTGGACATTACAACACAGATTTATATCCTGAATTACAAGCTGCTGCTACACTAAATCCTGAAAATGTAGAAGTTAAAAAACAATTAGCGGCTTATAATATCATTACCAATAATGCTGAAGTGGCTGTTCCAATTATTCAAGAATTAATTGATGAGGAAGTCGTTTCAACAGGTCAATTGATTTATGCGAATGACTTACTACTATCTGGTGAAGCTGAAAGTATTGTTGTACTTCACGGTTTTGAAGACATGTTCGCAACCTATTATGTTCAAAATGCCAATTCAGTTCGACCAGACATAAAATTGATGTCACTTGATTTTATGCAAAGTGCCACGTATCGTTCAGGTTGGGTTGAAAATAATCTTGTTTTACCTGAAACGGAAGTGGTAGATACGGCTTATTTAAAAGCATTGTGTCACTTGAATTTGACGCAAACGTTTCAGCTATCCATGACCATTCCAAAAGATTACTTTGTTGGGATGAAATCAAATTTGTATCCTGTTGGATTGACCTTGCGTTATGCAGAATTGCCGTATGATAATTACAATTCAAATTATCAATTGTGGTCACAAGATATTGATTTTGCTATTGTTGAAAAACCTACTGATGATAGTGGGGATAACTGGTGTGGAAACTATTTACCCATGTTGGTGACACTTAAAAAACAATTAGCAAAATTAGGCAGGGAAGAGGAAATTGAAAAAATCAATCAAGTCATTCTAAAAATTGGAGCACGCTCGGGGAATTCGGATCAGGTGAAAAAGTACGTGAAATAAATGCGTTTATTTAAGAAAGAATATGACTCAATGTCCGACGAACAGTTGGTAATCGCGATGGCAGGCGGTGATCAGCGTGCGTTTGATAATTTGTATGGTCGATACTCGAAAGCATTGGTTTCCTACTTTATGCGCATGATGTGGCGCGATCGTGAAAAAGCAGAAGACTTTGTACATGACCTGTTTACGAAACTTATCCATCGACCAGAATTGTTTGATCCTTCGAGATCGTTTAAGACATGGGTTTATTCCGTTGCCAACAACATGTGCAAAAATGAATACAAGAAACAGGAGATTCGAAAAAACACGAGCAATGGTTTAGATAGTAGTTATCCTGTTTCAGATGGATCAAAAAACACGATGAATGAAGTACACCATGGCATGTTTAAAGAAGCATTCGATGAACAAATTCAAGAGTTAGATGTAAAACATAGAGAAGTCTTTGAATTAAGGCATTTTGAAGGATTATCGATGAAAGAAATTGCGGATGTACTTGAGATAAATGAAGGAACAGTGAAATCGCGCCTATTTTATGCAACCAAATACTTGGCACAAGCGTTAAAGGCGTATCATCCAGCAGAAACAACATAAAAAGAACGCTTCGGCACAAAGAAAATAAAAATGGAAACATCAGTAGAACAACTCATTAAAGAACGCACATTTGCTTCACTCTCTGAAGTAGAGCTTTTGTCTGTGAGCGAGTTGTGTGAATCGGAAGAAGAATTTCAATCCATGAAAGCATTTTTTATGGAATTGGATACCGTAGCTGTTTCACATCAAACAATCATTCATCCGGATATAAAAAAGAGTCTCGATTCTATTTATACAGCCAAATATCCTGGTCTCACAGCTAATTGGACCGCTCCAGAAGCACAAGTCGCACAAGCCGCTCGCATTGTTCCGTTTTATCAAAAAACCTGGGTACGTGTTGCCGCTGTTGGCTTAATCGTACTTGGAACTGTTCCTTTTTGGAATTTACTTGATTCAGATTCAGCTCTTACAAATGAAAACAAATTGACAGCGAAATTGGAAAGTCCAATGAGTGAAGAAGCACCTGCATCAACCACAACTACTGATTTATCAACACCTGCTAAGAAAGATATTCAATCAGCAGAGCTAGCAGATAATGTTCAACCAGTTGAGGTGATGAATGAACCTTCTAGTGTAGATGATTTTGTAACAAAAGAGCCAGCTCTAGCTGCTGTTTCTTATTCTAGTGGTTATGCTGAGCCTGGAGTTAGTGCTGGTACACTTACATTTTCTTCTTCAAAATCGCTCGAAACGAAAGCCGTAAGAGTTGATTTGTTTGATGCTTCTACAGGTGAAAAAATCACTTCTTTTTCAAATGTTGGTAGAGAAGCAGATTTACATCCAAACGATCTTGCCAACAACGGAAAAAAACAAACAAATGCTGTTTCATTGGCAGAAGAGCCAGATGATTTATTGGATTTCTTAGTTCCAGCTTTTTAATCGATTAAAACGAGTAAAAAGATAGCCGATTAATCTTCTGGAGCATGAAGTTCTCTCAGTTTTCCTTTTAGTTCACTGATACGGTTTTGTTTTCCGCGTTCACGAATATTTTTAGAGGTAGCAGTGTAAAATTGGTGTTCTTTTTCTAAGTAACCCAATTGAAAATTAAGCCATTCTTCTTCCGACAATTGAGTCCCGTAAGTTTCGAGTTCTTCACGTAATTTTTTTGCGACCATAAAATAATCTGCCCTACCTAAGTAATCATGATCTGCATCACATATGATTTGTTCTAGCAAGTTAACTGGTTCAACACCACTACTAGTAGCCAAAATCATCGAACGAATGGTATTGATTTGTGTTTCGTCATATCCATATTTGGGAAGTGATTGCTCCATCATGCGTACACCATGCAATTCATTCCGATGATAAGTAAAAATAAAACCGCAATCATGATAAAGGACTGCTGTTCTGAGAAGCATAATCTCTTCTTCATTTAACCCTTCCAAGCGCGCAATTCGCAACGAAGATTTCTCTACATTGAGGGTGTGATATAAATCGTGGTAGACTAATTCTTCTGGTAAATTCGATTTTAATCGATTGATAATGTCGTTGCGCATGTGTTCGAAATCCACAGAAGCAATCGTACATCGTTTACGTAAAGCAACATTGGCTAATTTCCCATCATTGTATAAACTGTGTTCCTTTTTTAAACCTTGCAAAGTGTACAAATTCATTGTACCACCTCTTTTTTTAATGGGAACATTTCCAATTGAAGTCAGATCAAACAAACTGTCACAATCATTTCGGATTTCTTCAGTTACAGTTATTGCATCGATTTCACTCAATTGTTGTGCTCGAGCCGCAATATTTACGGTATCTCCCCAAACATCAAAGCTATAACGCGTTGAACCTATAATTCCAGCTACAAATGTTCCTGCGTGAATGCCAATTCGAATTTCCCAGAAGTCGCGCTTCAATGCCTTTGCAACTTCTTTTTCATTGCGGATAAAATCACGCATTTCGAGTGCAGCCAAACATGCTCTCACAATAGGCTCTTCATTTGTTTCTGTAACTCCTGCTAATGCCATATAAGCATCACCAATTGTTTTAATTTTCTCCAGTTTATATCGCTCCGTTATTTCATCAAAACGCGTAAAATAGTATTCTAATCGTTTAACTAGTTTTAGTGGTTTAATTGATTTTGCTTTCATAGAAAAGTCTACGAAATCAGTGAATAATACGACGCCTTTATCAATTCGTTTTGGAGAAAATTTTCCGTGATTATTGAGATCTTCTAATACAGTTCTAGGCAAGATATTGCCCAATAATTGAGCAATTCGTTGATCTTTGTAGAACAAGGATTTATAAACTTCAATTTTCGCTTGAATCAAATGTGGATTGAAGGGTTTACTAATAAAGTCAACCGCACCGCTGTTTAACCCACGTAAAACTTTAGAGCCAGTCCTAGCATTTTCTGTAATAACAATGGAATAATGGGTATGGTGATTATGTGTTTCCAATAATTCTTGAAAATCCTCCATCGAAGTAAAATAGGGACTATCCATATTGATCAAGATAATTCCCGCTTCTTTCCGATGCAAAATTGAATGCGCCTCTTCCATCGAATTGCAGTACAACAAGATATTACCGCCACCGCCCAAAATTTCTTTTAAAGCTAGTTGATCGGTTTCGTTGTCATCAATGATAAGAATATTTATGAGCCGCTCCATGAATCGATTTTACGTGATGAAAATACGGATTAGTTTTGAAAGTCATTTACAGAACACGGATGGTTTAGTCGAATTCGTTAAAATGAGATTTGATGTTAGAACATTATTGATGTTGGAATTGTCTAGTTGGATGGCGAATTGGTTCTCTTTTGTGACCGTTTTCTGTCAAGTTTTTACTTTCTAGGTAGGTGTAACAATTTAGAAATAGTTCTAGGGCAAATGCATTTTTTTTCATCGAATCAATGGTTTAATTCACGCTCTAAAATTACTTTTGCTTCTTGTAAATAGTACTCCTCTTGTTTGGTTTTAGCGGGGAAAACGGGGTTCATTTCCTTTAGTTTATCTAATACAATTTTGCTGATTAGGGTATGAGCAATTGATTTATCATCAGCTGGGATAACGTACCAAGGTGCAATTTTCGTACTGGTATGTTTTATTGCTTGTCCATAAGCAGCTTGATATTCTGTCCAGTATTTGCGTTCCTCAATGTCACTGGATGAAAACTTCCAGTGTTTGTTTTGATGATTAATTCGATCTAAAAATCGGTTACACTGCTCATCTTTGGAAAGGTGGAGAAAGAATTTCAGAATGTGTGTACCTGTTTCACTAATCCTTTTTTCAAAGTGATTGATTTGCTTGTATCTTGATTTCCAAAATGCGTTGTCAATTTTTGACACGTCATTATAACCATAGATCCTTTCGGCTAATACCAAATCAGGATGAACTTTAGAAATCAATACGTTTTCATAATGTGAACGGTTGAAGATTGCGATTTGACCATGTTCTGGAAGTTTAATGGTATGACGCCACAAATAATCGTGTTCTAACTCTTGTGTACTAGGATGTTTAAAACTGCTAATCAAAACGCCTTGCTGATTCACATCTTTCGTGATGTGTTTGATGGTTCCATCTTTACCTGAACTGTCCATTCCTTGAAGTATAATCAGCAATGACTGGCGGTTTTCCACATACAGTTTGTGTTGAAGTTTTGAAATTTCTTGACTAACAAGATCTGAATTTTCTTTTGAAAGGTATTTCTTCTGAATATTTTCGGTTAATCGGGTTCTGAAATCTGACAATTTGAAATCAGTATCAGCTATTCGTATTTTTTTTATAATGTGTGCAATTGATTTCATTTTTCTGGAGTTGTTGTTCGTTTCAATGGTTAAATTTTGTGGTAAACTTCGTTGAATGGAATCCTCATACGATCTCCCCAAATGCCTTTTTCATCTCTTATTCCACACGAAACAATCATATTGATTTCTGCGCCGTAAGGCAATTGTAAGATCCTTTTTACTTTTTTACTGTCAAAACCTTCCATTGGGCATGTGTCATAATTTTCATTGGCCATTGCTAACATAAATGTTTGGGCTGCCAAAGCACATGTTTTATGGACGACGACTCTCATATCGCTTTCAGATACTTGATAAATGATTGGTCTGAACATTCCGACGATGTTGACCATTATTTTTCGAACGATTCCTAACATCCTAAAAAAGCGTGCATATAAAAAAGGCATAATTTTCCCGTAGTACATTTTCCACGTTTTAATTCTTTTTTCATGCTTCAAAATGGGACTGTTTTTTAATACATTTTGAGTTTCCAAGGACATCATCTTTTTTGCTCTTGTGTGATACAAATCTTGCCGAGTTACGAAAACGACCAGTTGTTGGGCAGTTGTGGCAGCTTCTTGATTTAAACAGGCAATGGATAGTTTCTTTAAAATTTCCTGGTTGGTTATATGATAAAACTCCCATAGTTGCATGTTGGAGCTGTTTGGAGCTAAAGTAGCAAGTTGTATGCAGTTCTTTACTTTTTCAGCATCGATCGGAAAGTCTTTGTAATGTCTTACCGAACGTCTATAATTGATTATTTCTGCGAATGTCATTTTTCAGGTATTGATATTATTATTTTTAGTTCAGAATCTTGTGGATCACTGTTTTCGGCCTTTTAGCTGCATTTATAACCTGGTGGTTGCTTTGATTTCCCAAGGTTATAGAATCACTTACTAAAAGTAGAATAATAGAAATTAGCATTACCCTTCTTTTCTGTTACAAATAGTTGTTTTTTGTCTAAGATTTATTTCATCGACGCACTTTAGCTGGACATAAAGGTGATGCCTATTCTTGCCAAAAAGCTTATTCAATTCATCATAAGAATTACATGATTCACATATAATTGATGTCAGTGTTTAAAAGCTCTTTTCTTGATTATTCCACCTTTAATGTCTTTAACACTACTCATGACAACAAAAGCGTTTGGGTCAATTTTCTCGATTTCGGTAGTTAATTTATTTAATTCCAGTCTTGTTACCACTGTGTAGAGAATATCGGTTGCTTTTGCTTCACCATTTTTACCAAAACCGCGTTTGCCATTATAGATTGTTACCCCTCTACCCATATCTTCAACAAGCATTTGTCTTATTTTATAACTGTTTGGTGAAATGATCGTAACTCCTATATATTGTTCAATTCCTTCAATAATAAAGTCCAACATCTTTGATGCTGCCAAATAGGTAATCATTGAATAAAGAGCGATTTCCACTGAAAGCAAATAAACTGCGGCAGAGAAAATGAGAATGTTAATTACAATAATAATATCGCCAATTGTAGTCCCAAATTTGCGACTTAAATAGATGGCAAGAACCTCTGTCCCGTCAATTACAGCGCCACCTCTAATTGAAAGTCCAATGCCAGCACCTAGAAAAAAGCCCCCAAAAACAGCAACCAATGTTTTGTCTTTTGTAACTTCTGGAAAATTAACAGTGGCTAGACAAAGTGCGAGGCCTGAAATTGCGAGTGCCGTTTTTAGTGCAAATGTTTTCCCAAGAATTTTGTTTGCAAGAATGATAAATGGAATATTGATTGTTAGAATCAAAAGATAGAGCGGGATTTCTGTCAAATTAGAAATCAGCAATGAAATACCTGTTGCTCCTCCATCAATAAAATGGTTTGTCAATAAAAATCCCTTAAAACCAAATGAAGCTGAAAAAATGCCTAATGTAATTAAGAAAATGTCCTTCACTTGCCGTTTAACATTGATCTTCAATTCGCGTGCACCTCTGGCAAGTTGATAGGATGAATACGTATTATCGTCTTTGTTTTTTTGTTTATGTCGGAGTGTTGTATGAATTATTATTTGTGTCCAAAATTGGTTCATGGTCATTCGAATTACTGCTTTATTCTAGATTCGGGTAGTTATTTTAAGTTTGCATGTAATGATAGTTTATTTTTTTCTATTTCAATTACTTCGGATATATTTTAACCACGTAGTCTCTGAATTTTGCTGAATATTTATATAATAGAAACCAGGAACACTATTCGTAAAATCAAATGATGATTGAAAGTCAGTGGAACTATATATTTTCTGACCCGTTGAGTTGAATATATCAATGGAGTTTATAGTACTTGTATTGCCCGTATAGAGCAATTCGAATTTTCCTTCTGAAGGATTCGGGTAAATAGTAAAATGGTCCGCCCTATTATTGTCACATGTATTAATGCATATTGGAGTTTCATATTTATCATTTCCGTCAAAGTCGGTTTGTTTTAACTGGTAATATGTTTTTTCTGTATTGTTAGAAATGTCCGTTAGCGAATAATGAATCGGTGAAGATGAATAACCTGCTCCAGTAACAGTTCCAATAATATGCCAATTGAAACCATCTTGACTTCGTTCAATAGTAAAATAGTCATTGTTTATTTCTGTTGCTGTTATCCATTGTAAAACAATGTTTTGTTGATCACAATGCCCTGTAAATGACAACATGTTAATCGGTAGCGGAATAATTATGCACGGGGGAATAGTAATTAAAGCATCCGATACAGATGCCGCTCCACCAGTTGAAAACAATCTTCCTTCTAAGATTCCGCCAGCCCCCATAGATACGGCTCCATTGTTTGATATAAGTGATCCTTTCATATCCGTTATAGTACCCAAGGATATTGCACCTTCTGCTATCCAAAACACATTACATGCTGACGCTCCATTGATTAAATTTAAAGTGGTAGAATCTCCTATGCTCAATGCTCCTCCGAATTGGAAAATAAAAATTGCATCAGGATCTCCTGCAGCATCCAACGTCAAATCCCCAACTACTGATCCTGCAACTCCTATAGAGTATACGCCGACAGGAAGTATTTCTCCATTTCCAAACGTGGGAGCGTGTCCCAGAACAGTTGGAGAGGTACTGAAGAGTTCATTATACGCTGCCTGAACATCAATTGCACATTGAATAGTTACAGCGTTTCCAGAATCGATACTTCCAATTACTACAGTTGGTGCGCCAAAACCAATGATATCTCCAATGTTTGTACCAATATCACCCGTAATAGTTGAGGTCCCAGTATTACTCAACACGCCAGCTGACGTAAAAACAGCAAATTTTATTGACGTTCCCATGTTTGGTAACTGTGCAAAAGAATTCAATGGAGAAATAAATGTTATAAAAATTGCCAAACTAAAATGCAACAATTGGACTTTCATTTTCAGTAGATCGATGATAGGCTGAATAGAAATAACATGTTCAGTACCATTCAACGTTGAGTGATAATTTTTTATTGAATTTTCACCATTACCATACGCTATCGTATCTATTCCTTCTTTTCTGGTTTTCATGGCATTATGATTTAACTATTTTCCAAAGGTATAGATGTCAGGAGGGGAGCGTATTACAGAATTATACTTAGGAATTGCATTATCCGCACAATTTTAAAGTGGAATTCGCAGCATTTATCAAGCGAAATTGGATCAAAAAGGAATGAATAACCAGTTGAGAGTCTAATGACCAATGTCCGATTAAAAACCACAATCTCTAGAACCTTCTCAATTGGCCTTACTTTTCTTTTTCCGCAAAAGAAAAGTAAGCAAAAGAAAACTCGACGCTGTTTGTCCGTCAATGCGCTCCATTTGTGGAATTGCGACCGTTTCGG
>JAYSRF010000012.1:0-15876 GCA_043721195.1 Fluviicola sp. | reverse complement strand
TTTTTTGAATAAAAAGCGGCTCCAATTGTTTGTTTCGACAGGTGTGGGGATTAACTTCTTGTACTTGTTTACGCGAAGAAACACATTAAAAGGATATGGAACACCCGAATCTACTGAATTCAAATCCATTGCTATCAAAAAAGACAACCCAACAAGTTACAACCGATTTAATCCATCGATAGATCTTTCGTTGGGGCTCGATTGGTTCATTGGAAAAAAATCCAGTATTCGATTTGAGCCTACTTACCGCAGATCACTTCGGGAAATGGTCGATGCGCCAATTAGGGGTATTTATTACAATGTAGGGATCAATATTGGTTATATTTATTCATTCAGATAATCGGTTGTTTCTTTATCAATCAAATTGAGTGAATTAGTCAAATGATTTATCTTTATCAAAGTACTGAATTTCTAAATTCGAATAAATTATGTTTAAAATTTGCCTCTCGGTATTAACACTTACTCTTCTCTTTTCATGTAGTTATGATCCAAGTTATTCAAATGAAATAGAGGCTTCTGCATGGGAAAATGAAATTTCAGCACTCAACGAGAACGAACTAAAATTGATAGACTCATTAACTTCATTAGGATATAATGTCAACCTTAGTCACGGTATTATTGATCGACGTACAAAAGGTCTGAATTATCAGTTTATACTGCATAATGACACATTACTTATTGATTCATCTAATTATCAATCTTTTATACTTTTAAGAGAAAAGCTGATGAAAAACTTATGCCTTCGAGTCATAGAAGATTCTTTGATTTACAATTTAGATAAATTGGAATTTTCCTTCAATTATAAGGTAGATAAATCAGTTGTTTTTATGAAAGGGAGTGACGAAGGTAAAGGATTCAAACCAACTCGATTTTTTGATAAAAAAGACATCGAAAATCTTTACGGTTTTAGAGTTATAAAAGACAGTAATTCGATGTATAAACGCATAGCATTATAAAAATAGATGAAACCAATTCAACGATTTAATTCACTCCAGCTTTGCTTATTATTGATCAAACCTAAATTCTAATCAGTATGAACTTTAAACACTTCTTAATCTTCACTTGTGTTTCAATTGTCGCATTCTATATACTGAATGAGAATGCTGTTCCAATGGAGAAAGATCGATTGCAAGCGGAGATAGAAAAGTTAAGTCTTATTGAAGAAATTCCGAATGATTTTGAAGCAGAAATTGCTTTTTTAAAAGATAGTTGTTCAACCAATCAATTGAACGTATTAATCAACCACCCAACTCCAATAATTCGTGCTTTCACTTATTTGGCTATTCTAGAACGGAAAGACATACGTTTTTTCCCAATCTTGTTTAATAAGTTGAACGACACTACACAACTAATGTGGTGGTATTTTGATGATGCAGGTCGTACTACAACACTTGCAGATTTTTTTATTAGTAACTCCATAAATAGATTAGACTCCATTGAAAAAGTACTACTTAGCCATTCAATCATAACACAACATCAAAATCTTCAGTATTTCAATTGGGTTTTAGAAGATATTGAGCCTCAAGAAAAATACTATTCCCTCATCAAAAAGCACGCTCGTAAACAGCAGGAATCTTGCAATCAAGAACGCATAATTTATGCACTTTCAAAATTCAAGAAGGAATCGGATCTGCCGTTCATTAAAAAATTAATTTCATCAAGTGAGTGTGATTACCTCCTTTTTAACATCATTGAAAATTGGCCTGATGAACGTTATTTTGATATACTGCAACATCATTTTGATACTACAATTCTCCACAAAAAGCAATTCGGCTATAATGATATAGAGGAATTCAGTTATGTTGTAGCTTGCTATAAAAACGAGAAATCGTTAGCTATTTTGGAGCAACTCATCCAAAACTCAACATACAAAGAAGTGTATTATGAAGAATGGAATAAGACCTTTGTTTTTAAAGCTATCCGCTACTATCATTGTAAACTCTATAACAAATTGTATAATCAATTAAAAAAAGAAATTGATCCAGCAATAGTTAATGATACTGATTTAAAATTTGAACGATACAAACCTAATCCTTGGAATTAACAACACATGAAATTATTAACTTTCATTTTTTTCTTTTGCTGTCTGAACATAACTTTTGTAGGTGGGCAAACAACGAACAATAAGCATTCTCATTTATCAAAAACAGAATTAGTTACCCTTTCAGTAGCCTTTGAGGAACAGCTAGATTCTTGTTTAGTTGATGATAACGCAGAACTCACGGCCCATGTTACCATTCACAACAATTCAGATTCGTCGATTTATTTGTACGAAAATTGGAACTCTTACGGATACTACAATTTCACCTTTGAGTTAGAAACCGAGGATTCAACTTACATTCTTAGAAGAGCAAAAACACTGTGGTATCGAAACTTTCCATCTTATACATGCGTTGCGCCATTCGATTCGTTACAATTTGATTTTATTCTGATTGATTCATTATCAGCCATGGATAGAGGTGAAAATGGCTGGGTTGGCTTTCCAACTCATCCTACCAAATTTGGGTATATTCGAGCAAAGTACACCTTGAACAAGGATGATGCTGTTCTTGCTGTTAGAGATCTATCTAAGGTTGATTATTCGAAGTATTTTGAAGATTTGGATTCACAGCAAGCATTGAATTACATCAATTCGCAAAATGAGTACAAGAATCTTTCAATCTTTTCACAGACATTGATTTCAGAAAAAAAACGGATTCAATTTCGTTTTGACTATTAACCTCCAATTCGACTAACTTTATGCGTAAATTTGAAACCCTAAGTTGATCACAACTATGAAGCTTATCTCAGCACTTACTTTTATTGTGTTTTTCACGTATTCCTTTTCACAAGACACTATCTCAGGTCAAAAAGAAGCAGATATGTTTTCATGTGACATTCTTTACGGTCAATGTCTATTTAAGGATGATTTTTATGCTCAATTTAATACCAAACAACACTATTCATTTTCAAATCCAATTCAAACGATTGGTATTAGTTTAAACGGAGCTTATGTGCGAGATAAAAGACACGATTATGCTGTTCATTATTCTTATTCACAACTACTCCCACAACAAATAACCCTTTTCGATTCGTTGAACAGCAATATAAATGGATTCATTTTTAGTGTAAATATGTTGGGGAAAGATCTTCTGCCAAAATCAAAGAATGCGAATTGCATCATCGGTTTCGGATTTAATACTGGAAGGTTTCGGATTTCAGGGAACGATTACAAACAACAAAAAAATCCATTTTTCTCACCAACGATTTCATTGCAACCTAAACTAAAATTGGGACCTATCGTTTTATCATTAAGAGGTGATTTGAGCTACGATATTTCAAAAGGAAACTGGAGATCACTCAATTTTTCAACAAAAACGCAGCGATTTGATTTGAAACCGTTCAAACAAACTGGACTGATGCTCTATTTTTCAATTGGTTGGGGATTATGAACATAAAACAAACGCTTCTATGACTTGGAATTACCGAATTATGAAACGAAAGATTGACCATTCAACCTACGAGTTCGGAATCTATGAAGTCTATTATGATGATAATGGGATAATTAAGGGTTGCACAGAAAACTCACTGACTCCAACAACAGAGAGCCTAGATGATTTGAAATTTGAGCTAGAACTTATGAAAGAAGCTTTTGATAAAGAAGTGTTAGATTTTAAATAGCTTTACAAAAATGTGGTACAACTCAGACAATTAAAAAAATCAGCTATGCAACACTTCCTATTCGTATTTTCCCTCTTCTTCATCGGTTCGGTTTTCGGGCAGAAAGTGCCAGAAATGACACCTACTATTGGCGAATTGGTTGATTTGAGTAAAGAAAAAGAACAAGCTTTTAATGCGCATCAAGCAACCTGCACTGAATTGTGGGAGAAAGTTAGCAAGCAAGTTAAGTTAACGAAAGAAGAAAGTCTGATCTTGGAAAATTGCTCCGAAACAGAAGAAGATTTTTGGAACATCATTGGCGGCGGTTGCAGTTGGTATTGTGGAGGCGGTGAAGACACCAATACCGCTTCTTCTTACTTAAAACCAACGAAATTATTGACCTATGAACCTGAAAATATTCACGATTTAAGTTACAAAACTGCTTGGGTTGAAGGCGTTCCTGGATACGGCATTGGTGAATACGTTGATTATCATTTCCCACCTCAAACGCCACGTATTACGACCATAAAAGTAATCAATGGTTATGTGAAATCGGATCAAGTTTGGAAAGACAATTCGCGTGTGAAAACACTCAACATGTATCTCAATGGTGAACTCTTTGCTATCCTGCACTTGGAAGACTGTAAAAACGAACAATCGTTTCATTTTGAACCAATTGGTTCGGACGAAAGAGAAAACTGGGACTTACTTCTTGCTCAACCTTGGTGGACCATTCGATTTGAAATTGCCGAAGTGTATACAGGTGATCGTTACGAAGATACTGCCATTACTGAAATCTATTTTGACGGGATTGATGTGCATTGAACTTCGACAAGCTCAGTTCTTAATAATTGGAAATGGAAAACGGAAAAACATTTAAGACGAAAGATGGTATCTGCCACCTTTTCCCAGATAAAATTGTGTTGACTAGTAACGAGAAAAGTGTTGCCGAGACTATATTATCTGCCAAAAACAGGATGCCAATTATACTATTGGTTTTTAGCATTATAGCTGTTATTTTATTCTATTTTTCAGCAAATGAATATCGAAATAACAGATTAGTAGAATCAGTGGTTTTTGGCTTAGCTGGTATTTATGCAGTTTATGCTAACCTCATAAATATTCATGCTTCTACAATTCCTGTTATTGATCGAAAATCAATTAAAGAAGTGAAATTAAAAAAAGGAATCGTGGGATTGACTCGTTCAAGATTTGAAGTGTTTTTTGTTGACGAAAAGGGGAAAACGAAAAAACGCTATGTCATGCTAC
Organism: Fluviicola sp.; assembly: GCA_043721195.1. Classification (GTDB taxonomy): domain Bacteria; phylum Bacteroidota; class Bacteroidia; order Flavobacteriales_D; family Crocinitomicaceae; genus Fluviicola. Next base: position 10,968 of record JAYSRF010000012.1, on the reverse strand, counting down.
CTGGTTCTTTAGCGGATGGTAAAAATGAAACCGTAAAAGCTATAAAATTGATGAGAACAGAAGGGTTAATGGGATTTGATGTATGACAACAAGAGACTTTCAACTTGAATATTTAGAAATTTTAAACGATTCCATTTCCCCAATTTTAAAGGAATTGTCTTTCCAAAAACGGGGTATCAATTTTTATCGAAAAATCAATGATATTATTCAACTATTCACAATCCAAAAAAGTCAGTGGAACGACAAAGAAAATATCTCATTCACAATTGACATTGGGTTCTTCAATGAAACTATCTATAAAGTTGCTTGGGACAAAAAAATGGTCCCAAAGACGATAAAAGAGTTTGATTGTTTTCTTTCGACAAGAGTCGGTCTATTATCACAAAAAATGGATTATTGGTATGAGCTGAATGAAAATTGTCAATTGGATCAGTTAAAACAGGAACTTAAAAATGAATTATTGCTCTATGTAGAACCAATTTTTGAGCTTTATAATTCACTAGAAGCTATTGCTAAACAATGTTCCATTGAAGCAACGAATGACCCATTAAAGTATGTAGGGAAACCTTATGAACGAATCGTATTTTTAATGGAAAGTAATATGACTGATTCTAGTGTTCAATTAATAAAAGAAAGCTACAAAAATGCGCTCATTCCAAAACCTGAATTGAATCAACATTATATAAATCAGTTGAAACGTTTGGGAATGTATTATTCAATTGATCTCTAAAACTTTTTCTATGGGAATGGCTACAAGACTATACGGTTGCATTGTTGAATACGGATTATCGACCGAAAAAAGATCGCTTGAGGTTTACCGTCACAATGAGCAAATAATCAACAATCTTCCTGAAGATGATGAATGGCCGCCACTTACAAAAAACATGTTTTCGATCACACAGCCTCCAACTGTTTCTGATGGATTAAATTATCAATACAGTGGACGCATCATTCATTTTGGAGCCAATTTTAAGTCGATTGAATATGAATGGAAAGAGTGGAAGGATAAATTTGAAGACCTCTTGACAAAACTCTATTGGCTTAATGCTGATGTGCATTTTAAGACAGAATATTCATCTATCCAAACGTTTCAATGGGACATCGATTTATCAAAATGGCATATTGAACATAACGAAAACATCTTGATTCTGCCTATAAAGAATACTGATTGGAATTTTGAAGGGGATGATTCTTGGGGAAAATAGCTACTCAAATCTCTAGTGAGCTGGTTCTGATGTGTATTGAATGGAAGACAAGCCATTATTGAAAAAGTATGATTACAAACCAAGAAGCCAAACAACTCGCAGAAATTGAATTGAATAAACGTTCGATTTCAAGCGATGATTCATTGATTATTCTTGATGTGCACACAATTGAAAAGGAATATGCTTGGATTTTCTTCTATCAATCAAAAAAATACGAAGAGACAAAAGACATGCGTTTTTTAGTAGGTGGAAATGGCCCTCTTTTTATTTCGAAGACAAATGGACAAGTAGCTTCCTTTCTAGCGGGATTAAGTATTGACGAAATGATTGATCAATACGAAGAAGAAAATAACTTCTGGCACCTCATCCTACCCCAAAAGAGGTCACTGAATGTAAATCAGTTTCTTGCCATGAGACAATTGCTACATTGGTCGATTACCCAATTATCAGATTTCAAAAAATCAACGAACAAGGTTATAGAATTTGGTTCAAAAAGAAGACTTTTAGCAATTCAAGAGCAATTCGCTTTAGAAAATATTAAAACAAACATTGAACTTATACTGAATAAAGACTAGACAAAATGGTACAAGATCGATTCATTAGTTTAAAAAATGAAATCACTTGCATATTTTTAATTAGGATAACTGATCACAGGAGAAATCTGCTCTAACTTCAACCATATAAAAACAACTTTCCGCAACAAAAAAACCTTCCCCATTGCTGAGGAAGGTTTTTCTACAATCTATCGTTTTACAATTAACGCATTCCTTGTTGAGGCATTGGTTTTGCCAACGTACCCGGTTTGCCGTAATTGAGTAATTCTACGTAAAAAATAAGCGGTGAGAATTGAGCAATTGGCGATCCTTGTGGCGGATTGGCACCATACGCTAATCCTTGCGGAACGTATAAACGGTACTTCCCTCCTTTTTTCAATGTAGGAAATGCCATCGACCAACCTTGGATCACACCATTCAAACTAAACGTTGGAATCGGTTGTCCTGCTTTTTCACCAGCAAAAGAAGATTCAAGCGTATCACCCGTAGGAGAAATCAACACATAGCGCGATTCAACGTCATCACCTACAGCTGGGCTTCCGCCCTTACCTTCAGCAATTGTTTCGATGTAAATACCACCTGGAATCATTTTGATACCCGGTATTTTCTGCACATTCGCGAAAAAAGCCGTTTCTTTCTTGGTTGCCGTAGCAAATACTTTCTGATTCAAGTCACCAATCAATTTTTTGATGATGCCATCGCGTTCCGAAAGATCAACCAAGGTATCCGATTGTTGGATTGCACTTTTGAAACCAGCTTTTACTAATTCTAAGTCAAATTTTTGAATGAAATTCTCTTGGCTCCAACCGCGTTTGAAGTTCGCACCAAACAATTTCCCGATGCACAACGAACCTTCTGTTTTAAAATCAGGATTGAATTCCATTCCACCGTTCCCAAACATACTCTGCAAGGTTTGCTGACAAGTTTGATCGAATGCTTCTTCATTGTTCAAGCCTAACTCAAATCCACGGATAATTTGTTCGTGATCGAAATCGCCAAATCCCTTGTCTTTTACCAATTCTTTTGCATGATCAGCACCTACACAATACGAAATTTTGTCTTTGTTAGTGGTTAATTTGATCGTATCAACTGGCGTTTCTTCACCACATGATGCGAGGAACAATCCTGCAAATGCGAGGTATAAAATTGCTTTCATATTACGATTCAATTGCAATTAACTCAACATCAAAAATCAACGCCATCAATGGTTTGATAGCACCTCCAGGATGTGGATGCGCTCCATAAGCTAAATCTTGCGGAATGTACAAACGGTATTTTGAACCAACTGGCATCAATTGCAATGCTTCCGTCCAACCTTTGATCACTTGGTGAACACCAAATGTTGCAGGCAAACCACGCGTAATTGAACTGTCAAATACAGTTCCATCGATCAATGTTCCATGATAATGTACTTGTACTGTATTTTCAGCAGTTGGTTTTGGACCATCACCCGCCTCCACAACTTCATATTGCAAACCAGAAGCAGTTGTTGTAACACCTGCTTTTTTAGCATTTTCAGCCAAAAACGCTTCACCTTCTGTTTTGTAAATTTCGAATTTAGAAGCTGTGATTTCTTGAACGTAGTTTTGAATAACTTGGTTAGCTTCTTCAGGCGAATACTTTGCAGTCTTACCTTGGAAAACATCAGCAATTGCTTCAGCCATAACAGCTGGATCTAGGGCATTCAACTCTTGTTGTGCCAAACTATCTGCTATGCTCAATCCGATGCAATAGCTTACTGTATTAATATCTTGTGACATGTTGAAATTTTTGGTGCAAAGGTAGTATTTATTTGGGGGATGAAAGAAGTCTCTGAAAAATGGGGTTAACTGTTTTGTGTTGAACAAAAAACCACAAACGTTTCGCTCTATAAACGAATAGTTATAAATTTGTCGTTTTAGGAATACCTATTTCTTAATGCTTTAATTGAAATGAAGAATAACCGAATAGCAATCTATCCAAAGTCCTTATCAACCCTAGTAAGTATAAAAAACGTCACGCTACAATTGAAGTTTTTATCTATTAGCTGTTTACTCATACTCATGTTTTCATGTACAAAAGACCGAGGTATAATAGAAACAAAACTGGTAGTCACTAAACAAGATTTTTCACTTCCGACGAATTTTGATATTGTTAATTTTGATTTCTACTCCGAAAACAACCTATTTGTAGTTGCTTATAGCGGTTACGAAGTACAATTGTTCAAATCCAATAATGGGGGGGCTAGTTGGATAGAATTACCAAATCCAGTAAGTACTTGGAATAGTTCAGTTGACGAAGTTCAATCTGTTGTATATATGGATTCAAACAATTTAGCATTTGTGGTAGATAATAAGTTGTATCGCTCATTTGATGGTGGACAAAACTGGGTGATTATTGGTGAATTTAGCCAATCATTACGTGTGTTTTTCGCAGATAAAACAGCTGATGGAAAATTACTATTTATTGAAAATAATGGTTCTATAGATAATCGTGTTTTGACATCATCTTATGATTCACCGGCATTTACACAAATTGGTAGCTGCCCAACGCTTCATTTTTATTTTAATCAAGGTCATTTATCTGAAAATTATATCACTTTTTTAACTTTTGATCATGATTATTCAAGTGGTGGTATTTATGGCTATAATTTAGTTACGCAAACGCAAGATTTCATTGGTGTTAATATGAACGCCTACAATTATCCAAACGATGCACTGATGGCTAAAGGTAATCTTCTATTTGTTCGGAAAGATGGAATATTAAATTCTCTCTTCGGAATACAATCAAATTCACAATCGAATTATTATCGTTACCATTCAAGTGACTACTATTCTGCAGTAGATATGGGGGATTATATGGTAGCCGTTGGTGATAACACCATTTCAACATCAATAAATGGAGAGTGGGAAGAAGCGCTAAATATTGATGGAACTGGAATACAAGAATTATTCAGAAAAGTAAAAAAAATAGATGCTGATCATTTTTATGTTTCTGGTGTTAATGGAACATTCTTCAAAGCTACTTTCAAATGAAAAACTTTATTCTTATTCTTTTTATCAGCTCTTTTAGTCATCTAAATGCACAGCTGGATCAATTCAAGTTCGACGCTAATTTAAGTTTTGAATCTGTCAATTATTCATACGATGAGATTAAAAATAATGGTATTACTTATCACAATGGAATTCCACTCAATTCGACGTTTTACAATCGGTTTGTAACGCGCTATGATTGCTTAAACATTATGGCGCATATAGGAGCGAACGTTCCTTTTATTGTGAGAAATTCATGGAGTCTTGGCTTTAAACCAACAATTGGCTACGGTCGTTTATTTAATTATAAAGACCCTAGTATTAATATGAATGATGTCCCACAAAAAATAAACAATGACGACTTATACATCAAATCTTCTAGTTTAGATGCTCAAGCTTGTCTTTATCTAAGATACAATCTAGAAAATAAAACAACTTTGTATGGACATCTATCTGTTTTTGGAGGTTGTCGTTATCTGAATAGTTATGATAATTATGCAATGCCAGTATTCGGAATTGAATATGGGCAAGAAATGTGGGGAATTGACATCACAGGCTATTTTACGAAAATTAATTATTACAGACAATTGAGTAATGGTGATACGGAAATAGCAAAGCGAATTTATGATATAGCTTCACTCTCAGCTCATTTTTATTTCAGTAGGTAGGGTCTGCTGAAAAACACAAAACAGATCAATATAAGGCAATTGAGTTCGATAATCTTCATTTAAGTGCATGGTTTTTGACTGAAATGATAAAATAAGCTTGCATCTAGTATTTCCAGACGGGCTATTTTTTGCTAGCCAGAAATAAAGCATCTATTGCGTTGCAGCCAAATCGAAGTATTCATATACATCTTTTTTGACTGCGCCTAATAGCTTCTTCATTTCTGACTTTTTCAGCAGACCCTAGGTAAACAAGCATTATTTGAAATAATAACAAAACCTCCACCAATTGCTTGATGAAGGTTTTCGTCTTTTTAAACTAGCTTATCAATACAAACTCAAATCAAATAATTTAATATCTGGAAAATGTGTATTGAAAAACCCATATCCATCCACAATGTTTGTTGGATATGAAATCGGCTCAAGATTCAACTGGGTCAAAATATTTCCGCCACCTGTGCTTCGGTATTTTAAATAATCAAAGTATTGTTCATTGATATTCGAAAGCGTTACTGCAATGCTGTCATTGTGGTATAAGTTCTCCAATTTTAATTGTTTGGAGTAGGTTCCATCAAATTCCTTATCGCTCACTAAAACAGTTGTTAATGAACTGTTCGTACCATTTTGAAAGAAATTCACGCCATCTAATGGGTTAGAACCACCCGTTTTTCGGTACACATTGATCAAGTACCAATTGGATTCATTCGGCACATCTGTAAAGGCAAAATTGACGTAAACATTCGTGTCTGTTGGGAATTTATCGACTTGTGGAAGACAATTTGTGAAATCAACTTTCGGCAACATAATCGTTTTAGAAGTCACCGATTTATCACCAGCCGTAATGGTTAATTCGTATTCTTGATTGTACTGATAAGCTTCATTGTAACTGATGTAAATCCCGGGAGCGAGTTCTGTGAAATCAAATGTTTCGTTGTTAAATTTCACTTGAACTACAGCACCTGAAACAAGCAAGGAATTGATGTCTGCTTCTGTAAATCCATCCAATGCAGAAAACGTATGCGTCAGTGAAACAATCATGATTTTCTCTGGAACAACATGGCTGAAAACCACCAATTTCTCTGGTGCAGATTCAACATTGATTTTAATCGGTTTTGGACGGCAACTGCTCATCAAAACAACGAGAACAAGACAAAAACTGGTGCCTACTAAACGCATATTCTTTTGTATACTTTTCATGTCTTTTTTCTTAATCGTTTAAAACTTAAAATTCCAACCTATTGATGGTATAAATCCAAACAATCCTGGTTGTGTGTACTCCATTTTACCTTCCGCATTTGTTTCAATTCTAACTTGAAATGGCGTTGCGCGGTTGTAAACATTGTATGCACCCAAATGCCATTCAGAACTGAAACGCGATTTTTCCTTCGGCTTTGATTTAATGACCAAATTCACATCCAATCGATGCGACATCGATAACTTAATGGAATTGCGTTCTGCATAAATAGGAATGATTTCAACATTCGTTAATCCTGCATTCGGTTGCAAGTATTGCCCAATAATTGGTGTGAAACGCGCACCTGATGCCAACTCAAAAATGCACGAGAAACTCAATCGTTTATTGATGGAAATAATGGCAACTGTGGTTAAATAATGTCTACGATCGTATTTCGCCCAGAAAGCTTCTCCCCCATTTAAACCATCGAATTTGCGTTTGGTCCAGGATAAAGTATAACCAATCCAACCTGTAATGCGACCAGACTCTCTTCTGAAAAGCAATTCGGTTCCTGTTCCCCAACCATTTCCTTGAATCAAGTATTGTTCAAAGTTGTCATTTAAAATGATCTGACTTCCTTCCTTGTATTCGGTGAGGTTTTGCATGTATTTGTAATAGCCTTCAATCACTAACGATGATTTTAATCGCGGGAAATACTTATTGTAAGAAAGCGCAACTTGATCGGCAATTTGAGGTTTTACATTGGCTGAAACGGGATACCACAAATCAGTTGGCAAGGCAAATGAACTACTGGATACGCGGTGCATAAATTGATACATGCGCGAAACAGATCCTTTAACTGATTGGTGTTCATCAATGACAAAAGTTGCATTAAAACGTGGTGAAATTCCGCCATACGTTTTAGAAGTGGTGATACTCATTGGAATGGAAAGTCCGCCTTGAATTTTCCAACGTGTGTTAATATCGTATTTCACATCTACATACGCATTGGTCTCAAAAGTAGAAATCAATGTTCCTTCTTTACTTTTTAAGAAATCAGAAATTTCACCACTCGTGCTCACTACACTTGGTCTGAAATTGTGATTCGTGACATGCAAACCATATAAAAATTTGGTGTTGGCATTTTTAAAGTACTGAAAGTCATAACGAACACCTATATCGCGAATGGCACTTTTTACCAAGAGATTATTCTCCCCTGCACTACCTTGGATATCGTATTTAAATCGTGTATGGACAACCGAAAGATAGGAGAATAGTTTAGGATTAAAGATGTGCGTCCAGCGTAACGTTTGGGTGAAATTACCGAGTGTGAAACCAAAATTAATGGTCGTTGCGCTATCCGCTTGATTCAAATTAAGGACATCATTTCCAAAATAAGAACTGATAAACAAACGGTCTTTTGGGCCAATTAAATAATTGACTTTCGCATTTAAATCATAGAAATAAAACGGAATATTTTGTCCAACTAACTTAAGTACTTGGTCAATATAAGAACGACGACCAGAAAGCATAAACGACATTTTATCTTTCAAAATTGGACCTTCCAACGTCAAACGAGATGAAAGCATTCCAATTCCGCCTGTTGCATGAAATTTGTTTTTATCTCCATCAATGGTTCGAATGTCAGTAATAGAAGAAAGACGACCACTGTAATTGGCTGGGAATCCACCTTTATAGATCGACATTTCTTTGATCACATCAGGATTGAACACCGAGAAAAAGCCGAATAAATGTCCTGGATTGTAAACTGTTGCCTCATCAACAAGAATGAGGTTTTGGTCGCCATCACCACCACGTACAAAAAAACTGGTTCCACCTTCCGTTCCCCGATTGATTCCTGGCAACAATTGAGCAACTTTCAAGACATCCGTTTCACCACCAATGGCTGGCAATAACTTCGCTTCTTCAATGGAGATTTTCACCAATGAAACTTCCGTATTGGTAATGTTATCCAAGCCATTTGATTTTGATTTGGCGAGAATAACCACTTCTTCAATATCGGTCTTTTTGTTTTCACCAAGCGAAAAATTAATGGTCGTAGTGACTTTTGCTGCTATTGTATCCCGAAATGTTGGAAAGTCTGAAGAAGAAATTTGCACGATATAGTTGTCTTTCGCTGGAACCTCGATGGAATAAAAACCATATTCATTGGTCGTAACACCTTGGGTAATTTCAGGGAAATACACATTAGCAAATAATACCACTTCTTGACTTGCATGATCTTTTACGTAGCCAGAAAGAATCACTTTTTCTTGGGAAAATGATTTGAAAACAACAAATAAAAATAAAATTAGGATTTGACTTTTTCTCATACTCTAAACGGTTTTTTGAATTCATTCATAAATTGGGCTTCTGCCCAGTAAACAATTACGATTTCAAAAACCTTTGGTCGAATAATTGAAAATTGAAAATTATGAATTGGGGAATTATGAATTATAAAGGAGATCGCCGTTAAGACCAAAACATCCCTTCATAATTTTTAAATTTAAAATTCATAATTAAATCAAAGGGGCTATAAATCCTAAAGAAAATCAGTGTTAAGACCTAAATCCAATTTTTCAATTTTACATTTTCAATTTTCAATTTCAATTAACCCCTTGTTCAAGGTCTTCCCAAATATCTTCAATGTGCTCCAAACCAATACTCAAACGAACCAAACCATCCGTAATTCCTACAATTGCTCGTTCTTCTGGCTTGAGTTTTGAATGCGTTGTTGAAGCTGGATGAGTAGCTATACTGCGGCTATCTCCGAGATTGGGTGTCAAGGAAAATAAATTCAAACGATCTAAAAAGGCACGACCAGCTTCTAATCCTCCTTTTAATTGGAAACTAACAATTCCACCACCAGCTGACATTTGTTTTTTAGCAATATCGACCTGCGGATGACTGTCTAAAAATGGGTATTTGACCCAATCAATTGCTGGATGTTGTTCCAAACGTTTTGCTATTTCTAATGCTTGTGAACAATGTTTTTCCATTCTTAAATGCAAGGTTTCCATCGATTTAGATAATACCCATGCATTAAACGGACTCATTGCAGGACCTGAATGGCGCGCAAATGATTCGATTTTATCAATAATGGCTTGCGTGGAAACAATCAATCCTCCTAATACGCGTCCTTGTCCGTCGATGTATTTGGTAGCTGAATGAATCACAATCGTTGCGCCGAAACGAATAGGTTGTTGCAAAACAGGCGTTGCAAAACAATTATCTACCACAAACAAAATGTTTTTCTTCGCACACAATTGTCCAATGCGTTCCAAATCAATAATATCTAATCCTGGATTGGAAGGCGTTTCCAAGTACAACATTTTCGTGTCGGAAGTGATTGCTTCTTCGTACCCAGCATAATCAGCAGCATCAACATAGGTCGTGGTAATTCCCCATTTAGGAAAAATATTTACAAATAAATTGTGGGTTGATCCAAAAACAGAACGCGATGAAACAATGTGATCGCCAGAAGCCAATAAAGCTGCAAATGTTGTAAACACAGCCGCCATTCCTGTTGCTGTTGCCCAAGCCGCTTCACCACCTTCCAAAGCCGCAACCTTGGTCAATAACTCGTCCACATTTGGATTGGAGTACCGCGAATAAATATTGGCTTCCACCTCATCTGAAAATGCAGCACGCATGTGTTCAGCGTTTTCAAAGGTAAAACTGCTTGTTAAATACAATGGAACACTGTGTTCACGTTGCTGACTTCGTTCTGTTTGATTACGAATTGCAAGGGTTTCGTTTCTATACTTGCTCATGAAAGTTGTTTTGTACTAGTTGTGACTACGATAGCTGGATTTAAACTCGCTGATACGGAACAGTATTTCTCGTGACTTAACTGAATCGCATGTTCCAACTTATCTAATGGAACACCACTATCTACTATAAATTGCAATTCAATTGTTTCAAAAATTGAAGGAACCTCTGGTGCGCGACACCCAACGATTGCGACCGAAAAATGAGTGACTTCAATGCGCTTTTTCCTTAAAATGGATAAGACATCAATGGACATACAACCCGCCAACGATCCTGCAAGCAACTGCATCGGCCGTAATCCTTTGTTTTTTCCACCAATCTCTGGTGAAGCATCAATTGTTGTAATGAGTCCTTCTTCATTGCTCAATTCCATGACAAAAGGAGATTCTATAAGGTTTACTATTAATTCCATCGTATGTAGTTAAAGTGTTTTCAATGAAAGTACACTATTTAGGGATACGATCGTGAACTGCACCGTAAGCAAATGCGCCCAATAATGCACCACCCAATAACACGAGTCCTATTTGCCAATGCAATCCAACTAATATGTATACAGGTGCAGAACAAGCTCCCGAGATTCCCCAGCCC
>JAYSRF010000011.1:0-15937 GCA_043721195.1 Fluviicola sp. | reverse complement strand
ACCTTTTGCGGTGAATCTACCCATGTTGTATCCCAATATTGAGGAACACATTGCATTGATTATTCAACACGAAGTGCCCATTGTTTTTACTTCTGCTGGAAATCCAAAAACATACACAGCGCGATTAAAAGAAAGTGGAATCACCGTTGTACATGTGGTTTCAAGTGTGAAATTTGCTTTGAAAGCGCAAGAAGCTGGTGTAGATGCCATTGTTGCAGAAGGATTTGAAGCGGGTGGACACAATGGTCGCGATGAAACAACAACGTTGTGCCTCATTCCAATGGTAGCAGAAAAAATCAACATTCCATTGATTGCCGCTGGTGGAATTGCCACTGGAAAAGCCATGCTTGCTGCCATGATTTTGGGCGCAGATGCGGTTCAAATCGGTTCGCGTTTTGTTGCAACTCCAGAATCATCAGCTCACCAAAATTTCAAAGAAGTGGTTGTTAATTCGCAAGAAGGCGACACCATGCTGACCTTAAAAGAACTCACTCCAGTGCGTTTGGTGAAAAATGCGTTTTACAAACAAGTTGAAGATGCCTACGAAAACGGTGCGTCAGCTGAAGATTTGAATGCATTATTGGGGCGTGGTCGCGCTAAAAAGGGTATGTTTGAGGGAGATTTGATTGATGGTGAACTCGAAATAGGTCAAATTGCTGGACTTATCCATGAAATTAAACCTGCTGCAGAAGTAGTACACGAAATAATTACAGAATTTAAACAAGCGTTAACCGAGCAATCGAGCGCAAAATATACTTTTTAATGATTGAATTCAATCGCTACAAACTGGACAATGGTTTAACTGTTATCCACCATTTAGATACTACAACTCCAATGGCAGTTGTCAACGTCTTATACGATGTCGGTGCTCGTGACGAATCGGAAGAAAAAACAGGATTTGCTCACCTTTTTGAACACTTGATGTTCGGAGGTTCAGTTAATATTCCAGATTTCGATGCGCCGTTGCAATTTGCTGGTGGTGAAAGCAATGCATTTACATCCAATGACATTACCAATTACTATGATACCTTGCCTGTTCAAAACATCGAAACAGCTTTGTGGTTGGAAAGTGACCGTATGTTATCATTGGCATTTACACCAAAAAGTCTGGAAGTTCAACGCAGTGTTGTGATTGAGGAATTCAAACAACGGTATTTGAATCAACCGTATGGCGATGTTTGGTTGGAATTAAGACCACTAGCCTATAAAGAACATCCTTACAAATGGGCTACAATCGGTAAAGAGATCAAACACATTGAAGATGCCGAAATGGACGATGTGAAAGCATTCTTCAAAGCGCATTATCACCCAGGAAATGCCATTCTCTGTATCGCTGGAAATATTTCATTTGAACGAACCCAAGAATTGGTTGCAAAATGGTTTGGAGATATTCCAGAATCATTGAAACCAGATCGCATGCTTCCGAAGGAACCAGAACAAAAAGAATACCGCGAAAAAACTATTGAACGAGCCGTTCCGAATGATGCGTTTTATTATGCTTTCAAAATGCCAGAGCGCAGATCGTATGAATACTACGTTGCTGATATTATTTCAGATGCTCTCGGTCGTGAAAAATCATCGCGTTTGTATGGTCGATTGAAAAAAGAACTCAAATTAGTCACTTCTATCAATGCGTATATCACTGGTTCACTCGACGAAGGATTATTGGTGATTGATGGAAAACTAAGCGACGGTGTTACGTTTGAACAAGTTGAAGAAGCACTTTGGACAACTTTAGATGAACTCAACGCAACCCAACTTTCGGATTCAGAAACAGCCAAATTGCTGATTAAAATTCGTACAATAAAAGAATTTCAAGAACAAGGATTACTCAATCGCGCTATGAACCTCTGCAATTACGAATTGTTAGGTGATGCGAATGGTGTGAATGAGGAAAACCTGCTCTACCAATCCATTACAGCGAAACAAATTCAAGCATTAGGAAAATCCATGCTTCGCAGAGAAAATTGTTCCGTATTACGTGTAAAAGCTATCAAAGCATGATTCATAGAACCAAACAACCAACCGTTCATCCGGTTCAACACATCGAATTTATCAAACCGCTTATTTTTGATGTAACAGAAGATGTGCGCCTTTTATGGGTTAAAGATGTTCCGAACGATACCGTGCGTTTGGATTTGTATTTTGATGCAGGAATTATTCGGAGCGATAAAAGTATTTCGTCAATCGTACATAGTTTATTGTTCTCTGGAACAGTGGATAAATCTTCTGTTGAAATCCATGAAAGCATTGATGCGCTAGGCGGTTTTCTAGATACGGATCTTTCCTTTGAAACAGCTGTTGTGACCGTTTATTGTTTACGGGAACACCTCTTACACATTTCATTATTGGTAGGTGAAGCTATCAATGGATTGTCGTTCCGTGAAAGTGAAGTGGAAGACAACTTGCGTTCCATGGGGCAGAAATTCAAAGAAAACAACCAAAAAGTAAAAAATGTAGCCCAACAACAGTTCCGAAAATTGCTCTTTGAATCACATATCGATTATTCTACCATCGCTGAAGAAACTGATTTCAAAGAAGGCAATTACGCTTCGATGAAACACTATTTCAAAGATCATTACCTCAATGGTTTGGAGCGCATTACGTTGGTTGGTAATGTAGAACAAGATACCGTAGATGCACTCATTGATTTATTTGGAAAATGGGCGATCGATGCAAAACCTACATTTGGTTCCAACTTTAGTACAACACAAAAAAGACATCATTTCCCGGTAGATGGAGCTGTTCAAACCGCCATTCGAATGGGTAAAATGCTCTTCTCGAAACAACATCCAGATTACATGGGCTTTCAATGCTTGAACACCATTTTGGGTGATTATTTCGGCAGTCGATTAATGTCCAATATCCGTGAAGACAAAGGATATACTTACGGAATTGGTTCTGGAATGATGGAATTGCAAAACGATGGATACCTCGTTATTGTAACTGAAGTTGGTAAAGAAGTTGCTGATGCTACGTTGACAGAAATTCAATTTGAACTAAAACGTTTGCAAGAGGAAGAAGTCAGTTCTGAGGAATTAGAATTGGTTAAAAACTTTATGTTGGGTCAATTACTGAAAAGTGCTGATGGCCCGTATGCCATGTTGGATATGTACAACAGTGTTGATATGTACGGATTGGATTTATCCTTTTATGATCGCGCCATTGCTGAAATTCGCGAAATGACACCTTTACGCATTAGAGAACTAGCGAAACAATACCTCAATTGGGAAGATTTTTTAATTGTTACCGCAGGATAGCAACGAATTGTTCTTATTTACGTTTACACTAAAAGGTTCAATTACTCGTTTATACTCTATGTGCATTCGCCTGCTTATTTTATTGGCTGTTTTACTCGGTTCAACGACCGCGCGAGCAACGCATGTTATGGGCGGAGAAATCACTTGGCGATGCAGTGGCAATGGTTACATTTTCGAACTTAATTTTTACCGTGATTGCAATGGCGTTGAGGTAAATACGATTTCAGAAACCATTGAAGTTTGGAACCACCCAACAATCAACACTCTACCAGTTGCCTTTATTAGTCGAATAGATATTTCACCAACATGTACTCCAGTTTTTGGTTCACCGATCCCACTAGCTTGTGGAGTTGGAGCAAGTGGCGGAAACGGAATTGGCGCAATCGAAAAAATAACCTATCGAAGTAATGTCATTGTTTTAACAGGGAATCCTCCAGCTGGAACGGGTTGGATTTTCACGTATGACAACTTTTCACGCAGCAATATTATTACGAACTTAATCAATCCAGATAATTACGGATTAACCATTACTGCTAAGATGTTTCCTATTCCTGGATCACTTGGTGGAGTCTGTATTGATAATTCACCTCAGTTTTTACAAGATCCATATTTGGTGAGTTGTTCCGGCGAAGATTATTCTTACAACATGCATCCAGTTGACATTGATTTAGATTCATTAAACATGTCATTTGGTATTCCGCTCAATAATTTTTCTGGAATTTACAATCCACCGATCGATCCAGCGCCCGTGCCGTTTGATATCGGATTTAGTGCAACATCCCCTACTCCAGACGCCAGTTTTCAAGCTGGAAATGTAGCGACTCAGATTGACCCCATCTCAGGTGAATTGACCTTTAATTCATCGACAATCGGAAGTTTTGTGGTGAAAATCGTTACGCAAAGTTTCCGTGAAGGAGTATTGATTGCTGAAGTAGAACGCGAAATGCAATTAATCGTATTGAATTGTAATGCCGCTAATAATGCTCCTGTAATTACGCCACCATTTGCTGGTTTATTCGAAACAACTGTAGATGCTGGTACATTGGTAACCTTCAATTTACAATCGACTGATGTGGAATTGCTCCAAGATGGTACTCCACAAAATAATACCTTGACATCTACTGGATTATTGTACGGAACGAATTTCACCAGTAACACAGGATGTGCCGTTGGACCGTGCGCCACGTTAGACCAAACACCCGCAATTGTGGGTGTTCAGGGAGTGAATACTCAATTTTCTTGGCAAACAGATTGTGCCCATTTAGTAACAGCTTACGGTGCTGTGGCAGAAGTTATTCCTTACCATTTTGTATTCAAAGTTCAAGATAATTACTGCCAAATCCCGAAAATCACTTACAGAACTGTTACCATCAATGTGCGCAACCCTGGGATCATTCCCGCTACAACTATTAATTGTGTAACAACAGCTGTCAATGGCGACGTAACCGTGAGTTGGGATCCAGTTTTAAATCCTGACGGAACATTCGTTGAATTTCAATTGCATTCAGTTCAAACAGGATTAATTGGAACCTATCCATTTGGAACCACCTCTGCCATTATCCCTTCACCCGGAACCACTTTGGAGTTTTTCGTGAATGTTATTTCTGGCTGTAATGGAAATGCCACTACGACGAGTGATACGGTTCAAAATGTTTACTTAAACGTACTCAATCCAAGTAATGGAACCGCAGTTTTGCAATGGAACGCCCCTACTCCAACTCCACTTCCCGGAATGAGTACAACGGCAACTATTCTACGTGAATATCCAGCTGGAACATGGACAATTATTAGTGTTGTTCCTTATGCTACGAGTTTTTTCATTGACACAATAGATATTTGTTCAGCGTTCTTAAATTATACTGTTGTTTACGAAACTCCCACTTGTCAATTTAATTCCAATATTGCAGGAGACGATTTCGAAGACATGATCACTCCTGATATTCCGATTATTTCAGCTGTTTCCATTGACACACTGACGGGAAACCCTGTGATTACTTGGAACGTCAATAATCAACCAGATACGTATGGTTATGTTATTTACCAACAGGATGTAAATGGATTTGTGGTTGAAATTGACACCGTTTGGGGCATTAATAACACAAGTTACACGCACGTTTTTACCGTTAATGGACCCGTCACATATTCTGTGGCAGCATTTGACTCTTGTTTTACAATATCCATTCCAGCAACTTATCAAACTTCAGCAAAAGCAGAGGTACATACAACTATCTTTTTATCAACAGCAATTGACGTATGTAACAATACGGTGAATCTATCTTGGACACCTTACATTGGTTGGGGAGGAGATTTAGTAGATTACACCATCTTCATGCGCGAAAACAATGGTTTGTGGGTGAATGTTTCTACACTAACTGGGACATCAACTCAATTGCAATTGACTCCTTTGAGTTCCTACTGTTTCGCCATTCGAGCCAATAAAGTAGATGGAACAGAAGTATTTTCAAACTTAGCTTGCTTTACACTTACTGGTCCAACACCACCAGCAACACATTATTTACGTGTGGCAACAGTTGATGCAAATGAAATTATTTTACGTCATGAAATAACAACTGGTAGTAACGTTGCATCCATTCGTTTTGAAAAATACAATATTCGCAATGGTTTATTTGAAGAATTGATTACCGTCGATGCCTCCTCTTCAACACTTACGGTTGTTGATCCTGATGTGGATGTAAATACGTTCAGTTACCGATATCGAGCAATTGTAATTGATAGTTGTGGGACAATTGGTGCCACTTCAAACGAGGCAAATACTGTTTTGCTTCAAGTTGCAACCGACCAAACACGATTAATCAATTATTTATCTTGGAGTGCTTATACTGAATTTGACGGATCCGTTCTAAACTATGCTGTTTATCGCGCAATTGATGGTAACTATGCTTCAAATCCAATCATAACACTTACTGCTGATCATCGTTTTTATGAAGATGATGTCAGTGATTTTGAAGAATACACTGGTTTGATTTGTTACAGAATTGTGGCAAATGAAGGTTCAAACAATCAATATGGTTTTACAGAACACAGTAGTTCAAATGATGTCTGTGCGGTCATTGAACCGTTGGTTTACATTCCAAATGCATTTACTCCAGATGGCGTTAATCCAGTCTTTAAACCGATTTTATCGTTCACGGATGTCAACCAATATGAATTGACGATTCTTGATCGATGGGGGCAACGGGTATTCAGCACCAAAGATGTCAATGAAGGTTGGGATGGTTTACATCAATTGAATAATCAATTGGTACCGCTTGGAATGTATAATTATGTTGTGCGCATTCTGGATGGAAATGATCAAGAATTGCTGTATCGCGGTCATGTTAGTGTTTTGCATTAACGAACCATTTTCACGTTATTTTTCTATTTCGGAAAAGGAATTCATTTTATAATATAGGTATTAACCCGCAGGTATAACTCCAATAAACAGGGTGATTCAACCTCAAATTCTCATTGATTTTCAAGCACGTAAAATTGCGAATTTACGTGGATGTTTCCTTTGTGATTTCCACACGTAAATTCGCAATTTTACGTGCCTTTTTCAGTTCATCTTTCGATCCCGATAATTTCCGATTTAAGATTAAATCAAACTTATTTCATTTTCTAAGGTTACCTTTTATAGATACCTGACATATAGAATTGTAGTAATTGTTTTTTTTTCTTTATTCGGCATCTATCAGCACGTTTCTCCTTAACTTCCAACTGATGGGTGCCGTTTTTTTCTACAGATGAATTAAATAGAATATATTATCCAAACACGAATTCTATCAATCCTTCATTGCAACTTGATTCATTTCGTGTTAAAAGCTATCTTTCGACTATGAAAAGAATGCTTGTAGTTTTGATTGTATTGTTGAATACAACTTGGAGTACTGCACAATCGTTGCAAATCAGCCAATTATTTGATAGTGTTTATGTTGTTACGACTTACAATACCTTAGAAACAGGTCCATTCCCAGCCAATTGTATGTACGTTTTAACAACTGAAGGAGCCATTTTAATTGATTCACCTTGGGATACGACTCAAATTATTCCCTTGATCGATTCAATCCAAGTGCGGCATAACCAATCAGTTGTTTTTTGTCTAGCCACTCATTTTCACGATGACCGCACAGGTGGTTTTAACTTACTCAATGAATTAGGCATTCCAACGTATTCGACTACCTTGACCCAAACCTATTGTAAAGAACGTGGTGAAGGAATTGCTACGCATACGTTTTCAGCTGATACGACTTTTGAAATTGGAGGAGTTGAATTTGAAACGTATTTCCCTGGAGCAGGTCACGCGCCAGATAACATTGTAGTTTGGTTTCCATATTGGGGAATCTTATATGGAGGTTGTTTTGTGAAAAGTACCGAAAGTAAGAACCTTGGATTTACAGGAGATGCCGATATAGCTTCGTGGAAAGCAGCTATTCTCGCTGTGAAAAAACGGTATAAACAACCGAATTACATTATTACTGGACACCAAGATTGGCTCTCCACCCGATCATTACAGCATACCCTAAAGTTGTTAGAAGAAAACAAGCCGTAATTCCTATTAACCAAAAAAGCCCGAATTTCTCCGAGCTTTTTGTTGCATTATATTCATTTGATTACTCACCAAAATTGATCAGTCCGTATTTTTCTTTTTTACCAATACGCAACACCATGAGCATTTCTTTGTTCACGTAATCTGTACAGAATAACTTAGGAATTGCAATTGCCTCAGCTTCATTTCGCCCAAAGAACGTTCTGCGTTGTGTTTCACCAGTAGCTAAATCGAGCTCAACACGCGCAACACAATTGGTTTTTTTGCGGTAGCTAGCTCCATATAACATTTTACCACTTTCTGCTTCGTCCAATACTTGACCAGACTCATCGTAGTTTTTCAAATTATCGTTGAATAAAATGACCATTTTACCATCTGCTACATATTGAGCTGTAGAACTTAAGTATCCACCATCATTGGTAGAAACTTGTGATTTTTGGATTTTTTTCAACCAAACAAACTCACCTGATTCGCTTACTTTATACAAGATTAAATCATTGTAATAATAATAATACGTAGTTGTTGTATTTCCTCTCGAATCACGCGTCGTAACAACATGAACATAATATTGCTCAATCATACCTACCATACTACCATCTTCCAAGGTCACATTGTCACGAATAATATAATTGTACAGCGAAGGTGTTCCTTTTCCTTTAGCTTCTCTTTTTTCTGACTTTTTCTTTGCACGATCAGACCAACCTTCGGTAATAAAGTCCTTTCCAAATTCATTGAATCCTTCATTGATGATTTCTTGTTTTTTGAAATCCAATTGAAAATAAAATACACCTTTCGCGCTAGTCGTACCTTCACCATACAACCCTGTAAATGTCATCAATCTGTTGTTGTCAGAAGAAAATGTCACATCCGAAATGTTTTTGTCACCCAAATCCAAATTCACTTCTTCAATTCCTTCAGGAGTCACATGCATTAATACAAATTTCTCCAAACTTGAATAATCTTTTACCCGTCCTTTCTCGTTGACATTGTAAACCTTTACTGCGATAAAATAATCACCTGTATTGGATAAATAACGATTCGAAACATCACTTTGACGTGCTTCATACTGCGATTCATATTCACCTTCAGAAACGGTTTCGAAGTTGGCATCGATCACCTTAAAACCAAAACGTTCATTCTCTGTTTTCGTTCCAGGAATAGAATATTCCACACAAAAGAATTGTTGGTTTTGAGATTGCAACACATTAAAATATCCGCCTTTATTCCAGCCTTTTGGAATGGAGTACTCCGCCAATTGCACTGCTTCTCCTTCTGGAAAACAATCCTTACCATAGGGTTGCATGAACAATTTGTTCATTCCGACTTGTTTATCCGTTAAAAAAACAATGATTTTTGAATTAAACGAGACAACATCGTTAATATTAGCAGAACTTCCCTCAACTTTTGAAACAATTTTCTCTTGGTTTTGAATAACGAAATCTTCGTGACTACTAATATAAGGAGCGCCTAATAATGCTCCACCAGACCAACGAGTCGTGAAAAACGTTTTTCCTTCAATGGGTAAAATACGAGTAACTCGCCCACTCACTTTCAGTAGTTCACTCCAATCTATGTTTTGAGCGAAAAGTGAACCGCATGAAAGTAACACAGCGGCAAATAGCATTCTTTTGATAATCATGATTATTTTGGTTTTATGATTTGGATACGAAAGTAAATAATTCGTTTATCAATCAACTCAATAATGTTTGATCTAGTAACATTCAATTGCAAACAAAACCTACATCGATTTATAAAATTTTCTTCTTCCTTCATGAATACTATCTTTATAACATGTTTTCTGCCCCAATTCGAGTAATACATCGTGTCATTTTCTGGCTTCGTGGTTGGTTAACACCCAGACAATTCTTGTTATTATCGAGCGTATTTGTTGGAATTTCAGCAGCATTGGCTGTGATTTTATTAAAAACATTTGCCCATCAGATTTTTATTTTTGCATCTGAATTAGATCAGCGTCTTCACTTTAAATTCGTTAGTTTTATTTTACCTGTAATTGGGATCGTATTAACCGTATTTATTGTCCAGCGGGTACTCAAAGGCAACCTTGAGAAGGGAACATGGCGCATTATTTATGCGATTACAAAACGATCCAGCATTTTGCCACGTGTACAAATGTATGCGCAGATTATTACTAGTTCTATTACCGTTGGTTTTGGCGGATCAGCAGGATTAGAATCTCCCGTAACAATTACTGGGGCTGCATTTGGTTCTAATTATGCACGGACTTACAGGTTATCAACCAAAGAACGTACACTATTACTTGCATGTGGAGTTGCTGCTAGTATTGCTGCGGCATTTAATGCACCCATTGCTGGAGTATTATTTACAATGGAAGTTTTGCTCGCCGACATTGGTATTACAGCATTTATCCCTTTAATGCTTTCAGCTGCAACTGGAGCCTTGGTATCAGGAGTCATTCTTGATGAAAAAATCATTCTTTCGTTCAAGGGGCAACAGACATTTGATTCGGGGAATATTGGATTTTACATCCTATTGGGCATATTAACAGGTTTTATAGCCGTCTACCATTCCAAGATGTTTGTCCGTATTGAACATTTTTTTGAACAACTGAAATGGAAAAAATACACCAAAGCAATCATCGGGGCGCTCTTCCTTTCCATTCTTATTCTGTGTTTCCCAGCCTTATTTGGTGAAGGATATGAAAGCATTCGAACACTTTCGTTCAAACATCCAGAAAAATTAATGGATGGCAGTTTCTTTCAATCGTTGGGTGAACACCAATGGGCATTACTCATTTTTGTTGGAATTACGCTTTTTCTAAAATCCATTGCTACAGCGATTACATTGGGAAGTGGTGGAAACGGTGGGAATTTTGCACCTTCTTTGTTCGTTGGTGGTTATACTGGCTTTGCATTTGCTTACGGATTAAATCTCACTGGACTTTTTGATAAACTTCCAGTAACCAATTTCACCATGGTTGGAATGGCTGGAATGCTTAGTGGTTTGTTTCATGCGCCACTTACAGGAATGTTTCTGATCGCTGAGATCACGGGAGGATATAGTTTAATGATTCCCCTAATGATCGTTTCATCGATTAGTTTTGCTATCTCCAAGCGTTTTGTTCCCAATTCTATGGATACCTACAAATTGGCAGAAGAAGGGCATCTCATGCGTGCTGATAAGGATAAACATGTACTTTCCACCATTAATCAATCGGATGTCTTAGAAGAAACGATTGTTGTGTTGCGACCCACCGATACAATTCAAACCTTGTTCAAAACAATTCGCACAACCAAACAAGCGCTTTTTCCGGTCGTCAATTCAAGGGGTAGTTTATTAGGTATGTTGTATTTAGACGATCTCCCTGATTTACTCCACATTCATTCAAGTAAACCTGAGACTTTACTTGAAACCATTATGGAACCCATTCTCTATTGTGCATTACCAGATGATTCGATGGAAAAGGTAATGGATTTATTTGATCGATCTGGGTTGAATTACTTACCAATGGTGCAACACAATCAGGTTTTAGGGTATTATTCCAAAACAAAAATGCTGGATGCTTACCGCAGAAAGATTATGGAAAATATTGTGGAATAATTTTCAGGAGCTGAAGCTTCACACCCAACTCCTGAAAAAAATGCGTGTCAATTCAATAAAGAACCGAGGTTCAATCCACGATTCGTAATACTCATACGCAGTGTAAAACGAATGCGAGCAGTATAATTCATCGTTCCATAAGCATTATTCATATCTTCAGAAATGAGCAGTGGGAAATACAACCCAAGCACTTTTCCTAATCGCATTCCCAAACCTAAGTCGTAAGCAACAAGTGCTTTTTCACCACTTAATGCATTTGGAAAAACACCAAAATCTGCAAAAACTCCAAAAATCTTAGGAACATAAGGTAATTGTGCGAAGAAATTACCAGAAGCTACCCATTTAGAATTTGTACCATAATTACTCGTACTTCTAAATCCGCCCATGTTTTCCAATCGTTGTTGCGAAAGAAATCCTTGAGTTGTTGTTCTTCCGAAGTAATAATCTTCTGTGAACAAATCTTGACCACCATTTGCGCCACTCAGGTTCAAACAATAGTTATTCGTATTCGCAGTATTCGAAAAATCAAATAACCAATTGCTTCCTGCGTAACCGCGCAATTCAACCCAACGAGCATCTTTCTTGCGCATGTAACGGAAACGGTAAGTGGCTTCAATACTCGATCTGCCCATTTGATCGCCATTTACTGCATTGGAAATAAAATCAGATCGCAAACCAACATTTACCTGATGATCAGGGCGATTAAAATTGAAATCATATTTCACAAATGCACCTACTTGTTCAGTTTGAGATGGACCATACACATCTAATCGGTACATTGTTTGCACCAAAATCGTTTGACTAATCGGTGATGCTGCTTTTCGATTACCAATTTTAGCAAACCAGAATGGCGAAACAGTAACATAATATCCATCATTTCCACGGAATAAACTATCATCCGTTTGCTTGAATGAACGCACTGCAACCCCAAATTTGCTCAGCTTTAAACTCTTTTTCGGTAAAAATGAATACGAAAAATCAGCGATTCCAGAAACGCGTTTTCCTCCGAAAGAATACATTGGAATAACCAAATATTGAACCCGATTAAATGGAACCCCCATATTGTGAATGGCAACTCCAAGCATGAATTTATCGTTTTGATTTGCCGCAATCATGGGAGTCCAAAACACATTGGATTTCCCTTGTTCATTGTCTCCAATCAAGCCTTCTACTTGCAATTTTTCAACTTTTCCAAACAACCCAGCCTTTTTCCAATTGTTATTATCTCTGAAAACCTCTGGTGTTCGACCTGATGGATTGATTCGAACCTCATCAGCTTGAATTTTAAAATTAATTCCCGATTTACCATCTGCAGGTTCTACCCAAGCTGTTTCCATTAATTTGCCTTTCTGATAAGCTCCTACTTCAATTGGACCATTCACTTGTCCGACATTTTTCACTGTTACTAATGTTCCACTCTCATCAGATTTTACTTTTGTGAGTTTATAATCAATATGATTCGTTGTTTGAATTAAATCATCAAATAACCAACCTAAATCTTTTCCTGATTCTTTTTCAAGAATTGCTCGCATATCTTCTGGTTGTGGATGTTTGAATTTCCATGTTTCAAAGTAAACGTGCATACATTTGTCAAATAATTCATCACCTAAATACTGTTTTAAGTAATTGAATACCAATCCTGTTTTAGAATACATCACAGCTCCATAATTGATTCCAGTAAAATCAGCTGAATGCGTTTCTATGGGCTGATCTTCTCCAATTGAGGCAACGGCACGATACGTGAAATCAGCCATGTCGTAGTGATCTAGGTCATTGAAGTGAAAACGTCCATTCAAAACCATATCTGAAAGATTGGTGTTATTTGGATACTTGGTATATACATATCGCAATTCATTGAGCGTGTTCATTCCTTCATCCATCCAACCATGCACACGTTCATTGGAACCAAGAATTCCATAGAACCAATTGTGCCCAACTTCGTGAACAATAACAATTTCCAATTCCATGGCTGAACCGGCATTTCCAATAACAGTTACATTCGGGTATTCCATTCCCCCACCAGCGGAAATAGTTCCATCAACCGCCGTAACTTGGTTATACGGATAATCACCATTCCATTTTGAATAATAGAAGGTTCCATCATTAATGTACTCGATTGAATTTTTCCACAACCAAGCATTTCTAGGTGTGAACATTGCCCAAGAAGTTACTTTTCTTTTCGATTGTGGCAATTCAACTTCACCTTTTAAGACTAGGTAGCGTTTGTCAGCAAACCAAGCAAAATCATGGACTTTACTTTGCGTATAGCGAATTGTTTTCCACTCAGAAGAAGACGGAGGGAAAACTTGTTTCTCTTTCCCTTTTTCTTTGCGGTAACTTTCAATGTTAGCCGTTGTTTCTTTTGCACGTTGCGTTAAAAAATCGATTTCAGATTGCGTTTGAAGATCACCTGTTGCACCAACTACATAATTTTTCGGAAGTGTAATGGAAACATCGTAAGATCCATATTCTGAATAAAATTCACCTTGATTGAGATAAGGAATTTGATTCCAACCGTTCTTATCATAAACAGCCGGTTTTGGATACCACTGTGTAATTTGATACGATTGACCAACATGACCTAAACGGGAAATTTCACCAGAAGGTATTTTCACTTTAAAAGGCGTAGAAACCTTAATCCTTCCACCGCTCACCAATGCTTTTGGTAAAATTAATTTCGCAATATCAGGGTTTTTAGCATCGTATTCCAATGTTGCTGCAACACCATCTACGGTAAAATTCAAGGAATCAATCGCTCCTTTAATGGAATCATTGCCATAAGTCAAGTCTTGATCACCATCTCTGTATTGTTGTTTACCAAGTGCCGTTTCACCATTTCGGTATGCATTGGGCCACAAATGAATATAGATAAATTCGAGTTGATCGGGTGAATGATTGATGTATTCAAATGACTCTTGACCGCGCAATAGATTGTGTTCATCATCTAGTTTAACGGAAATCGTGTAGTTCACTTCTTGCTGCCAATAGGATTGTGAAAAGACATTCGCTGTCAACATCAAGAATATCGAACAACTAAAAAAAAGGGTTGCGTGCTTCATAAAACAAAAATTGTACGATCCATTCTTACTAAAATAGTTTAGCGTAAACAGATCGTACAAAAATAGGGTTCCGAACGGATTATTAACCAACCTTTTTACGAATGGAGATTCGTGGATGTCAAATGCGTTCTGAAAGTGATGAAATTTCTATTGCTTGGAAATAGTAAACGATTTTACAAATCCTCCAAGTGATACTTTTACCAAGTAAGTTCCTGCTGCATAATTCACCATTGGAATGATCAACTCAGATTGATTTGGAGTAAGTGCTTGCAACAATTGTCCAGACAAAGAATAGACTTCCACACGATCCATCAATGATTCAGCTTTGATAGAAAAATTATCCTGAAATGGATTTGGATAAAGCACAATGTCATTTATACCTTCTTCATCAATAGATAAAGCAGTACAAGTATGATTGTAACCAGCCAATTGACTTGCAATAGCTGTTTGTCGTTCTGTAATGAACTGTTGCAATCCTTTGTAAGTCTGTCCACCCCATTGACCCTGTACCTGAATGTCCTGCACGATCGATTGATCAAATTCAGTGATGGTAAAAAACTTATTTGGATCTTCATCTAAGGCTGGACGAATCAATGCTGCCGTTGTGGTGATAAATGCATCTAAATTTCCATGCGTAAAATAATTATCCATCAAAATACACACGTGATCGAAAAAGGAATGGCGCAATTCTGCATTTTCTTGCATATTTTTCACCAACGGTTTCGCCTCCGTTTGACTGTAATCGATGATTAAGTCAACATTCGAAGTGGAAAACGATAAATTATAATCCCACGGAATCCATTCCATTAAATTGGTGGTTGAATCCTGATAAACAAAAAAATTACGGCCATGATCATAATAGGAATCCCAATTAAACAGAATTATATCAGCTGCAAGCACATCTAAGTAATTATCTACATTTAATACTGCTCGTATACTATCGTTAAATTGACTTGGAGAAGCGTTTACATTCTTAACAAACCGGGTAAAACCAGACCAATTATTTTCCGTTTTATTCGTCTGCAATTCAAATTCGTCGGTATAGTTATTAAAATTAGCTCCTTGATAATCGAGATTTGTATTATTGGCACATTTGAATAAATTGCCATTGTTATTCGTAAACCAATTTTTTAATGCGCGTTTATCCACTTCCTCTACCATGACATACAATCCCCAATAGGTTCCATTGAGGTACAATTTTGTATAGGCAGTTCTCGGCGCATTGATTCCTGCATCGCGCATAAATTTATACGCCAATACATCCCGCATGATAGCTGGATCTTCAAAACCGTTTGATAAATTTATTTTCTTCAAACCATCGTATTTCTTTGAATCATTGTACTCAGACATACTAATTTTAAACGGTTTTTTCAATGCTTCTCCAGAACCCCAATTGGAGTAGAATCCTTTTTGTTTAAATCCAATTGAATCTTCTTCAACTCCATCAATTGTAACTCCTGCCATCATATATTTCACATCTCCACCGTTATTAA
>JAYSRF010000010.1:0-5583 GCA_043721195.1 Fluviicola sp. | reverse complement strand
TCCTTGCGAGTGTTCGACGCAGGAGAATGTATCGAGCAAGGCTGGTTAATTCCGCGACAACGTCGTCTTAATCGCCTTCATCAATTTATCCATGCTTGGCAAAGCAGCATCAATCAATGTTGGTGAAAACGCAAATGGTGTATCTGTTTGTGTAACACGCATTACTGGTGCATCCAAGTAATCAAAAGCATAGCGTTGTAAGTGGTAAGCCATTTCAGAAGAAATAGATGCCAATGGAAACGATTCTTCCAAAATCACACAACGATTGGTCTTTTTAACGGACTCAACAACAGTTGCATAATCAATAGGACGAACAGTACGTAAATCAATTACTTCAACCGAAATACCTTCTTTTTCTAATAGATCAGCTGCTTCGTAAGCCAATTTGATGATCTTTCCAAAAGACACAACCGTTACATCTGTTCCTTTGCGTTTCACATCAGCAACTCCAATTGGAATGATGTATTCGCCTTCAGGAATTTCACCTTTATCACCGTACATTTTTTCTGATTCGAAGAAAACACAGGGATCATTATCACGAATGGCTGCTTTTAACAAGCCTTTCGCATCATAAGGATTGGAAGGAGTGATGACTTTTAATCCTGGGAAATGCGCATAAAACGCTTCAAAACTTTGCGAGTGCGTTGCACCTAATTGTCCAGCAGTACCATTACCACCACGGAAAACGATTGGACAACCATATTGTCCACCCGACATTTGCATCATTTTTGCAGCAGAATTGATGATTTGATCAGCCGCTAAAATCGCGAAATTCCATGTCATGAATTCAACAATTGGTCGCAAACCATTCATGGAAGCACCTACTGCAATTCCAGCGAAACCCAATTCAGCAATCGGCGTGTCAATCACACGTTTCGGCCCGAATTCATCCAGCATTCCTTGAGAAACCTTATACGCTCCGTTGTATTCAGCAACTTCTTCACCCATCAAAAACACATTTTCATCTCTGCGCATTTCTTCTGTCATGGCTTCGCGTAGTGCTTCTCTAAATTGAACTGTTTTCATCGTCTATAATCTTAATGCTTCCGTTAGAAGGTCGCCAAAATTACAAAAAATAGTTTTTCATACGGGGTAAACGAATAAGAACTCGAAGGAAAGTGTAAATCAAAGGACAAAAAAGTTAAAATACAGCTATTTTATAGGAATGCATAGTATCATTTTGCTGAATGAATTACGTACATTTGCAACCGTAAAATCTGTTGAAAACATGAAAATTCTTGTTTGTATAAGTAAATCTCCTGATACAACATCAAAAATTGCCTTTACTGATGGTAATAAGCAGTTTGATGAAAATGGAGTGCAGTATATTGTCAATCCTTACGACGAATGGTATGCATTGGTACGTGGATTGGAATTGAAAGAAACGTTGGGTGGAAATCTAACCATTATTACTGTTGGTACAACTGCTGATGAAGCGATCATTCGTAAAGCATTGGCGATTGGTGCAGATGATGCTGTGCGCATTGATGCTGATCCGAAAGACGCTTATTATGTAGCTGCTCAGATCGCTGATTATGCAAAAGCAAATGCATTCGATTTAATCCTTACAGGAAAAGAGACCATCAATTACAACGGTTCACAAGTGGGTGGAATGATTGCTGAAGCATTGGATTTACCGTATGTTTCTCTTGCAACGAAGTTGGATATTGCTGGAACTACAGCTACAATGGAACGCGAAATCGTTGGAGGTGTGCAAGTGGTTGAAGCAACATTGCCATTAGTGGTTTCATGTGCAAAAGGAATGGCTGAACAACGCATTCCAAATATGCGTGGAATTATGGCTGCTCGTACGAAACCGATGCAAGTGGTAACTCCAGTTGCGGTGGAAGAATTAACTTCTTATGTTGAATACGGATTGCCTGCTGCTAAATCGGCGGTGAAAATGATTGATCCAAATAAC
Organism: Fluviicola sp.; assembly: GCA_043721195.1. Classification (GTDB taxonomy): domain Bacteria; phylum Bacteroidota; class Bacteroidia; order Flavobacteriales_D; family Crocinitomicaceae; genus Fluviicola. The sequence continues at coordinate 3,662 of JAYSRF010000010.1, read as the reverse complement.
ATGGATGAATTAGTAGAATTGTTACACAACGAGGCGAAAGTCATTTAATTTAGTTGGAAAGACATGAATATTCTAGTATATATTAATGCAGCTAGCGGATTAGCTAAAAGTGCATTGGAAGCGGTAACGTATGCTTCAAAAATTGGTGGATCGATTACCGTTGTAGCAACTGGTAAAGCAGAAGATAGCGTATTGGCTTCTTTGGGTGAATACGGTGCTCAAAAAGTATTGGTAGATCGCGCTGCTTCTGTAGATGATGCACAACAAATTATGCGTTTGGTTGCGAATGCAGCAACAACAACAAATGCTGATTTGATCGTTTTCTCACATGATTTAGTCGCAAAAGCAGTTGCGCCCCGTTTATCTGTTCGTTTGAAAGCAGGTTATATTTCTGGTGCAGTTGGTATTCCAGATCAAAGCAATGGTTTTGTTTGTAAAGTGAATGTATTCTCTGGAAAAGCATTCGGTTTTGTAGCAGTTAATTCAGCGAAAAAAATCATTTCATTGTTGCCTAACTCTTTCCAACCAGAACACACTGGTGCAGCATGTGCTGTTGAAGCATTTGATGGAGCAGTTGGAGCAGCAGCAATTCGCGTGATCGATACGAAGAAACCAGAAGGCGAAATTCCATTGCCAGAAGCAGAATTAGTTGTTTCAGCTGGTCGTGGATTAAAAGGTCCAGAAAACTGGGGGATTGTTGAAGATTTAGCAAAAGCATTAGGCGCAGCAACAGCTTGTTCTCGTCCAGTAGCTGATATTGGTTGGAGACCACACCATGAGCATGTTGGTCAAACGGGTGTTGCTATTCGTCCCAATTTATACATTGCTGCAGGTATTTCTGGCGCCATTCAGCACCTTGCTGGAGTAAACGGATCGAAAGTAATTGTAGTGATTAACACCGATGCAGAAGCGCCATTTTTCAAGGCTGCAGACTACGGAGTTGTTGGTGATGCATTCGATGTTTTGCCGAAGTTAACAGCCGCTGTTAAAAAATTCCACGCAGCACAGTAATTACATTAGCGCATTTTGGTTATTTTTACCAATGTTATAAGAGGGAAGCACACAACTGCTTCCCTCATTGTTTAAACCCTTCGCAACGTCAAAGCGACCGAATGGATAAAATTAAATTGGAAATTGTGGGGCTGTCGTATAGCCAGACCCAGTCAGGAGCTTACGCGCTAGTGCTTTCAGAAGCCGGTGGAAAACGTCGTTTACCTATTATTATAGGTGGATTTGAAGCACAAGCTATTGCGATTGAATTGGAAAAAATGGTTCCAACACGACCATTGACCCATGATTTATTCAAAACATTTGCCACATCATTTGCTATCAAAGTCAAAGAAGTAGTCATTTACAACTTACAAGAAGGCATTTTTTATGCAAAATTAGTGTGTGAACACGATGGTAAGTTTTCGGATATAGATGCACGGACTTCTGATGCCATTGCACTTGCGGTGCGTTTTGAATGCCCCATCTTTACGTTTGAATCTATTTTATCTTCTGCTGGAATTCTCTCAGATGAATTTTTAGATGATGATGATGATGCAGAAGGTGAAGAAACCGAAGAAACTGAATTTCAACGGATGTCCAAAGATGAGCTTGAATTGGCCATCACTGAAGCCATTGAAAACGAAGACTACGAACGCGCTTCTAAACTCCGAGACGAGATCAACAAGCGAACAAGTTAACGCTATTTAATTCCTACTACTATGCAAATTTCAATCAAGAATCGCCTGATCTTTATGAGTTTTATGCAATTCTATGTTTGGGGTGCATGGCTGATTACAATTGCTAATTATTGGTTCGATACAAAGCATTGGGCAGGTACCGATTTCGGAGCTATCTTTTCAACGTTAGGATTTGCTTCCATCTTTATGCCTACCATAACTGGAATTATTGCTGATCGCTGGATCAACGCAGAACGTCTGTATGGAATTCTTCATTTATTAGGCGGAGTTACCCTTGCTGTTATTCCTTTTGTGAATGATCCTTCCACCTTCTTTTGGGTCATTTTCTTGGCGATGATTTTTTACATGCCAACGATTTCACTTTCCAATTCCGTTGCCTACAATGTGTTAAAATCGAATCACTATGATTTAGTGAAAACCTTCCCTCCTATCCGTGTTTGGGGAACAATTGGTTTTATTGCTGCCATGTGGACCACCAACTTAACGGGAAGTAAAGCCTCCGAAAATCAGTTCTTTATTGCAGCGATCGCAGCGGTTGTTCTGGCTATTTATGCTTTTACTCTTCCGAAATGCCCACCACAGAAAGAAATTGCCACGAAAAGAACGGTGAAAGAAATGCTCGGATTGGATGCCTTCAAGTTGTTTGGTCAATATAAGATGTTGTTGTTCTTCCTCTTTTCCATGTTATTAGGTGCTGCATTGCAATTAACCAATATGTATGGTGATTTGTATGTTTCGGAATTTAGAAACGTTCCTCAGTATGCCGATTCAATGGTTGTGAAGTATTCAACTGTCATCATGTCCATTTCTCAAATTTCGGAGACCCTATTTATTCTGGCAATTCCATTTTTCTTGAAACGATTTGGAATCAAACAAGTCATGCTCATCAGTATGTTTGCTTGGGTCTTGCGCTTTGGTTTATTAGCTTACGGAAATCCAGCAGAAGGATTGTGGATGATCATTGTTTCTTGCATTGTCTATGGAATGGCATTCGACTTCTTTAATGTTTCAGGTTCATTGTATGTGGAAACCAATGTTTCGCCTAAAATTAGATCCAGCGCACAAGGATTATTCATGATGATGACCAATGGTTTTGGAGCCGTAATGGGAAGTTATCTCAGCGGAGTGGTCATTGATCGTTATTTTTTATTGGAGAATGGAGCTAAAAACTGGCAACCCATCTGGTTAGCATTTGCAGGTTATTCGTTGGTGATCGCCCTCTTGTTTGCAGTGTTATTTAGGCATAAACACGATCCAACAGCAATGGAGAAGATCCAACATTAATTGAACTATAAAATAGAATTGAATTTGATTTTGTAGAATAATATCACTAGTTTTCGACAATTAATTGAACCAACATGAAAAAGACAGCTAATCGTAATTCTTATTTTTTTAATCTTCCATCACTGTTGCTGATGACTTTATTCACTGGCATTGTGTGCTTTACTTCTTGTCACAGAGACGTGAAAAGGGATAAAGGAGTTATCATTGAAGAATTAGGAGATGTGTGTCCAAATATGACTTCAAGTGGTGAATATGTGATTACCTCATCATCCGAATTGAGCGCAGCCCTAGCAGGTTCTGGTTGTACTTCAAGCTCATTCAATGTTGATTTCACCAAAAACACCTTGATTGGAAAGCGCGTAACTGGGAAATGTAAATTCAAGAAAATTTTCAACCAAGTAAAACGTGATGACTCTGCAAAAAGAATTCAATTCAGTATTTTATTGAGAAGTAAAGGAAATTGTGAATCGGAATTCTCACAATGGTCATGGGTGGTTGTGCCTAATTTCCCAAGTGATTATGCAGTGTTTTTTGCTGTAGAAGAACGATAGTCAGATTAAGACCGTTGCAACATCCTTTACTCTTCGTTACCTCAAAAATTCAACATCCTCATTTAGAGGTGTAAACTGCGGCGTTAAATTTTAATCGCGCCTCGATTAATGAATTTTGCAACAGTCTTAGATTCATTGG
>JAYSRF010000009.1:0-5584 GCA_043721195.1 Fluviicola sp. | reverse complement strand
CGAACTTCACTGTGGTACTTGTTTTTACAAATGATATCACAAAATCGTTTATCAGATCGACCAATAAGTTGACTGTTACAAATCACACATTGGCGATGAAATGCTGCTTGTTGTTGACACATAAAATGGTTTTTTCTTATTTAAGATAGCAGAAAAGATCATTGGAATGAAATTTTTGGTGAAGAAATTTTGCTGTTTTAGTGTTAAATAAAGAACTCCAATAATGGTTTCTATCGGTTCGAAACGTTTAGAGTATTGAAATTAAAAAGGTTTTCGATTAGCAATCCTATTTTTAAGATGCAATAGCATCCGATTCTAAAAAGGGACTATTGAAAAACAATTATTCAATAAGTAGGTCAGTTCGATTTTCGATGAATCGTTCCCGTTTCTATCGGTTCGAAACCTTTAGCATCGGAAAAACACTATCATTTTCATGAAATTCATATCGCATGCTCTAAGCCATTCATCAGCAATTACATAAATATCCAAATAACATCGTTCACTACTCAAATAGCTTAAATATGTTTCAGTTACACAGCTACCTGTTTCGAACCGTTCGCAACTCTTAACCCCCAAGAAATACTAGCGGAAATTACACGGACAAAAAAAACCACTCGTAGAACGAATGGCCTTTTGATAAATTGGATGGGGTGCTTTTAATCTTTCACCAACTTGTAACCAGGGTATTTTTTGATGTCAAAAACAAATTTCGAATCTTCAACTGTTGGATTTGAAGTGAATTTTGTCATTGAATAGGTCATGCGTGTTCCATCGTTGGACTTCATGATCACTTTTTTTAATTCGTTATCGTCTTTCCCGATATATAAAATAATGGTATGAAAATCTGCTGTTTTTGAATTTTTAGGATACAAATAGATAACGTGTACCATTTCATCTCCTAATTTTTCTTCTTTATCGTATTTGTTTTTGAAACCAGTTTCCCACATAGTCATCAATTTCTTAGGATTCATTGATTCACTATCCGTTTCACTAGCATCCGTTTCGTAAACTGTTTTCTCTTCTTTTACAATTGACCAAGTCTTTACACCATTTGAAACGATCGTATTCTCACCGTAAGAAGCATAAAATTTATCTCCTTTTACCCATCCTTTCCCTGTCAATGTTTCATTTTTACCACTCGAAGAGTTTGTAACATTTGAACTGAATTCAATGTAAAACGATTTTTGTGCTTTAATTTTAGCAGATAGTTTGTCTAAAATTCCTTGTGCTTTCGCATCTTGAGCGTAAATTGCCGTTGAGGAAATAAAAATGCTTAATAGGATAACTAAATATTTCATGTTCTTTAAATTTCTCTGCAAATATCAGAAATTGTGCCAAACATGTGACATAGATCGATTATTTTTATTTCACTCGAAATTTATAATCGAACTGAGGTTACTAATGTATACCCTTAGATGACAGAAACTCTTGCAGACTTACCTCATCAGAAAAAAGTACTTCTCGGGCTTTACTTCCTTGAAAGCCACCAATGATCCCATAACCTTCCAATTGATCCACAATTCGACCTGCACGGTTATAACCCAATTTTAATTTACGTTGCAACAAAGAAGCTGATCCCTGTTGATGTAAAACAACAATTCTGGCAGCTTCAGCAAACATCGGATCTATATCTTCTGCATCAAAATCATTGCTTTCACTTCCTTCTGCTCCAACATATTCGGGTAACATCAAAGCTTCTGGGTAGGCGCGTTGCTCACCAATGAAACGACAAATTTCTTCTACTTCTGGCGTATCGGCGAAACCACATTGAACACGTACAATTTCGGATCCAGTTGCAATAAGCATGTCTCCCCTACCAATCAGTTGATCTGCCCCTGAAGCATCTAAAATGGTACGTGAATCTATTTTAGACAATACCCTAAATGCTATTCTGGCTGGGAAATTGGCTTTAATCATTCCCGTAATGACATTCACAGATGGTCGTTGTGTGGCAACAATTAAGTGAATCCCAATCGCTCGTGCTAATTGTGCTAATCGCGCTATCGGATGTTCTACTTCTTTCCCTGCTGTCATGATCAAATCGGCAAACTCATCTATCAACACCACAATATAAGGCATGTAACGATGTCCTTTTTCTGGATTTAACCGCCGTGCAATAAATTTCGCGTTGTATTCTTTAATGGTTCGTACTTGTGCATCTTTGAGCAATTCATAGCGCGCATCCATTTCAATACACAAGGAATTTAACGTATTAACGACTTTCGATGTGTCTGTAATAATGGCATCGTCTTCTCCTGGTAGTTTGGCTAAGAAATGGCGTTCAATCTTATTATAAAGTGTTAACTCTACTTTTTTCGGATCAATTAATACAAACTTGACTTGAGCTGGATGCTTTTTATACAACATCGACACCAAAATCGCATTCAATCCTACTGATTTCCCCTGCCCTGTTGAACCCGCAACCAATAAATGGGGCATCTTGGTTAAATCGAACGTAAACGTTTCATTGGTAATGGTTTTACCAATTACAATAGGCAATTCAAAGTCGGAATTTTGAAATTTCTCCGAAGCAATCAATGAACGCATCGAAACCATATCTGGCTTACTATTTGGAACTTCAATTCCAATTGTTCCTTTCCCCGGAATAGGCGCAATGATTCGAATTCCAAGTGCTGAAAGACTCAAGGCAATATCGTCTTCCAAATTTTTGATTTTGGAAATACGAACACCTGGAGCTGGAACAATTTCATACAGTGTAACCGTTGGCCCAACCGTTGCTTTTATTTTAGCTATATCTATTTTATAATGCGAAAGCGTTTCTACAATCTTATTTTTATTGTCTTCTAACTCTTGCTTATTGATGGAAACTTGACTATTTCCCCATTCTTTTAAAAGTTCAATCGGAGGTAATACATAACCTGATAAATCCAATGTTGGATCATAATCGCCGTATTCTTTCTGTAATGAACTCAATTCATCTGGAGACAGTTCAGCATCTGTTTCTGCAATTGCAATATCGAAATCATCATTGCTCGCAACTTCTGGTGCAGTATACGGTCGTTCAACTGGCACTTCAATTTCAAAGTCATCTGTATCATCGATCACTTCAGCTCCTTTTTGAACTACAATAAAACTATCGATATCCGAATCATCATCCTCTTCTTCTTCCTCAAAGGAAAACTCGAGCGCATCTTCTTCTGATCGAATTTGTTCTTCTCGTATGGTATTCACAATTTGAATATCTGTGAGTGAATTGGCTGAAACAACCTCATCGTCTTCAAGAAAATCTTGACTTTTGGCTTTAAATCGCTCCATCCATGTCATGATATCCGCATTGAAGAGAATCACCAATACAATATAGAGAATTCCACAAATGACAATAAATGACCCGATGCTTCCAAGTGAAAGACTGAGCCATTGGTTAATGGTATATCCAAATGTCCCACCTAAATAGTCAATCTGTTGAACAAAGTAGCCAAGAAAAATCGAAGACCAAACCATGAACAAGGAAGCAACAGCAAATGAACGTTTCAGTGGCAATAACCGAATATTGAGCATCCATTTAAACCCAACTAAAAAAACCATGAAAGAAATGGCAAATGAAGAAAGTCCAAACCAACGGTACATAAACAAATGCGACATCCATGCCCCAAATTTACCCAACCAATTAGCTACTGGTTCTGGATTATCTTCGAATAAGAATTGGAACAATCCTTTGCCCATCAATCGATCTTGATCAGCTGTCCAAGTAAAGAAAAAGGAAAAACAAGAAAGAAAGGTGAAAAATGAAAACAGGGTCAATGCAACGCCGATAATTGTTTTCGTGCGTTTTTTATCAAAGCGTTCACCCAGCTGTCTTAAGGATTTTCTTGACACCGGTTCTTTGGGTTCCGAAGGTTTTTTCCTTGTTGGTTTTTCAGTGGGTTTCTCCTCGCTTTTTTCCCGAAATTCGTTTCTTAGAGCCATATTGAGAACTATCGTACGAAATTAACAAGGAACTGGTCACTTTTCCCGCAAAAAAAGAGGAACTATACACAATGAAATGTTAGTTATTATTCAGCAAAAAGATTCACAAATTCATCAAACGTAATTCGCTTATAATCAGATGGTACTCCGAATAAATCGGGATTTACTGGCGTGGTTGTAAAATGTTTTAATTCGTAATGAATCAATCCGTCTGTAGATGGTAAATAATAATCAAGTCCCAATCCAGGAATGTCTTTATAGACCTCCAAGTACTTATTACTGATCTTTTTCGCAAAGTAACATTCGAATCCATCTGGTTGATTTTTATCCTGAATAAAGTATTTCCGACACTTAATTCCAGCTATTTTTTTACTTCCGAATTTGCGTTTTATCGTATATTCTGGTTTAAGCGTATCGTTTTTAACTTGATTCTCTAAGTTTGTTTGAATCGCGTATTTATCTGTTCCATAATCGATTAACAAATATGCCTTATTCAACGTCATGTGACGAATGTACACTTGAATCCCTAATTGGGTTTCTGTTTCCACCCTCACAATTGTATCGTTTGTGAAAACACGCACATTCCATTCCTTCAAGATCACATTTGTATCAGGAAGCGAAATAGTGGCCTTGTATTCAAAAATTCCTGATAATGGTTGTTGACCAACTACACATGGAGCACAACTCAGTGCTATCAAACAAACAATTAGTAATCTCATGTTATTCAAATGATTGGAATAATTCACCTAATATTTTATTGTATTCACTATATGGAATTCGTTGACCCGTTTTATTCAATTTCAATGATTCTTCTGAAATCTCAATAGCTTCAAACCGCTCAGCTTTAAATTCCATTCGAATCCCATACCGATCAATTGAATAAGCCAATAAAAAACCTGGCACTTCTTTAAATGGATTGTACCAGTTTGAATTTTTGACTTCAATTTCAGTGGTGTACCACAATGTTATTTTATCTGAAGAATCTTCAACAGCTGTAGCAATTGCCTTTTTCACATTAAATCCAGCCATTGTGTCTTTCTCCGATGTAAAACGAATGGTGTATTTTTTTTGATCATTCAGCATTTCCTCAATATCTGTCACATTCAATTCCACATTGCTCGCATCTTCTCCATATTGAAAATAAGCGGCAACACTTTTTTTGTTACAATCAACCAACAAGACATTTTTGAGATTTGCTTTCTCAATCCTACTTTCCATTTTATCTCCTTTGAAATTCAATTCCATTTCTTTTGGTAAAATGCTATAGAGAAAGAAATTATCCTTGTGGTTTGGATAATCGATCGAATAAACAACCCTTCCTTCTCGCTCTAAACGTGTATCGGAAGAACAGCTAGACAGCATGAACAGGAAAAAAAAGCCAATTGTAAATATGTATTTCATTGTATTGAGATTCATAACAAGTTGGATCATACGCCAATTCTCTGTAAAAGTTACTAATGAAGATATTTGTCCAGAAAGTGGGTTGAAATTACACAAAACGATTCAACTAGTGTGATCAATTCGATCGCTTTACTGAACCTGCAACAATAGAATTTGTTCTTTCAGCTTCGAAAACCTATTTTTGCTGTGCTAAAAGCTTTTTATGCATCGAAATATTGAAATCATTCTCAACACATCTGAAATAACAGCAGGAACT
>JAYSRF010000008.1:0-5584 GCA_043721195.1 Fluviicola sp. | reverse complement strand
CTTTCTCACACCCACAACGAGGTGCCACAAAAAGGATTGGAAGCCGAATACTTCAACAATACAACGCTGAGCGGAGAACCAGCATTAAAACGTATCGATGAACGCATACAATTTCAATGGACCTTGTTCTCTCCCGATCCAATTATCAACTACGACTTTTTCTCTGTTGGTTGGAAAGGAACCATTACCGCTCCAGCTTCAGGTACCTATAAAATTGGCATTGACGGGAACGATGGTTACCAACTGTTTTTAAACGATCAACTCCTTATTGATACATGGAACCAACAGGGGTATCACACCACATTGACCAACTTCACCTTTAAAAAAGGACAAGCCTACCAACTGCGTATTCGCTACAAAGAATCGGCTGGCAATGCAGTGTTTAAATTGGTTTGGAATGCCGACGTGGTCGATAACAGTGAACAAGAACTTAAAGCCGCACTGGCGTTGGCCAAAAAGAGCGACGTACTCGTTGTTGTTGCAGGCATTGAAGAAGGAGAATTCAGAGATCGTAGCAGTTTGGCATTACCAGGTCGACAAGAAGCATTGATCCTGAAATTAGCCGAAACTGGAAAACCAATTGTGGTACTACTCGTAGGGGGAAGTGCGGTAAACATGATACCTTGGATCGATAAGGTGAATGCCGTGGCAAGCGTCTGGTATGCAGGTGAAGTGGGTGGTGAAGCAATAGCTGAACTGCTGACAGGAAAACAAGTCCCATCAGGGAAATTACCCATTACCTTTCCACTTTCAGAAGGACAACTGCCTCTGGTCTATAACCACAAACCAACAGGTCGTGGTGATGATTATGCAGATCAAAGTGGTCAACCGCTCTTTCCATTTGGACATGGCTTGAGTTACACTACCTTCGACTATTCCAACCTCACAGTCAGTCAACAATCGGCTGGAATCAACGACTCCATTCAAGTAACATTTCAACTGAAGAATAGCGGTCAACTAGCTGGCGAAGAAGTGATCCAACTGTATGTATATGATGAACTTTCGTCCGTTGCCAAACCAGTAAAAGAACTAAAAGGCTTTCAACGGATTGCCTTAAAAGCGGGGGAAGAAATAACCGTTTCCTTGACCATTACACCCAACATGCTCACCACCTTAGATGCCGACTTGCAACCAATTGTTGAACCCGGATTCTTCCGCATCATGATTGGGAGCTCGAGTAAAGACATTCGTTTAAGAACACGCATTGAAATGCATTAATCCAATTCCCATGAAACACCTTTTTTATAGCATCCTCTTTTTACTGAATGGTCAAACCCTATTGGGTCAGGAACAAGCATACACACCTGATTCCAATGTCCTCATTCAACAACGTTTGGAAGATTGGCAAGACCTGAAATTTGGATTGCTCTTGCACTGGGGAACTTACAGTCAATGGGGAATTGTTGAAAGTTGGAGCATTTGCCCAGAAGATTTGAGTTGGGCAACGGGTTGTCGGAAACCAGGTATTTCAGAAAATTATGGCGAATACGTAATGGCATACGAAAACCTCCAAACAACCTTTAATCCTGTGAAATTTAATCCAGAGAAATGGTCGGAAGCAGCCAAGCAAGCGGGCATGAAATACGTGGTCTTTACCACCAAACACCACGACGGATTCTGCATGTTCGATTCAGACTACACGGACTACAAAATCACCGATAGCCTAACGCCTTATTCAAGTAATCCGCGAAGCAATATCACCAAGGAACTCTTTTCAGCATTTCGAAAAGACAATTTCTGGATTGGTGCCTACTTCTCTAAACCCGATTGGCACAGTGATTACTATTGGTGGAAACACTTCCCGACAGTTGATCGCAACTGTAACTACTCCACTCAGAAGCACCCTGAGCAATGGAACAAATTCGTCAACTACACCCACAATCAGATCGATGAATTAATGACAGACTACGGGAAAATTGACATTCTCTGGCTCGATGGCGGTTGGGTGCGCATTAAAACCGACGAAGAAGTCAAAGAAGGGCTGCTAGACGTATACGAAAACAGCCGTTGGGCACGCAATACGCAAAGCCAAGACATTAACATGTCAGAAATCGTACGGAAATCGCGCCTGAAACAACCCGAATTAATTGTCGTTGATCGTGCTGTTCCAGGACCACACCAAAACTACTTAACCCCCGAACAACACATTCCTGCAACGGGACTTCCTTATCCATGGGAAACGTGTATGACCATGGCAACAAGTTGGAGTTATGTGCCCAATGATGTCTACAAACCAACCAATGAACTGGTCGAGAAACTGGTAGACATTGTCAGTAAAGGTGGCAACTTCTTGCTCAACATTGGACCCGGCCCTGATGGAGAACTGGATTCCATTGCCTATGTCCGTCTCAAAGAAATGGGCGAATGGATGGCAATCAATGGGGAAGCCATCTACAACTCGCGCATCTATGCCGTTTATGGAGAAGGCGAAACGATTCGCTACACGCAAAGCAAAGACCAACAAACACAATACGTTTTCTTCTTCGAATTCCCCGACAAACCGATCCACCTCGAGCACTTGCACGTGAACAAAAACGCAACCATGGAACTCTTGGGAAAAGCGGGAAAACTGAGCTTCGCATCTGATAAAACAGGAACAACCCTTAAGCTACCGTCCTCCTTAAAAAAACACGGACAACACGTCTGGGTCGTGAAAGTGAGTAATACGATGCCCTAACCTAGCTCGATACATTCTCCTATGTCGAACACTCGCTAGGACAGGGAATCGTTTGAATTTAGATTGTCACTTCGAGTCTTCATTTGTAGCACTGTTTCAATAATTTAGGTCGTCACAACGGTGTTCGTAAAAATCCTTTGAATTTAGATTGTCCCTTCAAGTCTTCGTAAGAATCGTTTGAATTAAGATCGTCACTTCGAGTGTTCATTTGTAGCACTGTTTCAATAATGTATGTCGTCACAACGGTGTTCGTAAGAATCCTTTGAATTTAGATTGTCACTTCGAGTGTTCATTTGTAGTACTGTTTCAATAATGTAGGTCGTCACAACGGTGTTCGTAAGATTAGTTTAAATTTAGGTTGTCACTTCGAGTGTTCGACGCAGGAGAATGTATCGAGAAGGACAACCTAAATTCCAAGATTGTTTGTAGTTTTATCCCACATTACAATACTTATGAAATATACACTCCTCTTTTCGCTTATTGCGACCATTTCAATTACCTCTTTTGGTCAAAAAAAACCAGTAGAAACGAAACCAACTGCTCCTTTTGATGCGGCAACTGTTGGTGGTTTAGGCTTCCGATTGGTTGGGCCAGCTTTAACTTCTGGTCGAATTGCTGATATGGCCATTGATCCTCGAAATGCAGATACATGGTACATTGCTGCTGCAGCTGGTGGTGTGTGGAAAACAACAAATCACGGAACAACTTTTAACCCCATTTTTGATAACTACGGTTCTTTTTCCATTGCTTGTGTTGAATTGGCGCCAAGTAATCCAAATACCGTTTGGGTAGGATCTGGTGAGAACAACAACCAGCGTTCCGTTTCTTACGGTGATGGCGTCTACAAATCATTGGATGGTGGGAAATCGTTTACCAATATGGGATTGAAGACGTCGGAGCACATTGGAAACATCATTATTCACCCAACAGATGAAAATACTGTTTGGGTAGCTGCTTACGGTCCCGTTTGGAGTGCAGGTGGAGAACGTGGTGTCTACAAAACAACAGATGGTGGTAAAACTTGGGAACGCACCTTATTCATTTCTGATGAGACTGGAATTTCAGAAATTGCAATCGATCCTACCAATCCAAACATTCTGTATGCTGCTGCACATCAGCGTCGCCGTCAAGAATGGACCTACATTGGTGGTGGACCAGAATCGAATGTCTATAAATCTGTAGATGGCGGAAAAACGTGGAAAGAAATCAACAGCGGTTTACCAAAAGGTGAATTAGGACGAATTGGAATTGCAGTTTCTCCTGTTGATCCCAATTACATTTATGCCATTGCAGAAGGTCGCGAAGATAAAGGTGGTTTTTTCCGTTCAACCAATATGGGAGAAAGCTGGACTAAAATGTCTGGTTATAACACAAGCGGAAATTATTACCAAGAAATTATTTGTGATTTAACGAACCGCGATAAAATCTTTGCAATGGACACGTGGTTGCATCATTCTGTAGATGGCGGAAAAACCTTCGTGAATACAGGTGAAGATTCGAAACACGTAGATAATCACTGTATTTGGATCGATCCTAAAAATAGTGATCACTGGTTAGTCGGTTGTGATGGCGGTTTGTATGAAACCTATAATCACGCTAAAGATTGGAAATACTTCGCCAATTTACCCCTCATTCAATTCTACAAAGTAGCAACAGATAATGCATCTCCGTTCTACAATATTTACGGCGGAACACAAGACAACAATTCCATGGGTGGACCTTCTGGAAGCATCAATAATGCCGGAGTTTTAAATGCTGATTGGTTTATAACAAATGGCGGTGACGGTTTTGAATCAGCAATTGATCCTACGAATCCAAACATCGCTTATGCACAATCACAGTACGGTGGTTTGGTGCGTTATGATAAAGTTTCGGGTGAAAAAATTGCCATTCAACCATTGCCTGGAAAAGGTGAAGCAGGTTACAGATGGAACTGGGATGCACCAATGTTCATATCAACACACGACCACAAGACTTTGTATTTCGCAGCGAATAAAGTATTTAAAACAACCAATCAAGGTGATGACTGGAGTGTGATTTCTCCCGATTTATCGCAACAAATAGACCGTAACAAACTCAAAGTAATGGGACAAGTTTGGTCAATTGATGCGGTAATGAAAAATGCATCCACCACTATTTATGGAAACGTAGTGGCATTGGATGAATCGCCGAAGAAAAAAGGATTGTTGTATGCAGGAACAGATGATGGGTTGATCCAAGTCTCAGATAACGATGGACAATCATGGACGAAAGTGCAAACGTTCCCAGGCGTTCCAGCTAATACACGCGTAAATATGGTAACCGCTTCGTTGTTCAATGAAAATGAAGTGTTCGCTGTATTTAATAATCACCGTTCTGGCGATTTTAAACCGTACATCTTAAAAAGTGCAGACAAAGGTAAAACGTGGGTTTCCATCAGTGGTAATTTACCAGAGAGAGGATCTGTATACTGCATTAAACAAGATTTTGTTGATCCGAATTTACTCTTTGCAGGAACAGAATTTGGAGCTTATTTCTCAACCGATGCTGGTAAAACATGGGTGAAATTAAGTGGTTTACCTACAACCGCTGTGTACGATTTAGATATTCAACAACGTGAAAATGACCTCGTAGCCGCTACTTTTGGTCGTGGATTTTATGTCTTGGATAACTACAGTCCATTGCGTAATCTCAAAAAAGAAACCCTTGATAAAAAAGCATTCCTTTATCCTGTTGAAGAAGCGTTATTGTACATTCCTTCAGCACCATTGGGTTTAACAGGAACAGGTTCACAAGGTGCCGATTTATGGGCTGCCAACAATCCTGCATTCGGAGCTACGTTTTCCCTTTTCGTGAAAGACGTACCTAAAACATTGAAAGAAGAACGCAAGGAAAAAGAGAAAGCCTTGGAGAAAGAGAAAAAGGATG
>JAYSRF010000007.1:0-16145 GCA_043721195.1 Fluviicola sp. | reverse complement strand
CTCCTAATTTGCCTATGGACAACCCGCTTACGGTTGAAAAAGTGCAATTAGGACGTATGTTGTTTTACGAAAAAGCACTTTCAGGTAATGGAACGATGGCCTGTGCTTCTTGCCACAATCAAAAAAACGCATTTTCGGATACGGCACAATTTTCAATAGGAATCGCAGGATTACCGGGTCATCGGCAAGCAATGTCTGTTTTTAATATGGCTTGGAATAGCAATCAGTTTTTCTGGGATGGTCGTGCGAATTTATTGAGAGATCAATCCCTGAAACCTATACAAGATGTGCTTGAGATGAATGAAACCTTGCCAAATGCAATTGCAAAAATCCAAGCATTAGGACGCTATCAAGC
Organism: Fluviicola sp.; assembly: GCA_043721195.1. Taxonomy (GTDB): domain Bacteria; phylum Bacteroidota; class Bacteroidia; order Flavobacteriales_D; family Crocinitomicaceae; genus Fluviicola. The sequence goes on along the minus strand of JAYSRF010000007.1, from coordinate 15,790 downwards.
GCAGTTCACAAAAGCTTTTGGGGATGAAATGGTAACAAGCGAACGGATGTCCTTAGCGTTGGAAGCTTTTATGATGTCAATCGTTTCTGATCAGTCGAAATACGATCGTTTTTTACAAGGAACAGCCACACTTTCTCCGAGTGAAGAACGTGGTCGGGCATTATTTTTCGCTGAATACAATCCGTTTTTCCCTGATCTAACTGGAGCAGATTGCGCGCATTGTCACAGCGGAAGTAATTTCGAGAATGACAACTACATGAACAATGGGTTGGATGACGAAGCTCAAATTTCGGATATCGGACGACAGGCTGTGAGTGGTTTACCGCAAGACAAAGGGAAATTCAAGGTTCCAACCTTGCGCAATATCGCGTTAACTTTTCCGTACATGCACGACGGTCGTTTCCGGACGTTGGAGGAAGTAGTTGATCATTACAATTCGGATATTCATGCTTCCGCTTCATTGGATCCTGCTTTGGCAAACACCATGAGTACAGGATTGTTCTTATCTGCGACAGACAAACAAGATTTGGTGAATTTCCTCAAAACACTGACGGATTATTCCATGATTCACAATCCAGCATATAGTTCGCCTTTTTAATTGGGATTACAAAATAAACCCATTAAAAGGGTGATCGAAACCTTTTATTTTTGATGAACTGTTGATCTGTCAATGAATACAAAAAGGCAATCAGGTCATCTTCTTCGGATTTTGACAGCGTGAAAGGCTGAATAATTTCACTTTTATGTTGATGCGACTGACCGCCAGAAGCGTAGTGGTGAATCACATCACGTAGGGTTTTCAAGCTTCCATCGTGCATATACGGTGCTGTCAGTTCACAATTGCGAAGAGTGGGAATTTTAAACAAATCACGATCGGTTTCCAATTTTGTTACCCGCATTCTTCCAGAATCAGCATAAACAGTATACAAACCATTGTTTTTGACCGAGAAATCCGTGAAATTAAAACCACTGTGGCAGCTTGAACAGTATAGCTGATTAAAAAACAAATTCATTCCTCGTTTTTCCGATTCATTGAGTGTTTTCTTTCCATTTAAGTGCTGATCATACCGCGAATTCCCGCTGATCAACGTGCGTTCAAAGGCAGCAATGGATCGAGTAATAACAAATGCATCTGGCTCACGATTGTAAGCCTTTTTACACAAAGCAACGTAATCTTTATTTAGCTTAAGTCGTTTGGCTACCTCCACTATATTAAAATCCATTTCAGCATGTTCTTCGATTGGAACCAAAACTTGTTTTTCCAGCGTTTCTAAAAATCCATCAAACAACACAAACGGATTGTAACCAACATTTGCTAAGGAAGGTGCGTTTCGGTTTCCCAATCGCCCTTCTACCCCTGGACTAATAGCTGTGGTATCTGAAAATGCAAATACTTGTTTATGGCAGGAAGCACACGAAATATCATTGGTTCTAGACAGTATTGGATCGTAAAACAAGCGTCTTCCCAATTCAATACGTTCATTGGTGAGTTCATTTCCTGGAGTGCTTTTCATAGCGGGGAAATGAGGCGGTATTTTTAGTTTAGATTCAGATTTATAAGGCACGAATGCAAGCAAGAGCAGGAGTCCCATTGCCACCATTAATCCAACTTGCAAGTGTTTTAATCGCATGATCAAATTTACGGATTATTCGCCACAGACCATTGATCTACCAATTGATTAAACGTATTCCAAAAAGCAGGTTTTTCAGCTGAAACTTCCATTTTTTCCTGGGTGATTGGATGAACAAATGCCAATTGGCTTGCATGTAAAAACAACATCCCTAAATCAAACCGTTCTTGAAAAAAATGATTGTGGTGTCGATTTCCATGTTTCGGATCTCCAATAATGGGATGACTTATTTTATTGGCATGGATCCGCAACTGGTGCATGCGCCCCGTCTCTGGTTTAAACTCTACAAAACTGTAGCGCGCAGTTGGATATGGCACAACTGGAATGTTCAATTCTACTTGTTTCAAACACCTAAAATGTGTGATTGCATCCTTATAATTTCCTCGCTCATTCTTGACAGGTGAATCGATGACACCTTCAGCAATGACATGACCACGCAGTAAAGCTACATAGGTTTTAGTAATCGTTTTAGCTTCAAATAATTCCTGAAATTGCTTTACCCATTCTGTCGATTTGGCAACTAACAATACGCCAGATGTCTTGTGATCCAACCGATGAACGGGAATTGGCGTATCAAATCCTTGTTCACGCAATCGTTCTACTATCGAAGGTTCTTCAATGTTGCGCGCAAAATGCGAATGGTGCACCAAGATATTGTTGGGCTTGTTGACTATCAAGCAATAGGCATCTTCGTATAAAATGGGTATTTCCACATGCAATAATAGGTGTTCTTGATGGAAAAAAGTGTCAGTCTAAATTTAAAATCATTGTTGTCTTGTTAATTTTTTAGCACCTCAATTATCATGAAGTTCTATCATCATTGGCAAATTGTCATCCCCCTTTTCCATCGACTCAAGCCATTTAGGCTAGTCTCAGTCTTCACAAGCGCTGGCTTGCTCTTCCCTTCATCACTGCGTTAAGGGGGAGGCAGATTTGGTTTCATAAGACAATTTTCCCTAGATGGGAATGATTTAAAATCTAACTCAAATTGTTAATTGGAAATCAAAATGCGCTTTCGGATGTTACAGAATTCGAATTTATATTCCAATTTATACAATTGTTAATTGTTCCGCAATCAGCCACGGCGGACACGTATTGCGGGATTACTGGCTGTAATGAATTGTAAAACAGTATATTGAATCTAATAATACGACATTTTAGCACGCAAACACTAGCTGACTCTTATCCAAGACATCTCTTAAAACCGAAACTATGTTATAAATCATCCCAAGAAGCCATTGCGGAACCATAACTGCTAAAAAGTGCTTTTAAATCGCTTTGCATCAAGGATTGAAATTCTACTACACGACTATCAAAATATTTCGGATCGATACCTTGATAACCGGTCGCTTGCACTTCTTTTTCATAACGATCCCAAATAGAAACATCGCCTTTTCGCAGGTGAACCATCAATTCCATCGATCCATCTGAAGATTGTGAGAAACGACTTAATATATCTTTTAACTCAGCTTTCTTATCACTGATTTGTTTATCAAATGCTGTTTTACGTATGGCAACCATTGGCAAAGGTCCGTAATGAGCAGATTCTAAATAACCCGGTGTTTTTACTGCGTTATTGGAGTATTCAACAAATTTGGTTTTGATTTCATTCAAGAATTTACGCATCTCTTTCATGTCGTCGCGTGTGTTGTTATCTCTTAATTTGATTCCCAAAAACACTTTTACATAGAGGTTGTTTTTCATGGAAGGTTCAATGGCAACACTCCGCATTTTTAATTGGGTTTCTTGAGCCACATCGACATATACTTTGAATAACTTCTCGAAAGCTGTTAACGTATTATGGTGGCAACTGAGGTGTTTAATAGGAATTCCGTTGGAGGTGAATTGTTCAACTTGGGCTAACAATTCTTTGCGCAAAACGGTTGTATTGATTGTAGCATTCGACAATTCTGTGAATGATTTAAACCTCCCGTTTTTATCACACAATCCAAATTTAGGATCCTTGGTCTCATCTAAGACTGGTGAGCCAGAAGAAATGGTCAAATGCGTACCGATATCTACTCGTTTCCCAGCTGTGTTTGCTTTTTGTAATAAAGCTTTCACGTTTGCAACCGAATCTTTGTAATTCGAAAATGCAGCAGTTGAATTTACTTTTCCAGCCAAAACAGCATCTGTAATAGCATCGTTGACGCTTGGAACAACTCCAAAATCGTCGGCATTGATGATGATTTTCTTACTCATGAATGTATCGAATTGTTAGTATGAATAGCAAATTGAATGTAGTTTTCGCACTAAATATACAAATTATCAATATATACGAAAGACTTAGTAGTTGAAAAATGGGGCACGAATCGTTCAGGCTAAACTAGTAAACCAACAATTTCTGCTAACTTTGCCCCAAACACGCATAGTTATGATCATCAAGGAAGCAAAATTCATTGTCAGCAATACCGATATTACGAAATGTCCAGAAGATGGAAAACAAGAATATGCGTTTATTGGTCGATCAAATGTTGGCAAGTCTTCGTTGATTAATATGATCACAGATCACAAAAACTTAGCAAAAACATCTGGAAGACCTGGAAAAACCCAATTGATCAATCATTTCTTAATCAATCAAGATTGGTACTTGGTCGATTTACCGGGATATGGTTATGCAAAAGCTTCGAAAAGCAGTCGTTCAACTTGGGAACGTTTCATCATTGATTACTTGACTAAACGGGAAACATTGATCAATACGTTTGTGTTACTTGATTCGCGCTTAGAACCACAGAAAATTGATATTGAATTCATGACTTGGTGCGCAGAAGAACAATTGCCCTTCTCCATGGTCTTTACCAAAATTGATAAATTATCCAGTTCTGCATTGGCGAAAAACCTTGCAGCATACAAAAAAGAAATGCTGAAGTACTGGGAAGAAATGCCTCCACACTTTACAACTTCTGCTGAATCAAAATTTGGCCGTGAAAAACTCTTGAATTACATTGAACAAATCAATAAAGATTTGAAAGAAAACAGTCAATTTAATTCCTAAAAAACCGATAAGCTATTTTTTCCAACTCGATAGCTTTTTCATCAACTACTCTTCTTGAGTACTCCTTACTATGGCATCTTGCGTGAACAATTTCACCAATTAAGTTCTTATAGATTTCTTCATTTCGAACAATTCATCTTCGTTCATGCGGACGGTTTTTGACTGATCGAACTAAGCCCTTAAGCTAATTCTCCAGCCTAGTCATTCAGTAAGCATATTTACATTATTTGTTGATTATTAGCAAATTAAGCCTAAACTGTATTTATACTTATTGAATGAAATAGCGTATTTCTGCTCATTTTGATGTGCAATCGTTCGTATAATTTTACAGTATTCAATAAACGATTTACTCAAAATGGGTAAGCAAAAAACAGAAAACTATTCATTATTATGGCTGAAAACAGAAACATTACTTGGGAACTCACTTATGTGATCAGTAAAGACGTTACAACTCCTGCAAAACTCATGTTACAAAGTGACGACCTTGAATGGGGTAAATGGATGACAGCTCCACCGTCGCAAATTTCAACTACACCTGGAAACTCGAAAAAAGTTACCTTCAAAGCTGCAGGACGAGCGTGTACATCAACAGGAACAGAGGGTTCAGTTGTTTACAAAGGAGATGACGCTGAAAACACCGTATTTACACTGAAATTTGACATTCCTTATTCAAAAGCAAACAGTGGTGGTGTAACAGGTGGGTCTTCCTATTTTTCGATTGATGGTGGAGAAGTACCTGTATCAGGTAATTCCGTTACTGCGAAGGTGACCATCACACAGGTTAAACCAACCATTTAAAGGTCATGGAAGCCGCAATGAATACGGATGAAAAGCTATTTGGCAAACGCGAGGTTTTTCTTTCAATCGGGTGCGCAAAATACCCTTATAACCGTGTAAAAGAACTGTTTGGAGAAAACGAGAGTTTGGATTTGAAATCGCTTGCCCAACTTCAAATCGGTGATGACGAAAAAGTACAGGTTATACAGGAAACTGGATTTTTTTCAGACGCTCTTTCTAGGATTTTGGCATTGCGCTTTGCAACAGAAACGTATCGCCAACTCTCAATTGAATTGAGTGAACTGGAGCAGGAAATGGCCGTTGATGGCTTGAAAGTACTCACTGAAATAATTCTGGGAGAAACAGCTAGAAATGCCTTCGAATCACATCGTCTTATCATACAAGCACACATCAATCAAGTGCTAAAAACAGATGTGAATAAGCATTTTAGACGAATTGCTACACTGGAAAACATCCTTTCGGTTGTTAAATCAACTGCTACACAATCGCTTGTTGAATCATCTTCCATCCAACGCGATGTATTGGGTGAATCAATCGGCACATGGCAATTAGAAACCATGTTACTACTCTCACAAAATTATCAAAAGGATTGATCCTCAACGGATCAATCCTTTTTTAATAGTCACACTGTTCACAATTACAATTCTCATGAAGTCTTTTTTACGAAGCCGAAAAGCTATTGCTACAGGAATAGCCTTACTAATCTCTATCGGGGGATTTTTCCTTATCAGAAGTCTGAACACTGCTCTGAATCCATTGCCTTTGTTAGCGACTACCAAACCAATTGGCTATTTGCCAGGCGATTTTTTAGTCTCTCAAGCGGGTTCTCCTCAGTATTCCGTTTCTATTGAAGTACCTCAAGGAACGAATGGTGTACAACCAAATTTGGAAATTATTTATGCCAATTCCGAAAGTAATGGACTGATTGGTTATGGCTGGCAACTTCAGGGATTAACAACCATCACACGTACTGGAAAAATCATTCCAACGGATAGTATTAAAGGTGGTGTGCAACTCAATGATGAAGATCGGTTTGCGATAAACGGACAACGACTGATTGCTTACAAAGACAAAAACGGTAAACTACTCACCACGATTGCAGCACAAAATGCCGCTTATGGTGAAGACGGAACGGAATACCGCACCGAAATCGAGAGTTGGACAAAAGTAATTTCACAAGGAAATGTGGGTGGAGGGCCCAGTTCGTTTACAGCTTATTCGCGCGATGGTAGTGTGATGTACTTCGCTACAACGAATGATGCGCGTGTACAACCCGTAAATTGTAAAGTGGTTTCTACTTGGGCATTGAATAAAGTTGTAGACCGAAACGGGAATTACATTTCCATTGAATACGATCAAAACAAAGAGGCTGGATGCTATATGCCTTCCAAAATCGCATACACGGGAAATGAAGCTGGAAATCAATCACCGCAACGCTTGTTAAAATTCAATTATGAATCCCGACGTGATACCTTGATCAACTATATTGCGGGCATCAAATTTTCTTGCGCCAAGCGTCTGAATAGCATTCAAACCTTTATCGATTTAGATGGCGATGGATCAGCAATTGACACCCCTGAAAATTTGGTAAAAAGTTACAAAATCGACTACCAATACAGCCCTTCTACCAAACGAAGCATCATCCAATCATTGTCAGTCTGTGATACAAAAGGCACCTGTCTTCCAGCTACCAAATTCAAATGGACTGTTTCAGATACCACACGCTTTTTCGCAGACTCACTGATGAAACTTCCTGATGGGTTTGCAAAAGTACTTGCAAAAGATGTAGAAAAAGTACGTGGCGATTTTGATGGAAATGGGAAAATGGACATTGCCTTACTGGAACGAAATGCTAGTAAAATGCCCATTTTGTTCGCCAATAACAATGGACAATTTGAATTGCGGGAAGCCATTATTCCTGCTGGATACAGTAATTATTTCAACAACCCGCTTGTAGAGGCTATCGCTGCTGACTATAATGCTGATGGTCTCACCGATCTCTTTTTCTTTGAATCTACAGCTGCCAGCGTACCTATCCTTACACCCAATTTGCAAGGAGGTTTTACAGGTGTGAAAGTGAATTTACCGAGTGGATTTAACCAAACATTTAACCTGGAAGCTGTTACCAAAATAGCGGGTGACGTAAACGGTGATGGTCGAGCAGATTTCATGGGATTTCGATCAGGATATAAAAGTTCACCCATTCTTCTTTCTGTTCCAAATGGTTTTTCAGGCGTATTGGCTCCATTACCTGCTCAAGTTTCGGGTGTGTTTAACACCACTACCGTATTGGAATATCAAGGTGCCGATTTCAACGGTGACGGATTAACCGATGTAGCCTCATTCATCAATCAAGCAGTGAGTCTTCCAATCATTTATTCCAACGGAAAAGGTGGATTTACTTCCACTCTAGAAAAACTACCAACAAAGGTTGCACAATACACCAATCTAACAACCACCAAACGCATTTTAGGAGATTTCAACGCAGATGGAATTGCCGATCTGAGTGTGTTTATTCAGGACGCAACATCCATTCCTATTCTTTATTCAAATGGTGCAGGTGCATTTGAATACCATTCGATTCCTGCTTCCAAGGACATTGCTTATTTCACTCAAAAGACCACGGAAAAAGTAACAGGTGATATCAATGGTGATCATATCACTGACATTATCGGTTTTTCTACTGGACTTAAATCAGCCCCCGCTCTGATCTCAGGATACAACGGAAAATATACTTACAAAGTTATTCCGCTCTCTGATGATGTCGCACGAAGCATTAATGATGTGAATGCCCAACGTTTAATCGGCGATTTCAATGGGGATGGTTTGCTCGATATATCCGCCATCAAGCAAGGATTCACCACAATGCCCGTATTATTTGCGAACCGATTTAATGTAGAAAACAATGTTCCAGATCTCATTACCCGCATCACAAATGGAATCGGTAACGTTATCTCGGTCAATTATATGCCTATCACGAACTCAGCTATTTACCTGGGACCTGTTTCTGTTCAGTATCCACTCATGTCAAATCAGTTTGCGAGTTACGTTGTCAAACAGTATTCCTCTGCCTCAGCTGAAATCAATCCAACATCTGTATTAAGCTACAGTATACAATACAAAGGAGCGGTAGTTGATCAGTTTCGCGGATTTCTTGGATTCCAATCTGTTCAAACGACTGACCATCAGCGCAAGGTACTGATAGAAGACAATTATTTAGTCACATTCCCATATAATGGTGCGCGTTCCTCAAAGGTCATTCGCAACCTCGATCAATCTGGAGCACTGATGTCTCAGGAATTCTACAACTACCAAACAGCTCAATCCACTCCAAACGGAAGCTACACTATGTGGAATAGTTCCTACAGAATGCGGCACTTTACAAACGGTTATTACAACTATACATTGGTAAAAAAGTTCTCCTACGATGCCACTCATGAAAACCTTGTCTTAATTATGGATTTGGGCGATAGTTTAAAATCCGACGACGACCTGTTTACCTATTTCCGTTACAATACCGAAGATTCCAATTGGTGGAAACGAAACTTTCCAATTGCCGAAAAAGCGAAAAAAGATAGCGCTTCAGTTGATTGGAATAAGTGGTCAGCTTCTGATTTTTATTGGAAAAAGTTTGACTATGACACCCGCATGAATATGACCTATAATGCATCATATATGAACGATGCTGGAAACGGTACTTCCACTTGGTGTCCAGAAAACATGAAATACGATACCTATGGAAACATCGTTGAAAAACGGTATCCGCCTAATTTAAGTGCTGATAGTATTTTACTCAAGACACAATTCGATCCGGTGTATCACACCTACCCGATTACCATCACTTCAGCAGTTCCAAGACCCGATAAACAAGGTTCATTACCATTGGTCACGCAGCTACAATTTGATCCACGATTTAATGTAAAAATCAAGGAAACTGATCCCAATAATCACCTCATCTTTTCTATTCCGGATTATGGAATGGATGGATTTGGTCGGGTGCTCATTACCCAAACGATCGATCCAATTACCAATGATCAGGTAACGACTACTGTTACAGACTATTCTGGTAGTGCCAATGGATACAATGTACAGACACAAATTCCTATTAGCTGGAACAAAACAATCATACCTGATTCATCCTGGTTATTCACCAAAGAGCATTTTGATGGTTTTGAACGAACTATCACTACCCGAAAAAACGGGAAAGACAGTGCTCACGATTGGTACCAAGCGACGCAGTATCGTTATGATGGTGAACTGGCTTATCAGTATATGCCACAATTTCTCAGCAACCCAACTGCAATCAACGATTCCATCAATGGATATTACCTGCAAGAATATTCTTCACACGGTAATTTGAAAAGTGTTCATGTCAACATGTCTGATACTACTAACAAACTGATCTTGGTAAATGAAAACATCTCTGATCCAACGGATAATAGGATTGTCTATGTTAAAACGCCATCTCCAGTTGACAATGCTTCCGTGATTTATTACCGCAAACAGTATGATTCTCGCGGAAGGATGATTGAAAATTCGGGACCGTACACAGAACCACTTATCACTAAAAAGGGCGAAAATTTTGGGCTCGTTACGTATTATTATGATGCCTTGGATCGCTTGTACAAAGTGGTTGATCCGCTCGGAGAAATAAACACCTATACGTACAATTCCGTCAATGAAATTATTGAAGAATATTCGCCTGAGACAGGATCACTCAAAAGTGTTTACAATAATAATATATGGAAAATAAAACAAATTGGCCCCAAAGGAACGCTGCAATGGGTTTATGATGATCTTGCCCGCCCTATTCTAAAAACAGCCATTGACAATACTGGTAAAATAGAACCAATTGGAAAATACATTTATGATAGTGACTCATTAGTAACCAACGGAAAAGGAAATCTTTCGTATGCCATTACGCCCAACATCACGTATGCCTATTCATACAATAATCAAGGAGGCATAGCCACCAAAATCACAACGGTCAAGGCATTGGGTACTTCATTTGCACAAACATTTACCTATAATCCTTCCAATCAGGTCGTATCTTCTTTGTTGCCCGATAGTTCACGTGTGAATTACAGTTATAACTACTCGGGGAATTTGAGTCAAATCGAATTAAACAGCAAAGAATTAGCTAGCTATAAGCAATACAACCCTCAAGGGATGGCAGAACAAATTGCGTATGAAAATGGTGTTCATTCCAATTACAACTACGATGCACTAGGAAGGTTAACTTCTTCCAAAACTGAAAAGGGCGCATACGTGCATCAATACCTTTCATACAACTGGAATTATTCCAATAAAATAACTCGAATCAAAGACAACTTGCCGCAAAACGATACGGACGACAATGCTGCTTACGATTATTTGCAATCTGGAAGACTGGTTCATGCAACTTCAGCTTCGGGTATTGAAACATACGCTTATGATGCTGCTGGAAATCGCCTACAAATCAATGATCTCAAGTACACTTATTACACTGAAAAGAAACATCAAATCGAATCTATTTCAAGAAATAATGTAATCCTGAATGAATTTGACTACGATACTGCGGGTGAACAAACGAAAAAAAGTGTTGCGTTGGATTCCTTATCGGGTTTGAATAATGCGGCATTGAATTTCAACTACACCTATGATGTCCAAGGGAATATGACTTCCGTTTATGAGGTTGGCTCTGGAAATGATCGTATTCTTGTTAACAAAATGGTCTACAATGATGATCAGGAACGTATTATCAAATATGATAAGGATAGCACTATAACCTATTACATTTCCGACAACTATGAAGTAACACGGTTAGCCAATGGTCAATTTCTCCATACTGAGTATATCATGGATGACGACGGAATCGTCTATGCGCATACTACAAAAGCTGAAGATCGTAAACTTATAAAAGAAAAAGATGCAGGCAAACTTGGCATGCAATCAACCATAAATGATACTCCAAGTTCTGGTGGTTGGGGATATGGAATGATCTTATTTAGTAGTTTACTCTGTCTAGTAGCATGTTGGATACTTCAGCGTATTTTTCAGCGACTGTTTAGGGGTAACGAATCAAAGGAGCAATCTTATCTGCATTTGCTTAGAACAACCTCTTTCCTTGTTGCAGGATCACTTTTATTGACACAAAATGCACTTGCAGCAGATCAAACGACTGAAATCATTCATCCAGGATCGAACGGTCCAGGAGTTCCTGTAGCAGGTGAAAAACGATTTTTCCACCAGAATCAAATCGGTAGTAGCGTAATGCTAACCGATCAAACAGGTGGATTGACCAATACCATTGCCTATAAGCCATTTGGTGAGCTGGATAAAGAACTCAGCACAGGATCGGATGATTTCCGTTATAAATTTACGGGGAAGGAACTCGACTATTATTCGGGTCTCCAATACTTTGGAAGTCGCTATTATGATGGGAATATTGGTCGATTTATTGCACCAGATCCTGCCAAACAATACTACAGTCCTTATGTATATGGTGATGATGATCCACTTCAGGGAATGGACCCAGATGGTGAATTATTTTTCGAAATTGCTCTTGTAATCAGCGCCATTGTATTCGCTTACGCTGGTGCGAGTTTAGCCAATGGTACGATTGACCCCACTGAATGGCAATGGGATTCGGCTAAAACGTGGGTCGGGATAGTTGCTGGAGCCATTACAGGTGTAGCTGTCGTAGCTACTGGAGGTGCTGCACTTGCTGCATTTGGACTTGTCACAGCTGAATCTGTAACCTTAGCTGGAGTAAGTGCCTCAACATTGGCCTTTACTGCCGCCGATGCTGCTTTCTTGGTGGTGGACACTTATACCTTTGCTGAAGACCCAAGTGCTGTCAACGGCATTTTTGTAGGACTTGACCTCATACCTTTTGCTGGTGCAATTTTGGGTAGAATGAGCAAAGGAGCAAAACTCCTAAATGCAGAACGAGCGGTCAACGCCGAATCGAAAATTGCTCAAGATGCCAAACGATTGAATTCTGTTATGGAATTCTGCCCACTATCATTCTTAGAAGGTACGCTCGTGGATCAGCAAAATGATCAGGTGGCAATTCAAGATCTTCAAGTTGGTGATCTGGTAATGGGGTACGATGAAACAACTGGTGAAGAAGGATTATTTGCAGTGAGCAAACTTTACCGCCGTGTTGCAACTGGTTTCATGATTCTTGTAATCGGTGGAACGGATACAATTCAAGTTACTCCAGAGCATGAGTTTTTCAAAGAAAAAACAGGTTGGACAGAAGCTCAGTTTCTTCATGTCGGAGATCGTATTATCAGTGAACAACAAGATCAGCTATCAGCCTCGACAAAACAAACTCATACAAACCTATCGCAGCCTGTCACTTCAGTAAAAATGATTTTCGATAAAGAGGTCGTAGTATATAACCTCGAAATCGAACAGGCACATAATTACTTTGTTGGAAAATCCAAAATCCTCTCACACAATGGTTGTGGCAAAAGTAAGCGACTTCGAGCTTTAGGAAGAACCCCTGGGAAAAATACGCGATCAGGAAGAGAAGTATTTGATCGTATGAGATCAAATGGGTTGGCTGTAACAATAAATAAAAAGAAATTTGTTTATGTTGTCGTCGTTAAAGGTGGTCCTCGCGTTAGGAAACCGCTTGATAGCAATATTCACATGGGACACATTCTGGATGCTGTTGATGTTTGGAACAATGGTAGCGCGAAGTATTTCGGTGGAAAACCTTTGTATACATTCGGAGCAAAATCCAAACAGGCTAGACAATTCATGCTCGATTCTAAAAATTATGAATTTGAATGGGGCCCGCTCAATTCATCCAACGGTGCAAGTTTAGGACAAACCTATGTACCACCTTCTGGGCATACAGGTACGTGGTAGCGATTATGGCAAATCTCAACCTTCGATACTAAACCTGAGTTCAATTGTAAATCTTGTTCAAAACTGAAATTTACAATTGAATTCAGGTTACACAACCTTTACTAAAAAATGGTAGTTTAACGGCATAATGAAACAATATGAGTCAGGAATTAGATGATACAACCTACAATGCCATTGTGAGCCACTGTGAAGAAGGCAATAACTGTTGCGATCAGGAAGATTACGAAAACGCAATAATTGCCTTCAAAAAAGCACTGGATCTAATTCCTCCACCACTGGAAATATGGGAGACTACCACTTGGGTTGTATCATCGTTAGGCGATTGTCATTTTCAACTATGTCAATACGAACAGGCACATCACTACTTGACGTTTGCCATGCATTGTCCAGATGGTTTAGGGAATCCGTTTATTCATTTGCGACTAGGACAAACCCAATTTGAATTGCATAACCTGGATCGGGCAGCAGATGAACTAACCAGAGCCTATATGGGAGATGGAGAGTCCATTTTCGAAGACGAAGACAGCAAATACTTTCGTTTCTTGCAATCACGTATTTCGCTGTGAAACCTGAAGAAATGATTGTTCCGTATCCCTTTTCATTGAGCATTCTAGATCAATCTCCGCGACATCAAAAAGAAACGGATGCACAAGCTATTCAGCATACTATCCGGTTGGCTACTCTTGCAGATCAGTGGGGTTATCACCGATTCTGGGTAGCTGAACATCATGGAGACAAAACGTTAGTCAGTGCGACACCTGAGATTCTACTGACTCATTTATGCCAACTAACAAAACGTATACGAATTGGCACAGGTGGGATTCTGCTTCCACATTATTCCCCCTTAAAAATAGCTGAAGTGGTCAATACGATACGCATTCTTTTTCCTCAGAGAACAGATATTGGAATTGGTAGATCTCTTGGATGTGATCCAGCATTCGCTCGTTTTTTGGGCACATCAGATGCAATGAATCAACAGGTTTTTGAACAGAAACTAGAAACATTGATTGCATTGTTGAACGGGGCAGGTGAATTCACGCCAAGAACCCATTCAGAAGACAGTTTATGGCTACTTAGTTCAAGCGGTGCCAGCGCAATTTTGGCAGCAAAACACGGATTGGCTCTTTCTTTTGCCCATTTTATCAATCCTTCGGAAGGCCCTTCAATTGTAGAAGCTTATCGAACTGAGATTCAGAAGCAATATACCAATCAGTCGATTGCACTTAGCATTGCTGTACTTGCTGTTTGTGCAGAAACAGTTGAAAAATCGATTGAACTTGCAACCATTATGGCATTTTTACTCATGCAAAATGAATACGGGCAACCGAATGGTGTTCCTGATTACGCTTCAATCATGGAAATGGAAATGGAAGATCATCTTAGAAGACGGATTGCCTTTCACCTTAAACGTATTGTTCATGGCACTCCCACTGACGTAATGAATCAACTTCAAACGATAGCGAACGATTACCAAAGCAATGAAATCATGATCATCACCATTACAGATGATGCACAAAGTCGTGAACGTTCCTATGAATTACTGAGCCAGTTTCTTTAATTAGGGTCTGCAACATCAACACTAAATCTCAGGTTGATAGGAAAGTCGAGTTATTTTTTAACTTTCTGTTCCAGATATGAGCGTGAAAAAGTCGTTGAAGCAGTGAAAATATTCAACAACAAAAAAGGGAAGTAAACACTCCCCTCTTTTGGTATTCATTTGACTGATGTAGTCTTGTTCAAATCAGTAGATCTTAGTTGTAAGCAACCGTTACATCAAAAGAACCCGTGTATAAGCCTACCGCTTGGTTGGCAGCAACGTTCAATGTAGCTCCTACTTTCAATGCTGATGCTCCCAATGCATCTAAAGCTGATGTAGCACCCAATGAAGAAACAAAGTTGTCTACTTGCATGTCATTCGCACCTGAAGCAATCAAGATCGTTGATGGCAAAGAGATCGTAAAAGTTGCATCTGGAGCTCCGATGATATCAAATGCAGCAGCATTGGAAACGTTGCCTGCAGAGATCAAGGTTACACCACCAGTAGCGGTACGAACATCTGTGATAGCCATGTCTACTGTTCCTGCAGCAGGACCAGCAGCTACGTTACCAAATTTAAGGTCGGCAGTTTTTGTGATTTGCAAAGGTGATACGATACGAGCACTTGCATCAGCTGAAGCGGTAGATTGAGCATAAGCAGATGAGAATCCAACAACGAATAATGCTCCTGCGAAAATTGTACTTAACTTTTTCATAATTTCTAAATTTTAATTGTTTGTAAATGAATGATTGTTGAACTGGTGTATTCAAACAAAATGCCACACCGTGCCAAACGATTAAAAATCGAGTATTAACAAGGGTTGTAGCGTTGACCCTATTTTTTGGTATTGACTAAAATCTTCGAAAACGAAGAGGAGTCATTCGCAATCGAAGATGCAAGAATTGGTAAATGAGTTTGAAAAGTCGTTGTAGTAGTGGAAATCTTCAACCTTAAAAGAACAAAATA
>JAYSRF010000006.1:0-2264 GCA_043721195.1 Fluviicola sp. | reverse complement strand
AGTAAACTTGGTCAAAATGCCATTGCAACGGTTGGTTTAACGGAATCTTTCATCATGATTGTGTACTCCGTTGCTATTGGACTCAGTACAGGTGCATCTGCTATTGTTGCACGTAGAATTGGCGAGAAAGATCCACAAGCAGCTGCCCACGCAGGAGCACAATCGTTGATTATTGCCTTACTGATTACTGTTTTGATGAGTATTTTGGGGATGATCTTTGCCGGTGATATTTTGCGTTTAATGGGCGCAAGCAAGGAGGTTGTGCGTGACGGAACTGTTTTCACACAAATCATGATGGGCGGTAGTTTCTCCGTTTTGTTGATTTTCCTCATCAATGGAATCTTTCGTGGAGCTGGAAATGCTGCAATGGCAATGAAAAGCCTCTGGATTGCCAGTTTAATCAATATCATCCTCTGCCCTATTTTCATTCATTTTTTCGGACTAAAAGGCGCAGCAATTGCCACTGTAATTGGCAGAAGTTCAGGTGTTCTATACCAATGTTATCATTTGTTTAAAGGTAGTGGCGTGTTGCAATTTTATGCGCATCAATTTAAACTCAATACAACCATCGTGAAAGCGATTATCAAAATTGCTTGGCCAGCTACGTTTCAATTTCTCATTGCATCAGGAAGCTGGCTTGTCATTGCACGTTTAGTTGCTGAAACAGGCGGAACAGCAGCTTCTGCGGGCTACCAAGTTGCTATGCGATGTGTGATCTTTTTTATACTTCCGGCTTGGGGATTGAGCAATGCAGCAGCTACGCTGGTAGGGCAAAACTTAGGTGCTAAACAGCTTGACCGCGCCGAACAAAGTGTATTGATAACAACAAAATATAACGCCATTTTTATGAGTTGTGTAATGGTCCTTTTCATTTTCTTTTCTCATCCAATTATTCACATTTTCACGCAAGACAAAGCAGTTGTTGCACATGGAGCTTTGGCATTACAAATTATTGGAACAGCTTATGTTTTTTACGGAATTGGAATGGTGATGACCCAAGCACTCAATGGAGCGGGAGATACTAAAACACCTACGATTATCAATTTTGTCTGTTTTTGGTTGATCCAAATTCCATTAGCGTATTTCTTAGCGAAAGGGTTGAATTTAAAATCGACTGGAGCAATCATAGCCATTCCGATTGCTGAAACCTTAATCGCGTTGGTGGCATGGTATTATTTCAAAAAAGGGAAATGGAAAACAATTGAGGTGTAAATTTATGTAGGCTCAGGATGCCTCCTGAGCCTACATAAATTATTACATCACGTGCCAATGTAAATTATAGCATCAAGATGCAACCATCATCGTGTTTACTTCATCAATGATACAAACACGTAACTATGAACAAAAATTTACTGCTACTTGCGTTTGCTTTGGTCGCACTATCAAACATCAAGGCACAACTTGCCTTACCTTATGAGACTGGATTTGATGATGTTGCAGAACAAACTGGTTGGGTCGAATACAGAAAAGGAGTTATCGGTCAATTTCAAGAATGGACGTACGAAAATTCACTTGCTTATTCAGCTCCTAATTGTTTGATTCATTACTATCCTGTTGGTGGAACAATTCCACAAGATGATTGGTTTGTATCACCTAGTTTTACGATAACAAATGGTGGAATCCTTGATTCATTGCGTTATCATTTTGCTGGATTCGGAACACCACAAGTTGGAGACACGGTTTCTGTTTATTTATTGAACGGATCTCAAGATCCCGATTTAGCTACCTCATCGAGTGTTTTGGTTCAATTTACTGGCGCTAACTATCAAAATGACAATACTTGGCGTTTGCTTAGTCCTATCTCATTACCATCTCAAGCAGGGAATTGTTATATTGCTTTTCGCTACAAAACCATTTCGAATTGGTTAGATGTTCGGTTTGACAACGTTGGAATCAGTCGCATTTCAGGAGTTGGATTGGATGAATCAAACTTGACGAACATTCAGGTATTTCCAAATCCTGTGAGTGATCATCAATTTCAAGTGCAATTAAACGACGCTGCAATAGATGAAACAGATTTATCAATAACATTCTATAACAGTTCGGGGCAGTTGGTCTATTCTACTGCGATTACAAATCATATACTAATTGATTTACCATTGGTTGAAGGGTTTTATGCGTATCGATTAACGAATTCATCAGAAACACCAATCGCGTTGGGTAAATTGGTTGTACTGTAACACAGAATATATCAAATACATTCCAAATTCTGTAATTGTTATGGGGTTGTAATTGTTATGATTCGGTAGGCTCAGGATGCATCC
>JAYSRF010000005.1:0-48572 GCA_043721195.1 Fluviicola sp. | reverse complement strand
ATTTTGACCAAGTTTACTCACGAAAAACATATCTACTACTGCGAAAACACTTTCCAAACTCAATTCTAAAATCATTGGAATTGCCAATAAAAACACCGCTTTTCGAATGCTTCCTTGCGTGTAATCTTGTTCCGTTCCGTTGAGTGATAAACGAAACGCAGACCAAAGGATTTGTAGTTTATTTTTTGGTTGAACGGGTGTCATATTGGTAAAAATTTTGCAGTATGTGTCGTACTAGTGGAAGTTAATAAGGCATCAAAGATAGAGATTCAGTTTAAATTCGCTTGCTGTTTTAAACGAATGAAGACGATTTAGAATGAGGAATTTATTTTTTTTGTACATTTCCAAAAAAAAAATAAGTATGCCCACTATCACTGATTTGCAGCCGCTTTCGGTTCAAAAGAACTTAGCGGATCTCAAAGCACATTTAGATGCTTCCATTCCATCCAAAGAACTGGAAAAGAATTTATTAATTGCTACATGGAACATTCGCGCATTTGGAAGTTTAACCACTAAATGGGAGTCAAAAACGAGTGATTCTCCCAAACGAGATTGGCATGCAGTGGCTTGTATTGCAGAAATTATTCGCCATTTTGATGTGATTGCTGTTCAAGAAGTGAAAGCGAATTTGAAAGGGTTGCGCGATACGATGAAACTGTTGGGAGATCATTATTCGTTTATTCTAACGGATGTCAATCAAGGAAATGTTGGGAATGACGAACGCATGGCTTATATTTTTGATACACGCCGTGTACAACTTTCAGGATTGGCCTGTGAATTAGTTGTTCCAGACGAATGGCGAACAGGCGTTAATGGTTTCACAACCGAACAATTTGCGCGTTCACCTTATGCTGTGAGTTTTAAAACCAAGGGACAAACCTTTATTTTGGTGACCATGCACTTGTTGTACGGCAATAAATCGACTGATCGGATCAAGGAACTTTCTGGGATTGCCAAATGGATGGCTTCTTGGGCAAAAGATGTTTATTCGTACGATCAAAACTTGATTTTATTGGGCGATTTTAACATCGATGAACGCGGCGATTTATTGAACAACACCTTTATTTCAGAAGGACTTCACATTCCACCGCATTTAGCAGATCCAGCTACCTTGCGCTCTATTTTCGATGAAACAAAATTCTACGATCAAATTGCGTGGTTCAATGGCAGTAATAATCTTCCCCGTTTGTCGATGGAATACATCAATGGAGGTTCGTATCGCTTTACAGAAGTAGCACTTTCCAATCGCAATTTAAAACCGTTGAATTTATCTTGGATGTTGTCGGATCATTATCCGTTGTGGGCGGAGTTTAAGGTGTAGGATTTTTTGTTTCGAAGGAATTTTGCAAAATTAAAGTTTGCGTTAAACCACATTTTTATCAAACTATAAAATTTTAATTTGATTAAGCATATCTCTTTTTTGGTTCGTTTTTATTTTATATAATTACTTGTTAATCATTAGATTATTATTTTAATCATAATGATTATGAATTTAATTCAAACTAAAAAAACAGGTTTTCAGTTCAGTAAAAAGCACGCTTTTAGCTTGTTTTTTGATTAGTTTCATCATATATTATAAAAATCACTATTATGAAAAAGACAATGTTTAAAAAAATGGTAATCGTTTCATTTTTTGCTGGAA
Organism: Fluviicola sp.; assembly: GCA_043721195.1. Taxonomy (GTDB): domain Bacteria; phylum Bacteroidota; class Bacteroidia; order Flavobacteriales_D; family Crocinitomicaceae; genus Fluviicola. Next base: position 46,930 of record JAYSRF010000005.1, on the reverse strand, counting down.
CAGCATTAACCCTTCAAAGTTGTTCCAAAATTGAAAATCCAGAAAATGCAACAAGTAGTAATTCTAATAAAGAGAAAGTTAGTAGTATTTTAACTGATGCTAATGCATTAGAGTTTACTGGAGATATACATAACCTTGGAATGAATGCGTCAATTAATTCTGATTCTTATGCTGGAAAAAGTGATTCAGAGAAATATGATTACTTCATAAGTTTTACGCGACAAGAATTTAATACTAGATCATTACCAAATAATGGAATTATTGCAATTGATAGAAATACCTATTTGCCTCACTTAAGAAATACATCAATTAATGCACTTTATGATGAGGCACTTCAAAGTTTAACAGTAGCTGAAATATCTATTATAACCCAATTAGCTACTATTATTAATCTTACAGATAAGGCTCAAAAGAAGAATCAAATAACAGCTTTGAAAAATTCTGTATTTAACAGTCAAACCTTTACTGAAGAAGAAAAGATATTTTTATTAGCTAGTATATCTATTTCAGTTAAAAGTTATGATTTTTGGACAACGAATACCCAACATGCTGGTTCAGCATTTCATGGTGTTTGGAAAGCTGATTGGCAAGGATTTTGGTATGGTTATCATTCATCTGAGACTAATCAAAATGTTTGGGAACAGATTGAAACTGGAATGAGTACTGCTCAAATTGCTTCTGAATTTAAGCGATTGGAAAACGAGTAATTTTAAAATAATTGTAAAATAGAATGTGTCAATAATTTTATTGGCACATTCTTAATAAATCAAATGGAATAAAATGAAAATAGGGTTATTTGTTTTGTCATTTTTCTTATTGTTCGCGTTTTATTCAACGAGCCAGGAAACTGTAACGTTTTTAGATATAACTAATTCGAATGTCGTTAGTGGAGTCGTAGTTATTGATGTTCAATCTAAAAAGGTTTCAATAAGTGACATAAATGGAAAGATAGCATTATCAAAAAACAAAAGTTATAATGTAACTCATCCTTCTTATTTCCCATATAAAATATCAAATTGGCAAAATGACACAGTTGTTTATTTAGAGCCATTTGTTCGTGATTTAGAAGAGGTTTACATTGTTGCCAACTACAATGAACGACTATTTGAGGCTATCATTAAGAAGTATCGTTCAAATCTAAGCGTTAACTACATTAAAGGCAATCTAAGTTATACGAATACAAATTGGTTTAAATACAACTATAAAGATGACAATACAGTAGATTCAGCAAATTGTACTATAGAAGATGACTTGCTTTTTGAATATGATGGTAAAAAAAAGAAAAGTAAAATCTTGTTTGCTCCAGTAGAATTAAATCGTTCTTGTACGGCCTATAAACTCCCAAAAAACAGTTCTATTCAAGTAGCTGAAATGCCAGCGTTTTCAAAATTTGATTTTTCACTTTTTTTAAATGCAGTCTTCACAGATCATTCTTTTTTTGATGAAATAGGGTTTGTTCACACGAATTCAAGCAAAAAAATAGACACCTTAAACAAAACAATGGAACTAAAATTCAGTTCGATTGATTGTGAAAAAACACTTGTTGTTTCCTCAGTAGATTCAACGCTGATTTCTTATACTTTTCAGTTTTTCGGAAAACTAGGTGGTTATCATTATTACTACGCAACGTTTTCTAATCAAACTGTACAATCATTGTTTGAAGAAAAAGGATATTTATTCGATTATGAAACACAAAGCCATCAATTGATTTCAATTCATTACGGAAATTTTGAAAAAGATGAGAAATTGACTTTAATTGAACCACTTCAATTTTCAGCTATTATTAAAAATCAACTTACATTACCTATATCAGATATTAAAGCAGGTAGTCTATTGTTTCCATTGTTTGAGCGTTTTTTAGTGGGAAAGAAATAAATTTAAAATAATATTTATTGAAGGCTCATTTTTAGCTAAATTACCGCTTTGTTTCTTGCTTTAAATATGATATATGACCACTACTGAACTGAAAAAAAAGATTATAGAATTTGAAAATACAGAATGGTATAAAGACGTAACTCTAAAGTTTGAGTTTAGTTATATTAATTTCTCATCAGATATTAAAGGATTAAGTGCAATTTATGAATTTATTATTCAGCAGATAGAAGGATGGGAATCGTTGAACATTCCCAATTTTGAAGAATTAACATTATCCAAAGGATATTTTATTAGTGTTAGAGATTCAATTATAAAATTCGTTAATTCAACTGCGAATCTGACAGATAATCAATTGAAATCTAGGTGGGATCAATTAGTTGTTGCTGCTAAAAATCAATTAAGAAATACACCATTATTATATAATTGTCCTGAAACTGAATTTTTAATTTCTGTAAATGCAAAAATTCCAAATTCAAGTTTACCAGCTTTTTTATTTATTACAAATCAGATCAATACAAATAGTACTGCGAATAAAGATTATTATATTGGATTTCAATTAGCATATGAGTTTTCGATGAAAGATTTTACTGAAATTTCATTGAGACGTAAAGCGGAACAATCATCAATAAGCAAAATCAGAAATGATTTCTATAAATATTTAGAAAAATCAGAATCAGAAATTATTGAAAATCTTTCTAATGTTAAGGAGCAAATTGAAGATCGTATTAGAGAAATAGACGAATTTAAGCTTAACAAAGGAATCGTATTTACTGAATGGTTCGAAGCATCAAAAAACAATTATGATACTTTTGATACTGAATCAAAGAAAAAAATAAAGGATTTAGAAATCGTTTATAATGAATTATTAAGTTTAAGCAAACCTGCTGAATATTGGAGATTAAGGGCTGTTAAATTGAAAAAGGAAGGTTGGAAGGCAATTTATTGGTTATTGGGTCTAGTTGGATTAACTTGTTTTACCCTCTATTTTTTACTTTGGTGGACTCCAGACGGAATGCTTTTAAGTTTTACCAAAGGAAATGCTAGCGCTATTAAATGGTCAATTATTTATGTTACGTTTATTGCCTTTTTAACTTATGGTATTCGGGCTTTAAATAAAATAGCTTTTAGCTCATTTCACTTAGCCAGAGATTCTGAAGAAAGAGAACAGCTGACTTTCGTGTATTTGGCTCTTATTAAGGATGGGAGTGCTGATGATAAAGATAAGAACTTGATTATGCAATCGTTATTTAGTAGGGCTGATACCGGGCTATTAAAAGACGACTCTTCACCAACAATGCCGAATGATATATCTGGAAAATTGTTTGGGAAATGAAAATTATTGCTGTTTTTTTATTTATAGGTTCTATACTAATATTTATTGGTGGAAAGTGGAATAATAACTTAAAACATTGTGATGATTGCAATAATGGAAGTGGGGCAGGAATTATGTTAGTTCTTGCTGTTTGCTTTGGTATTTTGGATGGTTTGATTAATAATAAAAAGAACAAATAATATTCGAACAGTAATAGTGTCTCATTAAAAGTGATTTACAATATCCCTGCATGATAAATCATTCACTAACACCCAATAAACCGCTTAATGCATGATTTATCATTCAAAAATGAATACTCGAACCGAGATTATAGTTACTCAACAATACTATTCAACACCCTAAAAGCCGTTCTTCGATTTTTCTGGTGAAGCTTGTCTTTTTCAGCCTTCGATTTCTTGGTTTCTATGTACGCTTCAGTCAACAAAATAGGGTTTCCTTCTGTATCAAGAATTGGTTTTTTGTCTGTTCCCATTAATGTATTGGGTTGGGTTTCACCACATCCTTTTGCAATTAAACGTGCTGGGTCAATGCCTTTAGAAACTAAATAATCTACACACGATTTTGCTCTTCGTTGAGATAAATCTAAATTGTAAAATTCGTTTCCTTTTGCATCAGTATGAGAATTGATTTCAATCGAGATATTGTTGTTCAACTCTAAGAATTTAAGCAATTCATCCAGTACAAGCAATGAAGAAGGACGCAATTTATCTGAATTAAAATCGTATTCAATACCATCAAGATCTATTTCAGTAGCAGGGATTGGAGCCAAATAGAAATCTTTTGTGATACTTGTTGTTTGTGTGATCGAATTGGTATTTACACTTGTGGCATCCGCAAAATAATTTAGTTTCTGACATTTAATGAACCATTCCATGCCAAAGCTCAATTCTGTTTCATAATGCCCTTTTTCATCGGTCATCAACGTAAATGAAGGCATTTCACCTTTTACATCTTTGAATGTCAGCTTGCAATTGGGCAGAATTTCCTCTGTCGCTTTATCAAAAGATGTTCCGCTTAAATAAATGTGAATCGGTTCATTCAATACTTCATAAATGTCATAGCAGCTCCCACCTTCACATGCTTGACGATCACTCGAAAAGAACCCTTTTGATAATTTCGAGTCCCACATCATATACGCATCATCCTTGCTTGAATTAATGGGAACTCCCAAGTTTTGAGCATGATTAAATGAGGTTGTTTCACGATCAAAAAACGACTTGTAAATATCTAAACCACCAATACTCCCATGTCCTTTTGAAGCAAAAAATAAAGTGGAAGAAACTTCGTGAAAAAAGGGTGTTACATCATCTTGATCCGTATTCACCATCGGACCTAAGTTTTCAGGTTGCCCCACAATATATCCGCTAGAATCAACGGCAATTTTCCAAATATCCATTCCACCTAATCCACCTGGTCGATTGGAAGAATAATAGAGCGTTTTACCATCCATTGAAACATAGGGCTGAATGCTTTTATAACCGGGATAATTGACCGCTGAATCCAATTTGAATGCCTCATAAAACTTCATGTTTTGAAAACGAGCCATGTAGATATTTTGTTCTGAACGTTTTTCTTCGCTCCAACGCGTATAAAAAATCACATTGTCATTGTTGAAGGTAGAAGCTCCGTCGTGTTGAGCACTATTCAAGGGACGACCAAAATTGGTTGCTCTAGACCACTCGCCGGTTTCTTGCAATTCCGTCCAATACACATCACATAAATACTCTGATTGTTGCGTTTCATCGATAATGACACCTCCAGGTCTAGCAGATGTAAACATTAACCGCTTATCATTATCAAAATACATGGTTGCAAAATTGGCAGTTCCAACATTAAACACATTCGTATCAGCTAATTTGATGAATACTTCTCTCGTTTTTTGAAATTCTTCTTGGGCAAAATGACAACCCGTCATGGAAACTTGCGCCATGTAAGCCAATTCATCATCAGCTTTTGGAGATCGAATATAGGTTTCAAATTGCGTAATTGCTTCATCGTATTTTTGATTATTCATCAAACTCTCACCTAAATAAAAACGATCATGTGGATAGGCATCTTCAGTCGATGTTTTAACTAAATGTATTTCTGCATTTTTATAATCGTGTAAGCGGTAATAACACCAAGCTATCTGATGATGCAAATACTGTTCAAGGCTTACGGTTGTTGACGAATCGACCTGAATTTGCATATTCGGCAACTTCTGATTGGTAATTTGTACTTCATAAGGCAAAACAAGTGCTTTTAATCCAATCGAATCAGAAATGGCTAATTGGTAGTTTGCCAATGCATTTGGATAGTCCATTTCTGTAAACTGTTTGTCACCATTAAAGATGTACAAACGTTTGGATTGTGCCATTGCTGTGAATCCAAAGAATACTATCCAACAAATCAATATAACATGTTTCATCATAATTAAAAGCTAGAGGCGTGGACAGTTTTTGAAATTGGTAGGTTTAATCTTTTTGAAAATATAGGTGAAGGATAATTCTAATCCACCTCTTCCAGATGAAGTTCTTGTGAGGCTAGAAATATTGAAATCATAACCTATTTTAAAGATGTAGCTGTCTTTTCGAACGCCAATTGTTGTAATCATTGCATCTTTAGCACGCATAATGACACCAGCGAGCAAATAGGTTTCACTGCTTTTCATAAAATAACCGGCTTCAATGGCATAGGTTTGTTCTTGAAATTTTTTCTGATTCATTACCAGAACTTTTGGTGTTAAGTATAAAAGTTCTGTAATATTGATTCGTGCTCCAATATGGGTGTATAAACGCAACGGCAATTTACTTTCATGACCAAAAAACGATTCATTTGGTTGTAATAAATTAAACAATGAAGCACCAATAAAAGGATTGAAGCGAGATCCAGATTTTGAATAATAGTACAATACAGAGGCGTTCAGCATAGGAATCACTTTCGACGCAGCGCCAAACGATTCATTGCTGCTAATTGTTTGATCAAATTGACCTCCATTATTTAAGGTATATTGATTGTTAAACGAGAGTAATTGATATTCCAATGATTTTTGTGTTACGCCACCTTGTACCCCAAAATTTAAAACGTGTGCTTTGTTTTTTGTGAGCGGGACGTAATAGGCAGCAGAAATTAACCCTTGGAGTACATTGAAGTTGCCAGCACCAGCTCTAAAATTATTGATTTGCACACCAATTCCCCATTTTCTAATGGGCATGTCAAAGCTGAATAATGCGCTCGTATAAGGTTTGTAATTCACGGCTTTCCATTGCGTGCGGTATTGCGCATGAAAGCGGTAATCACCTTCAAACACTCCTGTTAATCCTCCGTTCAAAAACATCGGAGCAGCATCATACATCGATAAATGACCGTCTTGAGCATAAGACATTCCATTCATCAATAGTGCAATGAGTGTAATTTTTAATTTCATGTCTTATCGAATTAAAGTAACATCACCAGATTCTTTCACAATAAATCCTCCTCCCATATCTACCACGAATGTCCAAGTATAAACTCCAAGTGGGGCGTCTTCTCCCTTAAAAGTTCCATCCCAGCCTTTGGCTTGTTCATTCGATTCAAAAATTAATTGCCCCCAATTGTTATAGATTTTAAAATCAATCGATTGGAATGGTCCACCGCGGATAATAAAGACATCATTTTCATTATCGCCATTGGGTGTAAATCCAGATGGTAAAACAGGTAATAACGTAATGGAAATTGACTTACTTATGGTATCCATACAACCAATGTTATCTGTAACCAGTAATGAAACGATAAATGTTCCTCCATCATCGTATTCATGCAATGTAACAGGTTGATTATCTCCTTCACCATCACCAAAATCCCATTGCCAAGCTACTATTTGTCCAGCTGTAAGATCTGTAAATGTGACAACTTGATTAATTAATGCTGGATTTGGGTTAATACTGAAATTTGCTGTAGGAATAGCATTTACAACAACAGGACTAATAATCGTTGCAGTACATCCAAAGTTGGAAGTTGCTGTCAAGCTCACATTGTAAGTGCCACTTGATGGAAAAACAGCAATTGGATTGATTTGTGTACTTGTTGAAAGTCCGCTAAAATCATAGATGTAGTTCGCAATTGAACCACTCGAAATAAAAGAGGTATTCGTAAACTGGGTTGGGGTTTCTTCACAAGCAATGGAAGCAGTAAAACCTGGTTGAGGAAGCGGATACACACTCACTGCTTTTACAATCGTATCTGTACAACCGTTGTTTGAAGTAACGATCAATTCAACGTTTAGCCCGCCATTTAGGGCGTAATTATGTTGCGGATTTGTTGAGATTGAATTTGTTCCGTCGCCAAAGTCCCAGTCCCAAGCTGTAATTGTACCTGGATTAACGGTTGAGAGATCTTGAAAATTCATGTTTTGACCTTGGCAAACGTTGGTAAAATTAAAGTCAGCATTCGGAATTGTACTAAAAGAAACCAACATCGTATCTTTATCAGGCGGACAACCAAAATTGGTAGTTGAAGTCAAAATCAACGACACACCTCCGTTCAGTACATCTGCATTTGATGGAACATACAACCCATTTAAAAAAGATGCACTCGGCGAAAATGTTCCTGTTCCTAGTGTAGTCCATGTTCCCGTAGAATCAGTTCCTATAATGGATCCATTTAATTGTACAAAATTATTGGCACAGAATGTTTGATCTGTTAATGGTTGAACTTGCGGAGGTGAAACAAAAGTCACGCGTATTGAATCTTGAGCGGCAGGGCAAATTCCTGTGGTTTCAAGGATTAGATCAATGTATCCAGCTGCAATATCAACAGGCGAGATAGAATAGATTGTTGAAAGGCTCGATGGATTTGCAATTCCTCCAAATCCTGTAGATGACCAAATGCTTGAAAATCCAGCACTCACTGTACCTGTCAAATTCACAGTAGTATTATTCGAACAAAGTGAATCAACAGTCGTAATATCAACTACTGGAAAATCAATAATTTGTACCTCAACACTATCATATACCGCGAGACAATCGCCATTATTCGTCGAGGTGAGGAATAAAACCACTGATGCATTGCTGAGATCATTAATCGTTAAACCATACGCTGCATTGAGATCTGATTGCGAAGGAGCAAAACCTCCCAGTCCACTGCTTGTCCAAACGCCAGTGCTGGTAGCTCCTGAAACCAGACCAGCTAATGTAATATCAGTTGCATTGGAACAAACCAGTTGATTTGGTCCAGCTTCAACAACAGGTGAAGGCGTAAAGTAGATCACAACGGTATCTCTATCGTCTGGGCAAGAGAAAAAACTTCCCGTTGTGGTGTAATACAAGGCCACACTATCTGCAGCTAAATCTGCTGGAGAAGGTGTGTATGTTGTGTTTGCTGCTCCACTATTTCCAAAAGCCCCACCGATACCTCCAGTCCAGTTTCCAGCAGCTGCGAACGTCACATTTCCAGCGATTGGAACGAGTCCAACATTGTTTTTACAATACGTATCATCTATTCCTGCATTTGAATTGGGCGATTGAATAAAACTTACGACCATTGTATCTCTAATTGGATCGCAATTTCCAGTTGATTCAAGCACAAAAGTTACCGTTCCTTGGGAATAATCCGTCAATGAAGGAACATAACTTGAATTCAATCCTGTTGCATTCACAAAAGTACCAGCTCCATTAATTGCAGACCAAAGACCTGTTGTTGATCCTCCAGTTACATCTCCATTTAACAAAACAGATGGATCACCGTTACACAAAATCGTGTCATTTCCAGCATCGACAAAAACTTTTCGGCTAAATGCAGACATATAATGGTATAAACAACCTGTACCTGCACCACCGTTAATGACACCTAGCCCGAAGAAATCCGTTGAATTCGTTAAAAAATTAGATGATCCAGCTACAATATCGGTTGTATTGAAGGTAATTTGAGCTCCTGACCAAAACCCACTTGTTCCAGGAACTACACTAAATGCAGAACCAGGTACCAACGTAGCACTGCCATTTAAGAGGAAATTGTTAATCGCCGTTGTTGGACATAACAAATTCAGGATAAAGGTTTGTGCATTTGTTCGCGTAAAACTCACTTGATTGGATCCTGCGCAGTTAACAGGTGGCAATAATGCAGCACCAACTTCACATCCAAAACCACTTGCTTGTAGAACATATACAGGCTTATCAGCATCTACATAAGCTAAGGCTTCTGTTGCTGTTAAAATATATTTATACGTATCACCCTGATTCAATAATTGTGTGGTTACACCTAAAATGGTTGTGATGGTTACAGCGGTGAAATTCTCGGTTGCAACAATAAACATCCCTTCTTGAGAATTGGAAAACATGTTGCCGCGGTTTACAATATAGTCCGTTCCAACTACATCAGCTGGTACAATTTGATCTCCCATTAAATCCCTGCATCCTCCACCTGAATTTGTTACAGAATCATCTGAAATGGTAATGGCGATCGGTTTATCTGAAACGACAATTGAACCACTCAAACTATTTCCAGCTACATTTGTCAATTGCGTCACGTTTTCAGCTGTGTAAACTTGCCCCTTCATTAAAACAATCGAGTAACTGATATTTGCTGGATGCCCAACAATGGCGGCTTTTGGTGTAATCCATATAGTGGTGTTGTCTTCTGTAGCTACAATACTGAACGTTTGCTTCGGTTGAATGGGAGCATAATTTCCGTTTATCCAAGTGGTTTGAAATGGACAAACAAACTCATTTCCGATAGCGTTTTGCCCTTTTAATGAATACGTCTCTGGATTATTACCTCCTGTTACAACCTCATACACAATCGTTACAAGAGTATCCGTTTCTATTTTAATTCCATAATTTAAAATATTGTCCGCTGGTTTTGATTCTAAGGTATTGACAATTGAAGTCAAAAAATGGGAATTCAATGAATTGGCTGGAACAATAAAGGTTGAGTCATACGTTCCAGCAGGTTGGTAAACACGAACGGTTGTTGGGGCATTAAACGTGGAGATTCTCAAAACCAATGGCGTGTTTCCAGCGTGACTTGGGGTCACCCATGGAGCAGCAAACCAAAACACTGAATCAATTTGTCCTTTACTTTCAAAGGAATTAATGGTGAGGGAAAGGTTGAGTAATATAAGTATTTTGATAAACTTCATAGTCTTCTAATTGCGTTGACTTATTTATTGTTTTCCATTTCTTTCTGTACATCTTCCAGAATACTATTATTCAACTTATCATCTTCTTCTTCTAAAGAAGGACGATTTTTTGTTAGAATAAATGAGATTCCTATTTCGTGAGAACCACCAGAATAATGGCGAATAGAAGTGTAACTGTAATCGTAACCATAGCTAATTGTCAACCTATTTTTAATGCGCATTCCAGCATAAATTCCTAAGGCGTCATTGCTTCTGAAATTGATTCCTCCAAAAAATTGATCCTTGAATGATAACTGTAACAAAAGGGATAATTGAACAGGAATGGGAGTTGTATATTTTACAAGCAAAGCGGGTCTGAATTCCCAGTGTTTTTTGAAATTCAATTTGTAAGAAGTCATGAATGTATAATGAAACTGCAAATTTTGATTGTAAGAAGAAAATGGTGAACGTCTCCCTAATAGATGATCAATCGTTGCACTAAATTCAAATTTCTTTGAATACAATCGAAGTCCACTATTGACATCAAATGCAATTCCAGAATACGTATTTCCCGTAAAAATAGGGTCGCCTTCATCAGCAATGACTGCATCGTATAATTTCACGCGGTACTGAACAAATCCTGGGCGCATCCCGAAACCTAATTTCCAATTATCAGTGAGTTTCATTTGATAACCATAATTCAGGTAAATGGCTGTTTTAGCCAATAAACCAGTTTGTTCGCTCAGCACTTGAAGTCCATATCCATGTTTTGCTTTGTTTTTGTATGATCCATGGACATTGAAATAGAAATTTGTTGGTGCATCTTTAAAACCAAGCCATTGATTTCTATTGTAAAAGCTCAACTCATGGTAATTTGTACTTCCAACTACAGCTGGACTGTAATGTAGCGGATTTGCTATAAAATTTGTGTATACACCTTGTTGTTGCCCGATAACTTGAACAATTAGAAGAAAGAATACGCTGGTAATGATGATGTTCAGTTTCATGTTCTATCGTTTTCTTAAGACCATTAATACTCCTTTGTAGACTTCTTGATTGGAATCAGCATTTAATTCAATCACATACATATAGTTACCATCTGGAACGGGTTCATAATCATACCTGCCATCCCATGGTATTCCATATCCGTCAGAAACAAATAGTTGTTGACCCCATTCATTGAATATTTCTACATGCGCATTGGGATACAACAGCTGAATAAAATCCAATTTCCAAACATCGTTGATGCCATCTCCGTTTGGTGAAATAATCGTTGGAATGAGGGTTGTGATCTCATTCGTAACCGTATTAATGGAGATAAATCGAATCGCACTATCAATACAACCTAATGCATTTGTGACGGTTTGAATGACCGTATAATTGCCATTAGCAAAATAAGTGTGCGTTGGATTTTGGTCTATTGAATTTCCTCCATCGCCAAAATCCCAATCGTACGTAATACTGTATTCCGAAGTGTCGATGAAATTAAAGATCGCTCCAACATTTAAACCACCGTTTGAATTGTAATAAAATCCTGCCTCAGGAAGCGGATCAATGACCACCACTTTTACAATCGTATCACTACAACCGTTTACAGTTGTTACGATGTGTGTTATATCAAACGATCCAGCTGATGCAAATTGTTGATTCACATCTTCCACTGCTGCACTTCCTTGCCCATCAAAATCATAGAACCAATAATTGATAGTTGAAGTACTTGTTGATGCATCCGTAAAGGACAATGTTGCCGTATTATTCGAACAATCTGAAGTATAATTGAAATCGGCAACCGGTTTTGCATGAACAACTACGTTTACCAATGCTGTATCACTGCAACCAAAGGAATTTGTGACAATCAGTGAAGTTGGATAAGAACCAGCACCTGAAAATTGATAACTTGGATTTTGATTGGAAGTAGTTTGGCCGCCACCAAAATCAAACAGATACGAACTAATGACACCTTGTCCGGGAAGTGAAAAATCAGTGAATAGAGTTGTTAATCCCTCACATACACTTGTTGCACTGTAATTTGCAAAAGGAGGAGCAACAAAATTGATTTGAATAATATCCGAAACTGAATTACATGTTCCAATGTTTGTAGCTGTTAATGTCAAAATAATAGAACCGCTTGTGATTTCAGTAGCTGTTGGTGTATAACTAGTATTCAATGTTGTTGTAGAAGGGGTGTAAGATCCATTTCCGCCAGACCATAGTCCACCGAAAGCACCACCAGTGATACTTGCATTCAGTTGAACAACTGCATCATTTGTGCAACTCAGTAGATTGACTCCAGCATTCACGATGGGCGCATTGGTAATTGCTACATATACGCTATCAAAATTGGGTAAACAATTTCCATTGGAAGTCGATTCTAAGTGAATCCAAACAAATCCGTTGGTTGTATCCGCAGCACTTGGCAAATAGGTACATGTCAGGGAGCTATTGTTGGGTGAAAAGATGCCTGTTCCAGAGCTCGTCCATTTACCTGTAGTTGTTGGGCCAGTCACCGTTCCTGATAAATTGACAGTATTGTTATTTGCACAAACAGTAATCGTATCTAAACTAATGGTTACAACTGGTTCAGCCGTAAACATCACTTCCATCGTATCACTTACAGTTGCACATGAGAGACTATTATTGGAAGTTAACACAAAAGTCAAAGCGCCTAAACTAATATCATTCGATGAAGGAACGTATGAAGCGTTGAGTTGACTTGAATCGGGTAAAAAGACTCCCGTTCCATTTGATGACCAGTAACCACTTGAAGCACCACCAGAAACAAGTCCATTCAAATCGATGGTTGCATTGTTCGCACAAATAGTTTGATTGACATTTGCGTTTACAATTGGCTCAGGTGTCACGGTGAGTAACATGGTGTCTTTATCAACAGGACAAGAACCACTTGTCGAAAGAATTAATCGAATTGGGCTAATTAATGTATCCAACGGACTAGGAATGTAAACATTTGGAATGCTGTTTATTCCATTTTGAAACGTTCCAAAACCATTACTAGACCAATTACCAGTGATTGCTCCGCCACCAACTGAACCGTTAAGTGTATAATCTACGTTAGCACAAACCGTATCATTCACTCCAGCATTTGATACTGCTGAAGCAGAGAAATCTGTAATATAAGCGTACGTTGATCCGGCATTAATGGTGCCGCCGGTCATAACCCCCATTGTGAAAATATCCGTCGTATTCACAATCATATTGTGAGAGTTTGGTGGAATTTGTGCGGTAGTAAAAAAGATGCGTGCAGCTTTATATTGACCTGAAGTACCGGGTACATTCACAAACATTCCGCTTGTAATTAAACCTGAACTTCCATTCAACAAGAAGTTTCCTTCAAACCCAGTTCTTGTGACCAATGTGATCCCCAATGAATCAGAATTTGATCGTGAAAAAGCGGCATTATTGTTTCCCTTACAATTTAAACTAGGAACAATTGCACCACTCAATTCGCATTGAAAGCCTGAAACGTGATACACATAAACAGGTTTAGAGGTATTGATATGAAGCAGATCTTCGGTCATTGGAATTTCATACGTCTCACCAACATTGATCAACGTTGAAGTTGTTCCAATTCCAGAAACGGTAATTGCGGTGCTATTTTGTGTTGCTAAAACATAGATTCGATCTACTGTAGAAATCCCTTTGTATATAGCGTAATCTGTTCCTAGTGATGGTGTTGGTATCATTTGATCGCCAATCATATCCGAACAAGCACCTTCTGTTAACTGCCCGTCAAACAAAGTAATGGCAACTGGTTTATTGGAGGAAACAATAGAGCCTGCTAATGATGAGACGGCTGTCGCATTCAGATCTCTAGCACTATAAGTTTGTCCAGCATTCAAGGAAATGGAATAAGTTACATTCGCTGCATGTCCAGTAATTGCTGTTCGTGGTGTTATCAATACAGTTGTCGCGTTTTGACTGGCAACAATTTCAAAACCAGAATAGCTTGATGGTGTTGTCGTACTAGTTGCCCAAAATTTTTGAAATGGTGTATAGAAATTTGTTCCAAGTGCTTTTCCTCCTTTTAGACTAAAATGCTCCTTATTTCCTGATGAATTAATATCATAACTGACACTTAATAAACTTGATGATGAAATTTTCAGACCATTGTTTGAAACGAGGTCTGCTGCTGGACTCTCAATAGATGCTAAAAAAGCAGTTAGATTAATACTATCAGATGAGAAACTCGGGATTGAAAGCGTTAAGGGAATAAAAGCACCATTTGCTGGTTGACTCACTGAAATCGTAGTTGGTTGATCATAGGTTTGAAAACGTAAAAACACTGGAGACTCACCGATTCCGCTTGAAACATCAGGTGCTGCAAACCAAAAAACAGTGTCTCTTTGTGCAAAAACAGTGAATTGGACACAAAAAAAGAGTGTGAAACATGTAAGAGTTTTGGTTATCAACATATTATAATCTTAATTTGGATGTAAAAGTACTGTAACTAAATCGAATTTTTTAACACCAAAATATAACCACACATGCAATATGCACATTGGTAGAGTCAAAATAGTCGATAAGTTAAATTAAATGGTTAGTTCTTTAGTTTACTTATCACCAATAAATTGCATGCTTTTTTGCCAAATCAATTCAGCGTTTTCTGCTGTAATATCGGCATTAGATGTTGTTTTTGGGCGTGATTTAGCAAAGTACCCACCAGAAAGGTTGATCAAATTAGAACGATCTGTAGTTGCTAAAAAAAGTGTTGTTGCAGCTCCTTGTTGCGGCGAAATCATAAACGGTTTCATCAAATTGATCAGTAATTTAAAGAATCCTGTAAATTGAGAACCGAAATTGGTGCGCACAACACCTGGGTGAACACTGTAAGCAGTTGCTTTTTTCAATTTAACAGCCAGTGATTTGATGAAGAGCAGATTGGCTAATTTATCATCGCCATAGGCTTGCATAATGGTTAATGTGGTATTGTTTTTCATAAACATCCGTTCCACTTTCCCAAAAGAATGTGCCATGGAAGAAAGACTAATAATGCGGCCTTCTGGCGCAGCCTCAACCAAATCGAGTAGGGCAGTGACTAAAACAAAATGTCCCAAATGTGTTGCTACAAATGATTTTTCATAGCCTTCTGGTGTAAACTCAATTACATGGGGTGAATAACCAGCGTTGTTAATGATCCGATCAATAATGGTGTACTTTTCTTTGATTGCTTCTGCGGCTTTTTTAACCGATTCCAAATCTTCTAAATCAGCAACGTAGGTATCAATGTTACAAGTAGGAGCGTTTTTTAGAATAGCTTCCTTAGTTGCTTGCGCTTTTTCTTCCGTTCGAAGGATCAATAGTAAATCAACACCTTGTTCTGCTAAAGAAAGTGCCGTGATAAATCCGATTCCTGAATTTGCTCCTGTAATTAATGCTACCATCGTTTGTGGTTGTTTTGCGTGTTTGAAAAATACGTTGTTCTTCAATTGTGCGTTGGAATGCGAAAGGTAGTTACTTTTTGAATGTTTTTTTGTTTCATGTATTGAAATGTAAAAAGAGCACCTGAATTAGATGCTCTTTCTACAAGAAAGGTTGCGATTGGTTAACGCATCATCTTTCTTAATTTTATTTCTATTAACCTGATATTATAACGGTTAAAAACTTATGTTCTTTATGCCCCTAACTTGAGTATCGCGGAAGTTGGTTACTAAAAAATCGCAATCGAACTCAGCTTAAAAATAAACACGGTACATAAGGTTTGGAAACAACCCAAATTGTTTGATATAACCAACTGAATTGTCTTTCGTTTGATCGTAATACTCAGAGATATTACTTTGGGTATTGGTGATGTTATCCAAATTAACAAACAATTCGTGAGTAGCTTTATTTTTATTCCATTTATAGCTGGCCGATAAGGTGATTTGATACATATCTTGAAGTGAATTGGTATACGCTTTATCGTAATCCCAAAATTGATTGGTTGCAGGATTTACAGCTAAGTTGCCTTGTGTATCGCGCAATAATGGAATGATTTTTTGACCTCCACCGAAAAATATTTTAGCATTGATATTCAGTGTTTGATTCTCCTTTTTACCCATTTTTACAAATTCTTTACCTGCCAATAAATTGATGAGGTAATTGCTGTTGTATTGGGTGTTTCGCTCAATTCCTTCCAATGATTTATACCTCGAATTAAACAAGGAAGCATTGAACATGAAGTAATAATTTTTAACAAAAAAGCGTTCAATAGTCAGTTCTATTCCGTAGTTTTTTCCTGTTCCTTCGTTTACAAGATCAACATACCTAAAACTCACCCCTTCATTAATAGTTGCATAATAGCTGGTGTCATTGTTTTCAACGGGTAAATTGTACAAATGTTGGTAATACACTTCGATTTTTGCACGCATGTTTTTAGTGAACTTATTTTCATAACCAATCACAAAATGATCCGCTTTCAAGAGATCTAAATCTTGATTGGGTTCTACTACCGTTCCATCACTTAAAGCTACTTTAGCAAAATAATTGTGTACACTTTCCATGCTGCTGTGCTTTCCATAACCTGCATTAATAGAGTTCCTTTTATTGATTTTCCAATTCACTGCAAAACGTGGTTCCAACGTACTTTTGTTGTTCAGCAAAACATTCATGTTATGAAATCCAGTTACAATCGTAATATTGTCATTTAAACGGTGTTTCCAACTTACAAAGTTGCGAATAGTTGTTATTCCTTTATCCAAATCAACAGCAGTAAATCGATTGGCTGAACTATCTAAATAACTAAGGTTGTAATCATATCCTAGCAACGCGTATTTAGTGCCGATTTGAAGTGTGTTTTTTGCATTGAACTTGGTGTTATAAGTTACAGATCCCCTAATAGTTGCTTTTCTCAAACGGCTTTTATAATCGAGTAATGGATCACTAATGGTTTCTGAGAGCAATACACCAAGACTATCAAATGATTTGGATGTTGTTGTTTTAAAGATGTCTTCCGTAATACCGTTATTCGCATAGGAAAAACTGGTTTTAAGCGAGCTGCGATCATTGAGCATAATCGTATGATTCATACCAATGGTTGATAGGTGGTTCTTTTTATCATAATCTTCACTGATTTCTTCCGTATTTGTGGTGTTCGTAGGAGTAATGAAAAAATCAGGTTTTACATTTTCGAAGGTGAAGCCACTTAAACCGCCCAATCCAAAAAACGAAAAATCGCCCATTCTTTTTGTAGGTAAAACGATTTTAAATGCACCATCTTGAAAGTTGAGTGCGCCATCAATTTTAACTAATCCTAAATTGCTAATCAGCGAAACGGTGGAATAACGGTAATTGACAAGATACGATCCACGGTATCCTTTTTTAAATGGTCCTTCAAGTGTAACATCCGTTCCAATGATTCCCAATCCTACAGAGGCTTCAAAATTTTCATTATTCCCAGCGCGCATTCGTACATCGTAAACGCCTGATAATACATCGCCGTATTCTGGTGAAAAAGCGCCAGTTGAAAAATCAGAAGTAGCCAATAAACTATTGTTTAAGGCACTAATTCCCCCTTTAATGGAATTTTGATCAGCAAAATGTGTTGGATTTGAAATTTCAACACCTTCTAATCGCCATTGGATGTATTTGGGCGAATTTCCTCTTACGATGATGTCGTTATCACCAGAAGTAGTTGCAACTCCTGCAAAATTGGATAGAATTTTTGACGGATCATTAAAACTTCCTGCATACCGTTTTGTTTCGTTGAGGGAAATAGAGCGCGTACTCAATAGCGACATGTCGTTGACCGGATCACCTTTTTCTTTGTTGTTGGCAGTAATATTCACTTCATCTAATTTTTGAATACTTTCCTGTAAAGTGAAATTCAAAACATTTTCTTTCCCTGAATTCACTTCAATGTCGGGAATGATTTTGGTTTCATATCCGCTAAACGAGAGTTCTAATGAAATTCTACCAACGGGTATTTTTTCCAATCTAAACTCACCATTTTCGTCCGTTGTTGCTCCAATAATGGGGTTGCTACCTTGCACTTTAACAATTGCACCAATTAACGGTAGTTTACTATCGGTGTCTGTAATTGCACCTCTTACTGTTTGTGTCAGCTCTTGGCCAAAAGACCAGGTAGCGAAAAAAAAAAGTAGGAGTGCTGTTGTACTAATCGATCTCATTTTCATATAATTTGTATCGTTTGAATGATAATAGATACAAAAGTCTACGAATGAGATTGTTGTGCAATTGAACTATGCAAGATCGAAGTAAGCGTCTGCAAAAGACAACTTTTAGTCTGCAAAATACTAGCGGTTAATTACTTTATTTCGAACTAATCGCTTTGAAAAAAGTTGCTTTATAGGTTTCTGAAATAGGGATAAGTTGGTCTGCAATTTTAATGCGATTGCGTTCAATGGATTCAATTTTATTAATCCCAACCATAAACGATTTATGCACACGGCACACAATACTTGATGGAATGATAAGTTCCAATTCTTTGAAATTTTGCAAGGTCATGATGCGTTTATTCATCGTGTGAATTCTTCGGTAATCACGCATGCCTTCAATGTAAATGATTTCATCGAGCATGATTTTTTCTAATCGATTTTCTGTCTTTACAAAAATGTAATCAGGGGCATTCTCCGGAACTATTTGCTGTAAGTTTTTTTGCGCTTTGTTCACTGCTTGTAAAAACCGATTGAATGTATAGGGTTTAAGCAAGTAGTCCGTCACATTTAGTTCATAACCCTTTAAGGCATATTCTTGGTAAGCCGTTGTTATAATAATTTGACTATCAACGGTTGTACTTTCAAGCAATTCGATTCCAGACAATTCATCCATATTGATGTCTAGAAAAAGCAAATCAACCTTGTTTGAACTTAAATATGCCAAGCCATTTAATGCGTTATCGAAAGTTGCATCCAGTTGTAGAAATGGAATTTTCAACACAAAATCCTTGGTGCGCTCAAGTGCCAAGGGTTCGTCTTCAATAATGATGCAACTGTATTTATCCATGATTAATTGATAAAAATACACTATAAATTCCATCTTGATTCGTCACTTCAAGGTGATGTTTATCTGGATAAATCAATTGAAGACGTTTGAGAATGAGTCCATTTCCTAAACCACTTTTTTCGTTTTTTACGGTGCGATTCACTTCAAATTTGTTTTGACAGATCAGTCGGATGGCTTTATCGGTAATTACTATTTTGACAGCGATAGCATTTTCCAATTTTTTGTTGGTGGTATGTTTAAACGCATTTTCTATAAACGGAATAAATACCATGGGGGCAATTGTTTTTTCTGCTAGATTTCCTTCGATTAAAAACGAAACATAGCTTGTATTTGCCGTACGTATTTTTTGCAATTCGATGTACTTTTCGATGTATTCTACTTCCTTTGAAAGTGAAATTTTCTCTGGTTTTGTTTCGAATAACATGAAACGCATGATGTCCGATAGTTTATTGAGATAATTGGACGCATTTTCAGGGTTTTTTAAGATCAAAACATCAATATTGTTAATCGTATTAAATAAAAAGTGTGGATCTAATTGCGATTTAACCAATGCCAATTCCATGTCATGATTCTGTTGTTTCAGGATTTCTCGCAGTTTTGATTCCTCAAACCAGGTAATAAAACCTTTAATGACCAATGCGATGATCCCTGAAATTAATGTTATAAAAGACATGAAAATAATAAATGCGATGTAGGTTTTACTCCCATCTTTTTCCATGCAATTGATGTCTTGTGGTTGAGAAAGAATGAGTTGATCTAATAGAAAATAACCAATGATTGCAGAGCCAATGGAAATACCAATTCCGAAGAGAATCAATAGAAGAATTCGTTGTCGTTGCAGGTACCTAGGAAATAGAAACCAGTAGAATGAATAAAAGGTAATGACTGAAGGAACAACAGCGAAACACAAAATGGATTTGAACGATTTTTCAATTTTGCTTTCAGAAGTCATGCCATCATCACCATATAACACTCCTAGAATCACAAAGATTAATACAAAGTAACAGAGCCAAAACCCGATATGCAGTAATACAACAATTGACTTTTTCATCCGCAGAACTCAAAGATAGAGATCAAAGATTGCTCGTTTAGTTGGTTTAACAAAATGTATTATGCAAATGGGAGGTATTTGTCTGCGAAATACAACTATTAATAATGAAAATAAGATTCACTTAATAAATCATGGTAATTAAATGAAGGATACCTTATCTTTAACAGATGAAATTTTCAGTTTGTTTTTTAGCAATTTCAACGCTATTTACCCAAGTTGTTTTTGGACAAACACCTGACTTTTCTTGGGCTGTTTCTGGAGTAGCAGGAAGTGCGAAAGTAGTTGTTGACAATGACCAAAATAGCATTGTTACAGGTAATTTTTTTATCCCAGGAACATTTGGACCAGGTTTAGAATATAGTGATATTCAATCTAAAGGGGGATATGATATTTTTATTGAGAAATTGGATTCAAATGGAGCCTTAGTTTGGTTATACATTCTAGGTAGTTCTGAGTCCGAAATGGTTGGTGGAATTACAACTGACATTAATGGAAATATATACCTGATTGGTAGCTTTATCGGAACGCTTGATGTAGACCCAGGTGAAGGAGTGTATGAGATTACTGCGACAGGAAATTTTGAAGATGTATTTGTATTAAAATTGAATCCGAATGGTGAGTTTATCTGGGCAAAAACAATGGGGTCTTATATATTTGATAGCGGTAATGAAATAAAAGTAGATGCGCAAGAAAATGTTTATTTAGCAGGTAAGTTTGGATCTTATATAAATGATATGGATCCTGGACCAGGAGAATATGTAGCTGAGTATTATGGAAGTTACAGCAATGTTTTTGTTATGAAACTTGATACTCAAGGATCTTTTCTCTGGTTGAATTCTTTAGGAGGAAATCAGTCTTATTATATAAAAGGTCTAGCTCTCGATGTTTCAGGGAACGTATACATTACAGGTAGTTTCACTGGAACAGCCGAATGCAGTTGTGATACAACATTTGTTTCTCAAGGATCTGCAGATGTATTTGTACAAAAGTATACTACAAATGGTAACCTTGAGTGGACTTATTCATTAGGAAGTACTCAACTTGACAATGGTCAATCGATACAAATTGACGAAAGTGGCAATGTTTTGGTTGCTGGTAATTTTTATGGTACGGTAGATTTGAATCCTGGTATTCAGATAAGTGAATTTACTGCTCATGGAAGGGATATTTTTCTTCAAAAATTAACTCCAGAAGGCTCTTTAATTTGGGTAAAAACGATAGGTGGAAATAGTCATGATTATATTGCGGATTTGACAATAGATCAGAATAATAGTCTGTATATCACAGGCAATTTTTCTGACCAGATAAACCTAGGAACAAACATGGATCCAATGATTTTTAATTCTACAGAGGACGTAAATGCTTTTGTTCACAAGATGGATAATAATGGTAATCCATTATGGGGGATGATAGTTCCGGTTTATTCAACTGGAGGCTCTATTGCAATAGACGAACAAGCAAATGCTTATGTTACTGGTGATTTTCGAGCTCCGAATGATTTTGATCCTGGTCCAGAGGAATTTATGATTTACAAAGGCAATTATTTTGTAATGAGATTAGGCTTTCCAACGAATCACATTAAATGGGATGATCCATTTTATTACCCTATAAATGAAATTAAACTTTCCCCTAACCCTACAAGTACTAATATAGTAATTACTCAATTGGCTACAGCAGATCTATCCATTGAGGTATTGGATTATTTAGGTAGAACTGTTCAACATATAAATTCATCAGAATTAACTACGAAAGTAGAATTAGAAAATTTTTCTGCTGGTATTTATTGGTTTAGAATTGCATATTATGACACCGTCTTGGTGCAACAAATTATTAAAACAAATGACTAAGTAACTTGCAGGAATAAAAAGTGAACGCTATTCTTACCTTCAAAATCATTTTTCTTCAAATACCTCATATACACGATTCGGGCAGGTGGCACAAAATTCAGTATGTAAACGTGCATTATCCATTACTTGAAAAGGAATTCCCCACTGACCATAAAATAGTTGACACCATTCTGTTGCAGTTAATCGTGTCTTTGCCAACAAAAGCAATTCATGAAATTCAATTTCGAAGAGTCGTTCATTTTCGCCACTTAGGTAGGAACTGTGAACGTAAGCGAGCGGTAAGTAGAGTTTCAGCACTTCGTTGTCGTAAAGAAATCCCCTGCAAAGTTCTACAGCAAGGGGAATGTTTTTGAAATAACAGAGCAGTTGTGCAAGCCTTAGTACTGATTTGGGATTCAATTGGTTCGTGCGCCGCTCATATTCTACAATCTGTATTAAACTTGAATTGACGATATCGTTGTATTTATAGATCAATTCAGGGTCAATGTTTTCACATAGTACATTGATGATGTTCAAATTGGCTTTCGATACATTTAGCAAGAAATTTGAGTCGAGATTGTAGGCATTTAGTAATTGGTTGAGACGATCGAATGCTTTTTGAATGTCTGGATTCTCAGGTGTGTTTTTGCTCCCTTTTCGTTCCACCTTTTTTACGATTAAACAAGCACTTAAATAATGAAATTCTGGACTGAGATGTTCTGCTGCTCCACATTCTTGGAAAACAGCTTCTACTTGTGATTCCAGTTTTAAGAGTTGGCTTTTGTCCGCCGTTTGGTGTAGGTAATGGTAACGATAAAAGGCAATGTCATGTTTGAGAGGATGTGATTGACCTTCCTTGAATTTAGGAATTTCGATTTTCAGGAAATCACTAACACTTAACGTATCAATGGTAGAAAGATAGAATGCTTTTTCATACAAGGATTGTAATTTATATACGTCCCTGCAATGAAGTTCTTTCTTGACAGAATCTTTGTAAAATAGCTTTTTTAGATCCCGTTGAACATAGTATGCAGCTGTTTTAGAAGTCAATTCTTTCACTCCAATGATTTCTACTTTCACTTTTCGCTCCTGACTTAAAATCTCAACAGGTTTTTCGTTTTTCGGATTGGATAAATACGATGAAATCTCACTTTTTGACAAGGGATATAAAAATTTCCATTTCGGGTGGTTTTTGACTGCTTCGTAGAAATGTGCCCAAGCCACTTGAGATTGAGTGGTGTAGGTTGTTGTAGATTCCGTCAACGATTTTAATTGTTCAAGAATGTTTGCTGCACGTTGTTGATGCAGTACTTCATTCGTTAAACTATCACCTTCCACAGAACAAAATCCTTGGATGTGAATACTTTTTATTGTTAAATGATGTTCCTCAAAACGTTTAATAATGTTGTCTAACTCTTTACTCGTAGAAATGGTTTGACCTGAATTGTAAAAAAGTTCCAGCGTATCATTAAAATATTCCAAGTTAAAATCATAGTGATTAATCGGAACGGGTGGGAAATAATCGACATCAATCAATTCGGTGCTTAATTTCCCTGGATAATTGGTCAGAAATACAACGTGACAAATTTGTTTGTTATGGATGTACACTAGATTGTGATTCCACCAACCGTTGAGGTCTTTAGGTACTTTTCCTAATTTTATTTCAAAGTATTTGGCATCAAAATTTACCAATTTATAGCGACCAAAACGTTTAAAGAAAGAAACGGAGTCAGCAGTAAAGAGGTACTTGACAAAGGAGAGGTTTTTGACTTTTTTTCGTTTTTTAAATCCTTTCATCAAATCGTTTCGATAAACAGGTTCCAAGACGATTCCAGAAGTTCGTTTCAATTCATTTCGTCTACTCGGTTCAGCTTCATAGGCAGGGTTTCCACAAGCAAATGCATCAAAAGGTACAATCTCGATTGCAAAACCATCGTGTTTATTTCGGATCAATTCCTTCACGAAATCGGCGTTTTCAACCCGCAAAATGAAATTATTTTTTGCTACTCTGACAGAAAATGGTGGAAATTCTTGCCAGGTTTCTTTGCATTCATCACATTGATCAACCTTATCATCCCTCAAATCGAAAGGATAGGGAAGGTTGCTGTATTTTTTGGTGGTGAGTAGTTTCAGTGAATCTTGATTCAGTTTGGAATAGGGAAAAAAATCCTCATTCTCAGGAAATGAATACGTATACAAAACGTGTGCAAATTTCTGGCAAGCATAGATTCGATTTTGCTTAGGATCTACAGCGATTGCCAACCCGGTAACTTGATAATCAGGATCTGTAATATTCTTGAAATGTCCTTTTGAATTGACCCAAGAATAAACCAAGCTTCGAGCAATTTCGCGGTAGTTAGTGGTTAGAAATAGTTTGTCCTTCACTTTCACGGAAGCGTTGAAGACAGTGTACACAATGTTTTCTCCCACAAAATAATTGTTGGGTGCGCCGTAATAATTCGCACGATCTTGCGGAGTTAAAAATTGTTTATTTTCAAGCTCTTCATGACTCAAAACTCCTTTTTTAACAAGGTAATTCGCATGATGATTGGAGGCAACATACAGAATTGAATCGTTGAACAAGGCAGGAAGATTATTTGCCAATCGAGTTGAATCGATCAGGGTTTTTATTTCATACTCGAGGAGTTTTTTATCAAGATTAGCTGGATCTATTTGCGCTGAACAGAATTGGAATACCCCGACAATAAATAGGAATTGAAGCAGTAATTTATGGATCATATTTCGCATGGATCTGTAAGGACAAATGTCAAGTTGTAGTTAAGTAACTCCTATTAGTTAGGATTATTGTGTTTATCTATTTTGTGATCGTTGATACAGCTAAAAGTATCATAGAATAACCAAATGAACAACTAGCAAGTGAATTTAGTATGTAAATAATTGGCTTTGTCATGTTTAATTTACTTCATCTAAATGCTTCGTTAAATTCATAAAACACAATACATCTAACCATTGCTCAATTCTTAATTCTGTTCATTATATGAGTTTTCAAATTGATACTAATAAATTAAGATTGTTGTAAAATAGAAATGAGTATTGTATATTTAATAAGCTAAAACTATTCACAATGAGCAAATTGATACTAACAGCAGATGATTTTGGTTTAAACGAAGGTGTAAATGAAGCAACTATTCAATCTGTAAAAAACAAAACAATTACTTCAGTTCAGGTAATGATTAATATGGCCAGTGAGCAACAAATTCGTTCGCTAGCTGCAGCGGTTCATGAAGCAGGAAACTTATGTGGCATTGGACTACATTTTTGCACAACTTACGGGCCAAGTTTGATGCAAAAACCTACTTCTTTTACCATTAAAGATGCGGATGGTGTTTTCAATTTCATTGACATAAAAGATTGGGATTATCACTCAGATTCCAATGACGATATGAAAGAAGAACTTACGGCTCAATTTAAGCTCTTAAAATCGATTATCGGATCTGAACGAATTGACAGCTTATCTTCTCATCAGAATATTCATTTATTCAATCCTGACTATATGAAAATGGTTGGGCAATTGGCAGAAGATAATTATGTACCAGTCAGAAGCCCATTACGATGGAATCAGGATCTTGGAAATAAATCATATCCAGATGGATTAGTGATGCAACCAATAGAAGATGATGCGATCAAAACTGTGGTTAACTGTAAATCAATCAACACCAGGAAAATGTTGTATGATGGGATTTCGCCAAATAAAATGATGAGCTGTGCTGCAATTATTAATGACAACAAGAAAACTGGAGGAACTCCAAATACAATGTGTGGTCATTGGTATCGCCAACCAAAGAAAAGAGCATTAAATTGGATCGTTCAACAGTTGGATGAAATTCATCCGAACAAACCATTTTATGCCACTGAAATACTTATGCATCTCTCAAATTCAGTTATAGGTGATGACCCAAAACAGAATTATAAAATGGTTGATCGATTAAAAGAATTTGAGGTTTTGAATTCAATAGATGTGAAAGATTTCATTCACTCACTTTACTCTAAAGCTAATTTCGAACTTGGATCCTATCGTAAGGTATTAATGGGAGAAACCGTTTCATACGATCTACCAACAGTTGTTTGATTTGAAATCCATGTAATTTAATCCAGAAACCTATCTTTTGGGTGGTAATTTGAAATTGGAATATATTGTAAATGAGTAGACTGGATACTGTTTCATTCGTAATGCCACTAGGTAACTAATGTTTTTCGAATTGTAATTGGATAGAATTCGAATCAGGTTAATAGACAAAAGTAGCCTAAAATTTAGATGTGAAGAATGTAAGAAAAACACTTTCATATATAAAATCCTTGGTCATACACTTTCTAACTTGGCTGAATATACAAATGATGGATAATCATCCTAATTACAAACAAAAAGTTATGAACGTATTCAATAAATCCATTCTTATAATTGCTTTTGCCATTGGAATGCTAGCAGTGTCTTCTTGTAGACCAATTTATAAATGTGGTGAACCGATTCCAGAGAAACAAAGAGGCGGGAAACGTCTTCAGGCTGTTCTGATGGAACGTGATTCATTATGCATTTTTCTTGCCAACCAGAAAACAGCTAATGAGCGACTTGTTGTTGATAATAAAAAACTTCAAAATAAGCTTTCCGGACAGGAAAATATCAATGAAAATCAGTCAGAACAGTTGAACTTGCAGTCAGACCAATTGAGCCAGAAGGAAAAAGACCTTCAGAACAAAGAACGGATGCTACGAGAAATGCAGTCTATCATTTCACGTCAGGATGAAATGACAAAAAAGTTAAACCAAACCTTACGCGATGCACTTGTAGGATTTAACTCAGATGAACTTACAATGGAGATTCGCGACGGTAAAGTATATGTTTCGATGTCAGATCAACTGCTATTCAAATCTGGATCTACAATCGTTGAACCAAAAGGAGTTGAAGCATTGAAAGTACTCGCTGATGTATTGAACAAAAACCCAGATATTCAGATTCTGGTTGAAGGTCACACGGATAATGTTCCAATCAAAACGACACTATTTAAAGATAACTGGGATTTAAGTGTTGCCCGAGCAACAGTGATTACACGTTTGTTAAATGAGAAATATGCTGTTTCACCATCACGAATGATCGCTTCAGGTCGCGGTGAATACTTTCCAAAAGTTTCTAATGAAACACCAGAAGGAAAAGCGAAAAACCGAAGAACAGAGATCATTCTTTCACCAAATTTGGATGAGATTATGAATTTGTTGAATAATTCTGATGAAGAATAAGATTCAATAGTATGGAGAGAAAAGAAAGCATTTTAACTTGTGTAAAATGCTTTTTTCTTTTGTGACACTTTTAGAGTAAAATCCGAACTTTTAGGTAAATGATTTGAAGTCTTTTATGTGATCTTTTCATTCTCAATTCTCACACTCCAAACTGAAACGAGTGGGTGAGAGCGAGAGAAAAGTACAAAAAGCATCGAACACCGAAACGCTCTACTTAATACACTACTATCCGTTGGTGTAATCTTTTTGTTTTATCAACTGTCAATTCAGCGAAATAAATACCAGATTGCATACCGGATAGTGCGATGCTTGTTGGTATTTCAGGAGCAGTGTATTCGAAACAAATCTTACCATAAAGGTCATATAAACGAATTACAACATCTTCTTGTACGTCAATGTTGCCTTTAATGTACAATGTTCCATGAGTTGAAACGGGATTCGGGTAGAAGAAAGCCTCTTCCATTAATACCTCATTCAATCCTACGTTACTATAGTTGTAAACGACAGAACTACCTTCACAATCGTTTGCATTGGTTACGACCACTGTGTATTGCCCATTGCCGTTGCTTGGAGTTAAAGTCTGAGAGTTAGCACCATTGATCAAAGCACCATTATAATACCATTGGTAGGTCGAAAAGGTTCCTGTAACAAGGTTTCCGCCTGAATAATTGATTACAGGTATCGGATTTGTGATGACCGTTATTTGTTGTGATAAGGTTACAGAACAACCTGCAATCGTATTAAGGGCTGTAACGGTATATGTTCCTTCCGTAAATACGGTGATTTCAGCGTCTAGTTCACCATTCGACCACACGAAACTTGATCCGTTTTCCGCCGTTAATGTCGCTGAACCACCTTCACAAAATGTAGTCGGACCATTGGCTGAAATCGCAACAGGAGAGAGGCAATAAGAATCGTAACCTTCACAACCAGCACTATTGGTAACATCAACGGTGTATTCACCATAACCTTCCAAAGGAATATGGGATGCGCCAGTTGCTCCGTTAATTGGGTTTCCGTTAAAACTCCATTGATAATTACTGAAACTTCCCGTAGATAAATTTCCCCCAGAAAAAACAATTATTGGCGTAGGCAGACTACTAAAAGTAACTGGAACATTCAACTCTCCTCTGCAACCTGCTGAATCTTGAAAAATCACGGAATAGTTACCCGCAGAATTTACGGTAATGGATGAATTGGAACTACCCGTAGACCATAAGTAGGCTACCGCACCTGAAACAGAAAGGGTAATCGGTGTTCCAGCACAAATCACAAACGGAGCATTTTGTTCAAGTGTGAGTGGAGAATTACAAAATACGGTTTCATACGCTCCTAAATCTACAATGCCTTGGATCCTTGTTTGTTCGTCCAAATCGGTTGATCCAGAAACGGCTGTGTTCAAACCAGTATTAATTCCTGGAGAAAATAAACTTAAATGATAATCAAAACTGGTTGAGTCAAAAGGCGCAGTAGTTAAGGCTCCAGGCATAACAAATAAGGGGTCTGTTGAAAGTACATTCGTTCCAGGAGCATTGTTCGCAGCAGGCTGAATGATACAATTGTTAATAACCGTTCCCGTGGCCATTACTTCTGAATCACCCCCATTATCCCAAATGATAGTGTTATCAATAGTACTTAAACTGTTCATGGTAATGGCTCTTGTTCCAGCGCCATTTTGTACTTGTCTATTGTGTGCTATCGTACAGTTGGTTAGCTGATTAACTTCTTGATTAAATGTTTCATTCATGGAAATCACTTCTTGTCCACTAGCATAATTTCCAACAACTAAGCTATTTGACAAAATCAAGGAGGCAAAGTTTCCTACATAGAATGCACTTCCGTCATCTGCGGAACTATTTCCTGCAAAAACACAGCGGTCAAAATCAAATACGGAAGAATTCAGGTAAACAGCCCCACCGTCGCCATTACTTTGATTGGAAGCAAAATAACAATCGGTAAAAAAAGCTTGGTCGTTTGAGAGATAAACCGCTCCCCCGACAGTATTGCTGAGATTGCCTTCGA
Source organism: Fluviicola sp. (assembly GCA_043721195.1). GTDB lineage: Bacteria > Bacteroidota > Bacteroidia > Flavobacteriales_D > Crocinitomicaceae > Fluviicola. Next base: position 17,537 of record JAYSRF010000005.1, on the reverse strand, counting down.
AAACACAATCTTTTACGGTGCAAATACCAGTGTTGACTTGTGCAAATGCTCCACCATAGTCACCTCTATTACTGATGAATTTACAATTTTCAACAACAGCGCTTGAATTAGAAGCATATACACCACCACCAGCATCGGCACTTCCATTAAGTGTTGCCATACCACCTGTTATAGTGAAGCCATTGATGAGGGTTTGGTTTCCTGTATTCAAAAAATAAACAACATGATATGAATTATCCAATATCGAAAGTGTTTGAATGTCACCACTCAAAACAGTGACATTTGCAACAGGATTTCGTTCACTTAATAGCGTTTCTGTTCCATTAAAACCGCCGTAAACCTTCGTGCCGTTTTCAATTAGGAAATAGATAGTTCGAGTTGAGGTTGTGGTTGGTTTATAGGTTCCTGCTGCTACCCAAATTTGATCTCCGAAAGTTGAAATAGCTATAGCATCCTGCAAATCGGTGTAGGCATCTGTCCAGTTCGTTCCATTATTGGAGCCTGTTGCATTGGTATTTACGTACCATGTACTAGCAAAAGTGGATGTAATTGATCCAAGGATAACTACTAAAAAAAAGAATGTTTTTATCATGATAAATTATGGTGATTATTTCATATAAAAGTATTTTTTTTGATGGAAAAACATACTTTTTTGATGAATAATTTTAGGAGAGTGCATCCAAAATTGATACAAAAGAAGGAGTTCGATCAGCTATTTTTATGATTTTCTTTTGGTTTTAAATCAATTGGTTAGGTGATTTTAGATGAGAAGGTTTTTGGAATTTTTGGAGGGGGAATTGGAGTTATGTGAGTGATATTCTCATTCTTGTTCTCAATTCTCTTCGCCGCGACGAACTGAAAAAGAAAGAACTGGACAGAATGAGAAACAAGTCCACCGAGGCGGAAAAAATGAGGTAAAAAGAAAGAGCCTAATATCAAATATTTCGAACTTTTTGATAAATGATTTAGAGCAATTAAAATATTTTGATTCAATAATCTGAAAAGTGAAATTCAATTATGGTTCAATCTTCTTGGAACATATTTTATATACCCATTTAGATCCTTTTTCACTAGGATGATTAACAAAGTGTATTTTTTTTGAATTCAATTGAGTTGGTTTATTGTAAGGAGGGATAGGTACGTTTGGGTATAATTCTAGAAATATGGCTTGGGCAATAAATCCACAAAAAACAAATGTTTCAATAGAAGGTGAGTTTTCAATTAATTGTTTAAACCTTTCTTTATATCTAATTTCTAGATCTAAGTTTTCAATCGTTTTTAAAAACTTGCTAAGTTCCCTGTAATTGTAATCTCTATCATCTTCTTTTTGGGGAACCTTCTTTATCTCTGATATTTTAAGTTCTGATTCTTGAAGGTTTTCAGTAATTTCTAATGGAAACTGACAAGAGTTAAATATTCCATATTCAGACACAAGCTCATTCCTATTAAAAAGATAATCCCCAAAAGGTATGGTATCATTTCCTAAAATTACCCGAGCCATCGTTTTTCCAGCTTTTCCAGCCACTGGGAAACCTACTTTAATTTCATCAGTATAAGGTGATTCTAAAATAAAAAGAGTCCGGATTTTATTAGGAAAAGGGACTAAATCATATAAATCGTTCATTTAATAGAATTAGGTGTAAGTTTTTGTTGTGTGTCGGTCGTGTTAGGCTCATTACATTCTGAACAAATTGATTTCTAAATCTTGTCTTTCATTTGTCCTAGAGCTTCTTAGTGTTTCAATTATTTGCTTTTCTCTATGTTTGATATTTGTTTCATAAAATCTAGGAGATAGAGCCCAATCCTCAACATTGGTTAACATAACATTGCTTATTAATTTTAATGCCTTGTCAGAATTCTGAGAGTATTGATTTAGATATTCCTCACATCTTTTTAGTTTGTTTTTTTCTACTCCGAGGATTAGAATAGAATGATTTTCTGTTGGAAAAAAAGTCATGAAAATGTTCGTCAGTTCATAATTCGAGTCAAGCCTGAAAAGTTTATGAAGTTCCTCTGTTGTTTCATAAGTAAAAAAGGACGAGATACAGATTTCTGTTCTCAGTAAATGAATAGTTCTAAAATGAAATTTTTCGGATTTGTAATTTAAGTCGTCAAATAGTTTACTTTCAATTGTTTCATATTCATTCAATGAATCCCTTAACGCAGCTGTTGATTCGTTGTAAAAATCCTCAGGGATAATATCTTTCGTTAATTCATTTGCCTTAGAGGCGGTATAAAGTAAAAAGAGATATTCCTTTTTGTTTCTTTGGTTATAAAACGCTATTAAAGAAAATAATAATTGACTTTGGTAAATATTATAGTCAACTGGATCGGATTCAATTGATTTAAACAAATTATTATCGTGTTTTTCACAAAATCCTCTATACCCGAAGTTTTTATTAATTCCTTTCCTGTCTAGGTACACAGGAGGATCATAATGGTTGTTGAAAATTAGGATATAAATATGTTGGTTTTCTTCTATCTGGTTTAATATCCCTCTTTTCTGCAATAGGTGGTTGAAGGAAGCATCAAAATCACATCCCTGAATATAACATGGTTTCGATAATTCATGGATTTGTTTTTTGAATGTTTCAAAAATATACTTCTTGTTATTCATAATCGAAAGCACTAATTAAACGATGAATTGTGAATGTGGTTTTTTTATCAACTGATATCAATTTTCACACTAAATTTCAGGAATTTTAGCGAATAGTGTTTGTTACGTTATTAGCCCAATAGTACACAATAATCCTGAAAGATTGCTTAATCAAGAAAGAGGAAGTTGAACCTAGGTTTCGAACACGAATTCCCTCCATACTCAAATCTCACGCTCCAAACTGAAAAGAGTGAGTGTGAGAGCGAGTAATGAGGGCAAAAAAGAAGTGGTGCAATCGCTAACGCGCTCACACCACTCTTTTTTGTGACCCTTTTGGCGCAAAGTTCGAACTTTTTGGTGGGGGATTTGGAGTCTTTTGTGTGATCTTCTCATTCTCAATCCTCAAACTCGTCCCTGAAAGAAAAAAGCATACCCTCAGTGTGAGTGGGAGCGTGAGTATAGAGGGAAAAGAAAAAAGCATCTTACTTGCGTAAAATGCTTTTTTCTTTTTGTGACCCAATCAGGATTCGAACCTGAGACCTACTGCTTAGAAGGCAGTTGCTCTATCCAGCTGAGCTATTGGGCCTAATTTGTTTATTCTTTTACTCCTTTTATGAAGCCCGAACGCTCATCAAAATTGTCGCTCTTCTCAAGAAATAGAAACAAAAAAGGGGGATGATTGCTCATCCCCCTTTTGTCGGGGTGGCCAGATTCGAACTGACGACCTCCTGGTCCCAAACCAGGCGCGATACCGGGCTACGCTACACCCCGAAAAAATGCCCTATTTCAAAGAGATTCTGATCGACTTCAGAACCGTAATCGGAGTGCAAAGATAGCTATTTTTTTAACTTCTGCAACACCTAGGTAAAAAAAAAGCGGTGGGAGCGAGATTCGAACTCGCGGTACAGTTACCCGTACGACAGTTTAGCAAACTGTTGGTTTAAGCCTCTCACCCATCCCACCATGTATATTTTAAAGAACGTTTGCCAACATTTACTGTAAGACAGGCGCAAAAATAACAAATGCTAGGTTCAATCAAAGAAAAAAAATGAAAAAAATGTGGAAATGCGATTTTTCAATAACTGTAAACACCCCCGTTTTTAGGGTTAGGTGTTAAAAATCAATTCTTTCAGTGCCTCACGCTGTGTTTTTAATTGGTTGAAAACCGAACTGCGACGTTTAGCAAATCGACTAAATTGTTGCTTAGATCTGATATGTTGCCTGTAACGCAAGAAAAAATGAGCAAACAATCCAGTTAATGGAAGAGCCAGCGCATAAATGATCATAAGCAACCAATTTGGATCGAACAACCAGTTAAAAAGGATGCACCAGCCAATGTAGGACAGTGGATAAAGAAATAAACCCATTAAAACGACCAATGGTGCATGATATTCCACCTCTTTTGTGAGTTTAGTCACCAATTTGTCAATTCCAAAATAAGGAAGAGCGTTGTGAATAAATCCGAAAATGAAGAAGGGAACTGTTACCAATAAAAAAATCCAAGATTGAATCGTTTGCCTTAAATAAAGACTCGTTCGATAGGGACGGTCTAGAAAATCAGGACGGATTCCGTAAAAATTAAGCGATTGAACCAATTCATCTACTTGTTCTTGAATGTGTTCAAGCTTCCATGGGGATGATATGGTGGTTTCATCTAGTTGAAGTTGCACTTGTTTCAAGAATCCGATCGATTGCTCAACACCTTTTTCTTCTTCTTTTGAATAGCGAGAATCAAATAAATACGTAAGTTGATGCACCAATTTTTCTTTGAGTTCATCATCCATTGTAACAAAAACGCGCGAAAGTTCAGCTCTGAATCGTTCGGTTAGTTTTTTTGCTGCAATGCCTTGATTGGTTTTGTATTCGGCTAGAAAAGTTTCAACTCGAATTGGTTTTCCGACATGCGCCATAATTCTACCACGAAAATGATCGGCACTCAAATAATTTAAACCAACAGGAATAACTTTGATCCCTAATTTTCCGTCATTTCTCGATTCAGCTTCTAATGCAATGCGTGCTGTTCCCGTTTTTATTTCTCGAAGACGTCGTTCTAAATAACTTGTCCCTTCTGGAAATATGACTAAAACTTCACCTCGTTCCAAGAGTTCATAACACGCTTCAAAAGAATCACGGTTATTGATTCCAGAAACAACGCCATCTGTTTTTCGATTGATGGGAATCATTCCAACGGCTTTAAACAATTTGCGTTTGAATGGCGAATTAAAAAAAGTTGCTTTTGCCATGTAATGAACACATCTTCTATTGATATGCCCCATGATCCATGCATCCATTAACGTGTTGGGGTGATTGGCAATCAAAATCAATGGTCCATCGTGATCAAGGTTCTCCTGATTCAGTACACGGATTTCGCGGTAATAAATCCGGATTCCTATTCCGACAGTAAATTTCAGGAAACGATACAGCATTCTGACTTTTTGAAGCTAAATTAGCAATAAATTGTACTTTTGGACACAATGAAAACGCGGATTGCTCTCAATGGAAATGATGGAAACTGGCGCATTGGTGTTGGTGAAAGTGCATCTTGGACGAGCAATGTCAATTTTTCTTGGGAATCAGTTGATTCATTTATAAATGCCCATCCGAATCGCACGAAATTCATTATTGCTTCCTATGAATTGTGTAAACAACTCTTTGCTTTTGATACAACTATTGAAGAATCATTTCCTTTATTAACCGTTTGGATTCCTGAATCGTTATTTATCATTGATAAAGGTGCAATGCGCTTGGAAGAAGGTGATGCTAGTCTAGAAAATGAAGCATTGGCAAAAGCATGTCTCGAGGTTCATGATTTTTCAGACGATCAACAAGTCGAATGGAAAGCGCGACAAACAAAAGCTGATTACCTGCAACAAATTAATTTTCTAAAAGAAGAAATTCAACAGGGCAATCTGTATGAAGTGAATTATTGCCAAGAATTTTATGCGGAGGGTGTGAAATGGACTTCCATTCTGCCAGCTTATCAAGCTTTGAATAAAATAAGCACTGCTCCATATTCTGTTTTATTTGAATCACACGATTGGATGTTTGCGTCTGCAAGTCCAGAACGCTATTTGCAAAAACGAGGAAATAGATTGATTTCCCAACCAATAAAAGGAACCGCAGCAAGAGGAAAAACAATTGAAACAGATCAAGCACTTCGAATGGAATTGGGCGTGAGTCATAAAGATCGAACAGAAAATGTCATGATCGTTGACCTGGTTCGCAACGATTTATCGCGCTTAGCTACAAAAGGTTCTGTAAAAGTGGATGAATTGTTTGGGGTCTATACGTATCCTACAGTCCATCAATTAATTTCTACCGTTTCCTGTGAATTAAAACATGAAACACCATTCAGTGAGATTCTAAAAGCCACTTTTCCAATGGGTTCAATGACAGGAGCGCCAAAAGTTGCAGCGATGAAATTGGCTGAACAAACCGAACGATTTACACGAGGACTTTATGCTGGTACGGTTGGTTATATGCTTCCAAATGGTGATTTTGATTTGAACGTTATGATCCGAACCATTTTTTGTGATCGAAAACAACAAACCGCATCTTGCGGAGTAGGAGGGGCAATCACTATTTTTTCAGATCCAGAAGAAGAATATGAAGAGTGTCAAACCAAGGTAGGTCGGATATTAGCAACTGTTGGAACATGTCAGTGGTAATTGAGGCCGTAAAAGCGATTAATTGGACTGATCGAAAAGTACTTGTAGCTTGTAGTGGTGGAGTTGATAGCATGGTTTTATTGCATGCGCTGATTGCCATCGGGATTCAACCAGTTGTCTTACATGTGAATTATCAATTGCGTGAAGAAGCGAGTGAATTTGATGAAGTACTTGTAAGAGAAACAGCTTCAAAAAACCAATTGGAATGTTTCGTTCATCGTTGTCCTGTTGAATTGACAAAGAAGAAAGGTGTTAATCTTCAAGCGGAAGCCCGTCAATTTAGGAGAGAACAATTTGCGAATTGGAACGCCATTTCTCCGCAACACGTTGTTGTTTTGGGTCAACACGCTGATGACCAATTGGAAACTTTTTTTCTACAATTGTATCGAGGAAGCGGAACTTTTGGTTTAGGAGGAATGCATGTAGAACGAAATCAATTGATTCGTGCTTTTTTAGAGCTGGATAAAGCGGTGATTTATCAGTATGCTGCTGAAAATAACGTTTCATTTCGTGAAGATGAAAGCAATACGAAAGCGGTTTATCTTAGGAATCTATTTCGTACTACCCTGCTTCCAGATTTACTTCAATCGCAGCCTCAATTAAAGGAAAGCGTCTTATTATTCATGCGCTTGATGAAAGAGCGACAGTTAGAGTTAGATCTTGAAATCGAAGCATTGGCAGTAAAATGGGAACAAGACCAGGAAATCGAAATTGAAAAGTGGTTAGCATTAACGGAAGAACAAACAATTGCTTTTGTGTATCGTGTTCAGTTTCCTATTTGGGCAATTGAACGATTAAATGAATTGGCAAATGGAGCCGTTGGGAATAAAATAGAGCTAGATCAGTTCACTATTTTTAAACTGAACAAACACACGTTCAAAGCTAAACTACCCTCAATCGTTTTTCCGTGGGATTTCAAGAGTGAAGAAATAGGAATCTTACCTTCTGTTTTTGATAAAGAGACACTTTTTTTAGATGCAGATTTGCTAAACGGAAAATTAGAACTACGATTCTGCAAAGTAGGGGATCGGATCGCGAGTCTAGGTATGAAAGGCACTCAATTGGTTTCGGATGTTTTAAAAGATGCAGGGATTCCGCTAATGGATAGGGCAAGTATTCCTGTTTTAACGGATGGATCTTTGATATTCTGGATTCCAGGAATTAAAGTCAGTCGAGTAGCATTGGCTACAAAAAACACACGTCGAATCCTTCAAATCAGGTTGTTTAAGATTGATTGTGAGCAGCGAAATCCAATTCTATAGAATAGTAGTCGATATTTTTTTTCGATAAAATGAATCACGGATTCAGATTTTTACTAAATTCCAGTTAGAAAATTAAATCTCGATTACTATGGAACCAGAAGTTATTGAGAAAGAACTTGTGAAAGATCTTTCTTTCAGCCAATCGATTACCCTAAAACAAGATCCAGAATTGCGACGTCATCTAGATGAAGCGACGCGCTTAGGTAATGGTTATCACACCAAAGTAGGTATCATTTTTCAAGATGATATGGGACTAAAACGCATTAACACGACGATTTGGGCAACGGGTTCTAAGTTCATTTGTCTAAAAGGTGGAATGTGGATTCCAATTGATCACATTGTTGAATTAAAATTTTAGCTTTTCAAGAATTTCCTTCATTGTTCGAAACCATAACTCGATTCATTTCGTAGTTTTGGTAAAACATTCAATTCGGAACAATGAAACAATTAATGTTAGCCTTATTATTGATCTTTTCCGGCACTATGTATGCGCAGGACAAAGTTAGTTGGACAGTTTCTTACAACGATACTGAAAACCAATTGGAGTTCCGTGCAAGCATTGCCGAAGGTTGGCACTTATACAGTCAATTCATCCAAAACGATATTGGACCAGTTCCAACCAGTTTTGTCTTCAATGAAAGCACCGCAATAAAATGGGAGGGGAAGGTCAATGAACCAACTCCAATTCATGCTTATGATGAAAATTTTGAAGCTTCTCTTGATTTCTTCAAGGACGAAGTTGTCTTTACGCGTAAACTAACACCAAAAAGTAAAGGCACAGTTACTGGTTATATCACTTTTATGGTCTGCAATGAAATCATGTGCTTACCTCCTGTTGATATTGATTTTTCTGTTACAATTCCTTAATTCTAAATTCCAATAAACAAACATTCGCATGAAGTACACTACATTTTTCTTGTTGTTCATTTTTACGTCCCTTTTTAAAACGATTGGTTTTTCACAGTCTAAGATTGAATTGCCAGAAGACATGGTGAAATGGAAAGTAACAGTAGATCAAAAGGGTTGTGAAGCAACTGTTATTGCAAGTGTTACGATGGCTACTCATTGGCATATTAATTCTATAGCATTGCCAAAAGGAACCTTTGGTTATGCGACAAAATTTCAACTTAATAAATCTGCAGATTATAAGGTTATCGGTGTTGTTTCTGAACCTAAACCTATACAGAAACACGATGACGAAGCTGATGAAGATTTAAGTTACCATGAAGGAAAAGTCGTTTTTAAATATAAAATACAAATCCTCACGGATAAAGATTTTGTTTTGAAAGGAACTTATGCTTTTCAAACGTGTGATGAATCTCATTGCTTAGCGCCGTATGATGATGTGTTTTCAGTTAATGTAAAAGGTTGTTTAGATGCAGCTTCTGAAGGTTTAACACCAGAAGATAGCTCAATCACTTCTACTACTGTAGAACCAATTAAAACTTCAAGGATAGATAAGAATGCACCGAAAATACAATCAAACAATAATCCTAAACCTTTTAAAAGTACAAGTGATCGTTCTGTTTTGACCATATTTATTCTCTCTTTCTTAAGTGGATTGGCAGCATTGATGACTCCATGTGTCTTCCCTATGATTCCGATGACAGTAAGTTTCTTTACCAAACAAAGTAAAACGAAATCTCAAGGAGTTAGAAATGCTTTCTTATACAGCTTTTTCATTATTGTAATCTACATCACACTTGGAGTAGCTGTAACTGCTATTTTTGGAGCAGAAGTGCTGAATAAGATGTCTACCAATCCGTGGTTCAATTTTATTTTCTTCTTGATTTTGGTAATTTTCGCGATTTCGTTTATGGGTGCATTTGAGATTAGAATGCCAAGTAAATGGGTTAATAAAGCAGACAAAGCATCTGATAAAGGTGGAATCATAGGGATTTTCTTTATGGCACTTGCTTTAGCTTTAGTTTCCTTTTCTTGTACTGGACCAATTGTTGGAAGTTTATTAGTTGAGGCTGCAAGTAAAGGTGGAATTACACCAGTAATTGGAATGTTTGGATTCTCATTAGCACTCGCATTGCCATTCGGTTTATTTGCTGCTTTCCCAGGCTGGATGAATAGTCTTCCAAAATCTGGAGGCTGGTTGAATACAGTTAAAGTTGTTCTTGGGATTCTCGAATTGGCTTTGGCTTTGAAGTTCTTATCAAACGCAGATTATGGTCTACAACTTCATTATTTAGAACGTGAATTGTTTATCGCTGCTTGGGTTGCTATATTCGGTTTATTGGCAATCTATTTGTTCGGGTTTATTACTTTCCCGCATGACTCAAAAGTAGAAAGACTTTCTGTTGGTCGAATTATGCTTGGAACAGTAGTAACAATGTTTGTGATCTATATGTTACCAGGAATGTGGGGAGCACCATTAAAACTGATCAATGCTTTCCCTCCTCCAACAACGTATAGTGAGTCGCCATTAGGTTTTGGAGGATCAGGCGCAGTTGCTGTAGAAGGTGGAAATGAAGATATGCATTTAGGACCTCAAAAACTAATGGTATTTCATGATTTTGATGAAGCGGAAGCGTATGCTAAAAAAGTAAATAAGCCCTTGTTTGTCGATTTTACAGGATATCAATGCGTGAATTGTCGAAAAATGGAAGAGACAGTTTGGGGGGAAGCAGGTATTATTGAGCATTTAAGAGATGATGTAGTGATCGTATCATTGCATGTTGATGACTTAAAGGAACTTCCAATAAAAGAACAAATTACTGTAAAATGGCCTAATGGTAAGGATAAAAAACTGGTTACTTATGGAGATAAGTGGATGTATAAAGAAATCAGTGAATACGAAATTGCAGCACAACCATATTACGTATTGAAAAGGCCTGATGGTAAAAACTTATCTAATGGCTCCGCAGATTATCAAAATCATTCTAATCCAGAAGTCTTTAAAGCATGGTTAGAAAAAGGTTTAGGTGAAATAAAATAGTTTTATTGAGTTATTCCATAAAAAAAAGTTCATCTCATCAGGTGAACTTTTTTTAACGTTTAAACTATTTGATTAGTTTCCATTTCACTTATTTTAAAGATGTTTAGACTCAATGCCGTTTACCATATAATAAATATAAGCTTAGTTTAAATCAATAATTACTACAGAAAAAATAAAAAAGTTGTAAAAAAATTTGGTTTTTATAAATCATCGTTCGTATCTTAGCACTGATTTAGGTGGTTAGGTTAGGTTGATTAGTAAATGGAGTGAGGACGCCCGTCTTTGCTCCATTTATCATTTAGAGACTTTTTTCTTCCTTCCACTCGTTTTTCAATCCCTTATTTCGATCATTCATTATCTTTATAGACTCATGAATGAATTGCTCCATACTTCCATTGAATTTCTCAAAGGTGTTGGTCCGCAAAGGGCAGCACTCCTGCGTTCCGAACTGGGTATTTTTACATTCGTTGATTTATTGTACCATTTTCCTTTCCGCTACGTAGATCGATCTTCTTACCAACAAGTAAAAGATGTTCCGTTTACTGATGGTTTTATTCAGCTCAAAGGCCAACTTATAAATGTTCAAGAAACGGGGACAGGAAAAAGCAAACGTTTGGTCGCTAAATTCCAAGATGAAACTGGAATTGTCGATCTCATGTGGTTTCAAGGATTCAAATGGATTTTGCCAAGCTTGAAACCGAATACGATCATTCAAGTATTTGGAAAACCAAAAAACTATGGAAGTGGATGGAATATCCCGCATCCAGAAATAATAGAATGGAGCAATGTCAATCAAGAGTTGGGGTGGCAACCTGTTTATTCCTCAACTGAAAAATTAACAGCTGCTGGTTTACATTCACGAGGTTTACACAAGCTCATCAATACACTTTTGCAACAACTCTCGCAGCATACTTTACCAGATGCATTGCCGCTTACAATTCGAGAAGAATTTCGTTTACCTGAATTTCAACGTGCGATTTATTCCATTCACAATCCACATGATATTCCGTTGGCACAACAAGCGCGAACGCGGTTCAAACTTGAAGAATTATTGAACCTTCAAATTGAACTGCTCTTGCGAAAGGCGATCACCATGCAGCGCACAGCTGGACAAGTATTAACAGAAGTTGGCCCAGCATTTCTTTCGTTTTACGAACACCACATGCCATTTGAGTTGACCGATGCACAGAAACGTGTTTTGAAGGAAATTCGAAAGGATATGGGTTCTGGCATACAAATGAATCGCTTGTTGCAAGGTGATGTTGGAAGTGGAAAGACAGTTGTTGCGCTATTAACTATGTTAATGGGAATTGGAAATGGCTACCAAGGAGCAATTATGGCTCCAACCGAAATTCTGGCAACACAACATTTTATTGGTATTCAAGAATTACTGGCTGAAACGGATGTTAAAGTTGCTTTATTGACAGGTTCCACCAAAAAATCAGTCAGAAAACAATTACACGAAGCACTGTTGTCAGGTGAAATAAATATTTTGGTTGGAACACATGCTTTGTTGGAAGACATTGTTCAGTTCAAGAATCTTGGAATAGTGGTAATTGATGAACAACACCGATTTGGAGTCGCGCAACGTGCTCGGATGTGGAAGAAAAACACCATTCCGCCTCATATTTTGATCATGACTGCAACACCAATTCCTAGAACGCTTGCAATGACATTCTATGGCGATTTAGATGTTTCAGTGATTGATGAATTACCACCTGGGAGAAAACCAATTACAACCCAACATAAATTTGATAAAGATCGCTTAGTGGTATTTGGTTTTATGCGCAACGAAATTGCCAAAGGACGACAGATTTATTGTGTTTATCCACTTATTCAAGAATCAGAAACGTTGGATTATGCCAACCTCATGGATGGGTATGAATCCATTAGCCGATCGTTTCCCTTGCCAGAATACAAAGTCAGCATTGTTCATGGCCAAATGAAACCAGCAGATAAGGAATATGAAATGCAACAATTTGTGCAAGGCAAAACCCAAATCATGGTTGCAACAACGGTAATTGAAGTAGGAGTGAATGTTCCAAATGCTTCCGTTATGATTATAGAAAGCGCTGAACGGTTTGGTTTATCCCAATTACACCAGTTGCGGGGTAGAGTAGGGCGTGGAGCAGAACAATCATTTTGTATTTTAATGTCGGGAAGTAAATTGTCTAAAGATTCTAAAAAACGTTTGTCAACGATGGTCCGCACCAATGATGGATTTGAAATATCGGAAGTTGATTTAGAACTGCGTGGTCCGGGTGATTTAATGGGAACGCAACAAAGTGGTGAATTAGATTTACGCATTGCTGACTTAGTGAAAGATGGTCCGCTTGTTGCTATAGCACGAGACAAAGCACGAGAAATTTTAAAAAATGATCCACGCTTAGAACGTTCTGAACATTACTTGTTGAAAAAAGAAGCAATAAAACGCTTGAAAGACAAACCAAACTGGTCGGAAATTTCGTAATCTTAGTGTTTGATTAAACTAGAATAGAACAATGCAAAAATGGATGGTAGTGGTAGCTTTTGTAAGCTGCTTGTTAGGGGCTCAGGCTCAGGTAGAAAGCGGAACATTGGTCGATTCTGGTCGTAAGTTAATCGGTACAACCTCGTTTAATATTACAAGTACAGTGACTGGAACGGTCATCATTGAATTGTCCGTTAACCGTAAAGGAGAAGTTACAGGCGCGAAAGTTATTCCTGATGGAACATCAGTTACATCAACTCCATCTATTATGAAAGCACAAAATGCTGCGAAGAAATTAAAGTTTACTGCTGGAACACACTTTGCTGAATTTGAGCATGTGAGGGTGAAGTATACGTATAAGAAAGCGTAGTCTGGCTTCGGTACATTTTATTCCACTGCGTTACATAAAACACTCAGCCAGACTCCGTTTCTTATACTGATTAAAAATCGAGGGTAGACTTGCGTCATGAATTAAGATTTAGGTTTTTATAGTTTTACATAAAACACTCAGCCAGATTACAGGTATGAATTGAAAATTTAGGTTTTCACGGTGTTATATAAAACACTCAGCCAGACACCGTTTCTTATACTGATTAAAAATCTAGGGTAGTCTTGTGTCACGAATTGAAGATTTAGGTTTTTACAGTTTACATAAAACACTCAACCAGACACCGTTTCGTATACTGATTAAATATTTAAGGTAGAATTGTTTTCGAATTGAAGATTTAGGTTTTTACAGTTTTACATAAAACACTCAGCCAGATTACAGGTATGAATTGAAGATTTAGGTTTTTCACAGCATTACTTAAAAAGTCAGAATTCAGTTGGATTACAAACTTGTGTCATTATTATTTGTTTTCACTTTCCGATTGAAATTTTTCTTTTTTGCTAAGTTGGGTAGCTGATCAAACGTTCGATTCATCAATGCTTCTTTTTTAACTCTTGTCCATTTTTTGAGTTGTTTTTCACGCATAATTGCTTGAAAAGGACGGTAAAATTGTTCCGCATAAACCACAACAACGGGCAAACGACTAGCTGTATAACTCCCAGGATTGTATCCAGATGAATGTTCAATAAATCGCCGACCTAAATTATTGGTAATCCCAACATAATAGGAGTTGTCAGCACACAAGAGTATGTAAACGTAATAAGTTCTCATACTTTAATATACTTTTTTTTATTGAATTAGTGAAGAAGTCACCGTCTGGCTTCAATACATTTTATTCCGCTGCGCTGCATAAAACACTCAGCCAGACTAGGTCTTAGTTATAATTGAAGATTTAGGTTTTCACCGCGTTACATAAAACACTCAGCCAGACTGGAATCAGAATTAAGGATTTTCGCTGAGCTGCATAAAACAATCAGCCAGACTGGATTGTAGTTCGAAATGGAAATTAAGGTACTCGCTACGCTAGATAAAACACTCAACCAGACTGTAATTACCTATTTGTAACCGAATCAGTCACTTTTCAGGTATAGATTTATTCTATAAAAACTGTTTTTCATTTTCCACGAAATTTGTTTGCATTCGCCGTCTAGCTGAGTGTTTTATGCAGCGCAGCGGAATAAAATGTATCGAAGCTAGGCGAATTCAAACTCCCCCTCATTCTCCGCAACATAATCCAAAATATCCTGAATCTCTTGCAAATCAAACGAAGTAACCAAACGACCACGGTATTCTTTGAAATGCGCTATTCCTTTGAAATAATTGGTATAATGACGCTTCATTTCAGCAATTCCGAGTTTTTCACCCTTCCAACTGACGCTCATTTCCAAATGATCTTTGGCCGCTTGAACACGATCAGCTATACTAGGAACAGGCAAGTGTTCTCCCGTTTTCATATAATGTTTGATCTCATTAAAGATCCATGGATAACCAATAGCTGCGCGACCAACCATGATTCCATCAACGCCATAACGTTCTTTGTATTCAACCGCTTTTTCTGGTGAATCGATATCTCCGTTGCCAAAAATAGGAATATGAATGCGTGGATTGTTTTTTACTTCAGCAATGTGTTTCCAATCAGCTTCGCCTTTATACATCTGTGCACGAGTACGACCATGAATACTCAATGCTTCGATACCAATATCTTGTAATCGCTCGGCAACTTCCATGATGTTAATCGAAGAATCGTCCCAGCCAAGTCGCGTTTTTACAGTAACGGGCAATTTGGTGCTGTTAATACACGCTTGTGTGAGTCGCACCATTAAGTCGACGTTTTTCAACACACCTGCACCAGCTCCTTTGCAAACTACTTTTTTAACAGGACAACCAAAATTAATGTCCAATAAATCAGGATTGGTAGCATCTACAATCTTTGCAGACAAGGCCATCGCATCTTCATCACCTCCAAAAATTTGAATACCAATGGGTTTTTCGTAATCAAAAATATCGAGTTTCTGTCGACTTTTTATGGCATCACGGATCAATCCTTCTGACGAAATGAATTCGGTGTACATCAAATCTGCTCCATGTTTTTTACACAACGCACGAAACGGAGGATCACTTACGTCTTCCATAGGTGCCAACAAGAGCGGAAATTCGCCCAATTCAATATCACGGATTTTTACCACGGCGCAAAGATAAGCTATTTCTTCTTTACGTTTCAGAACAATACGAATCGAAGAACTTTCGTATCTATTTTTTCTATCTTTAACAACCTGTTTTTGGAACAGAAAAACCTTCGTTTATTCACAATAAAATCAAGCAAAATGGATCAAGAAAATTACTCAACACCTGGTGTCTATATCAATGAAGTGAATGGATTTCCAAACTCGGTTGTTCCAGTAGCTACTTCTGCTCCTGCATTTGTAGGGTATACTCCTCAAGCTACTTTTGAAGGGAAATCGTATTTGAATGTACCTCAAAAAATCACCTCTTTTGCTGAATTTCAAGCAATTTATTGTCTACCGAATCCTCCAGCTCCTGCTGATCCAACGAAGCAATACAATCCGAACTATTATTTAGTTCCGGAAGCAGTTGAGCCAACAACGGGTGATTCTATTAATTTAAATGGTGCTTTTTATTCCATCGTTCCTGATCCCAATACCATTTATTACCTCTATAACAGTATTCAATTGTTTTATCAAAATGGGGGAGGAGATGCCTACATTGTTTCTGTTGGAACGTATGGTGCGCCATCAAACAATCCAATGACTCCAGGTGAGCAAATCATCAATACAAATGTGAAGTTAAATGAGTTGAC
The DNA here is from genome assembly GCA_043721195.1 of Fluviicola sp. Taxonomy (GTDB): domain Bacteria; phylum Bacteroidota; class Bacteroidia; order Flavobacteriales_D; family Crocinitomicaceae; genus Fluviicola. Next base: position 1,388 of record JAYSRF010000005.1, on the reverse strand, counting down.
GAATGGGATTTCGTTACTTAAAAATGAGCAAGAACCAACCATGTATATCTGCCCAGATGCAACATTACTTTCTGTGCCTGAAAATGGAACATTGATGCAAATGATGTTGCTGCAATGTACTGAAATGCAAACGGCAATCTCCATTTTTGATGTAATCGGAGGACGTAATCCTGATCCTGTTTCGTATGTCAATGACATTCAGCAGTTCCGCGAGAATTCAGGAACGAATGGATTGTGTTATGGTGCTGTTTATTATCCTTTTATCGGGACCACCATTGTGCAAAGTTCAGACATCGATTACACCAATCTATTTGGGGGAAATTTAACTCAACTGGAAGGCATATTGAGCCCTTCTGCGTATCCAAATCCAACAGTTGAACAGATCTTTGCGGATATGCAATCACCAACAGGAAATCAATTAACAGTTGCAGAAAACAACGCTGCTTTATTGAATACGAGTACATCCTATACGCTCATAATGCAACATGTGTTGGCGGATGTAAATATGCTTACTCCAAGCGGTGGAATGGCTGGTGTGATGACCACAATCGATAATCAATCGGGTGTTTGGGAAGCCCCAGCGAATACGTCAATTATTGGAGCAGCAACCTTACCTATTCATTTAACAGATAGTCAACAGGAGAATTTGAATGTTGATGCAGTATCTGGAAAATCGGTTAATGCCATTCGTTTTTTTAATGGACAGGGTATTTTAGTTTGGGGTGAACGAACGTTGGATGGAAACAGCGATGATTGGCGTTATATTAATGTGCGTAGAACCATCATTTATTTAGAACAATCGTGTAAATTGGCAGCAAATGCGTATGTTTTTCAAGCCAATGACAAAAATACTTGGGAAGCTGTAAAAGCGATGATAAGTAGTTTTTTGACAAGCGTTTGGAAAGATGGTGGATTACAAGGAGCAACTCCATCTGATGCTTTTTCTGTGGCATGTGGATTAGGAACAACAATGACTGCTGATGATATTTTAAATGGTTTTATGAACGTTACTGTTCAAGTAGCTGTTGTACATCCAGCTGAATTTATTGTCATTTCCTTTCAACAACAAATGGCTACAGCTGACTAGATTCCTCTAAACGAAGCAATTCTGATTTCTTGGAGTAAGTTGTATTGTGCATCTGAAAGTTTGTGGATTGGAATGAAACGCCCATCACCAAAAGTTGCTGCCTCTCGAAGTGACTTTTCATTTGAAGTCGTGCACTGAATTCCAACTACAGAAAAAGTAATAGCTTGTTCTGCATATTTTTGTACAATTTTCTTGTAATCATTCGAGTTTTTATTAAATGCTCCATCAGTAATAACAATAATCATATTGGCTCTATTGGTTGAATAGTGTTCTATCAAGTGTTTATAGCCTAAGCGGATTC
>JAYSRF010000004.1:0-16342 GCA_043721195.1 Fluviicola sp. | reverse complement strand
ATCATTTGTTCAGCGAAGTCGATAATTAAAGCGTCGAAATGCATAATTTGTCTAGCGAAGTCAACAATTAGCGTGTCGAAATGCATAATTTGTCCAGCGAAGTCGATCATTAGCGTGTCGAAGTGCATCATTTGTCAAGCAAAGTCGATCATTAGCGATAGTATCCCGTAAAGTGTGTAAACTAGATGTATTCATCTGAATCGCAACTCAGCCCGCAATGTGAAGAACCTGCAAGAGAAGAGATCGATTTTAGTTTAACTCAAAACAGTGGACCTATAGATTTTAAAAGGAGGGAGGTTTTGGGGGTTATTTCAAAAGTACCCAACATTTTATTTTTTCTAGAAAGAATTGTTCCGAATGCAACCCAACGGGCAGCAATCCGTTTAACTACTAAAAGTTATAATTCTGTTTCTACCATGCAATTGTACTGTAAAAAATGCAATTATAAATTGACTGTAATTGAGTTGCAGCAGGTATCTTCAGATAAAGCAAATCTGGAAGATCGGACACCTCTTATTGATCCGGGGCTATACATAAACGCCAACGAAATAGAAATTCATTTCGGAAAACGAATTGATTTCCTTGTCAACACAGAAAGTGTTCATCTCAGCAATCATAAGGATTCCGCACGATTGACCGGTTGTTGCGGACCAGGCGATTTAGGTGTGCTAAATCAGGTTTGTCAGAATTGTAGTGCAGAAATCGGATTAATTGTAGAAGATTGCTGGCTTCCTCATTTCATTGGAATTTCTGAAGAAACGGTGAGTAAAGAGCCATTGTGGTAAAAAGAAAAAAAAACGAAGTTTACTAAAATACAATGTAATTGCGATCTGTTACTATAGGATCGGAAACTGACGTAAATACAAACTTTTTTTTTAGAAGGAGGAGGAGAAAGAAAAATTAAAAGATCAGGATTCAAGGTGAAATCTTTATAGTCTTAAATTTTGGTATTTATAATCAGCTTGTGTAGAGTATTGGGTCAATCTGGCCATTTATGCCAAAAATTTTTCTGCTCGTAAAAACATTCTAAAATATGATTTCTTCTTTCTTCACTCATCGAAGAATATGTATCTCTAAGTTTACTATTAATATATTTTTTCTCTTCATCTCTTGGCATTACTGGCTCATTATTTTGAAGTTTTCTAATTCTCATAACATTTAACCAAGCGTCGATTCGGCTATGAATTTCAACTCGTTTATTGTCAAAATATAGTTTTTGATATTTATACCATAAAACTATTACAAGAATAAGAGGTATAGAATATATTAAATAAGATATCAGATCTAAAACCGATATTGATTGTGCCATTTTTTTAAGGTCAACAATATCTGAAATAGCTTTGGATACTATCCCAATAATTGCCAATAGAGGTAACCAGTGTTTTCTAAACATTTGATAAAAATACATATATTTTCATCAAATTATATTGCCCTATAATGTAAAGGCATTGTGTTAATATAGTTTGACATTAAAGGGGAATCGGGGCTGTTGTCTAACAATGAAAGTGTGCTTTTTTTGAGTGGTGGAAAAATACACTATTTAATCAAAAAAAATCGAAATTCAGATTATTTTGCTACAAATCAGACAACTTTTACATCAAAAAACTTAAGATTATTATTTTGGTGAAAAATTTAATCTAAGAGCTAAACTCAGCACTTGGCTGTAAGTTTGATCTAAAACATGCTTTAAATCCATTAAACAAGAATAAGAAGCCTAAAATGAGGGTGGTTTTTGAAGGTCTAGTTTTGTTTGAATTCGTCACCAACATGGAAAAATGATTTTTTTAAAAACTAAAAGCCCCCAAAAGGCCTTGTTTAAGCCATAAGTAAGGAAACCGATCAAGGTTCCAACTAAAACTAATTTCAGTATTTCCATGCCATTAAGGTACGAAAATTGTGTTAATCAGACTTCACATAACTCTAATGGTGATCCAATTTGGTTACTGAGTAATAGGAAGCCAGAACCGAAAGGGGAGGGCGCTTGATGCTTTCAGGGAGCAGATATTGGAATATCAACTACTAGGATTGCTGGTTGCGAGTATTATGAAAATTGTAAATAATCAGTTGGAGGAGAAGTTGAGTTATAATTCAATTAAGATCTTTATCAATTCAAACCATTAAAATAAGTTCGTATTTTGCAATCAATTATTCACTGTACAAAGTAAAAACTACATGCAACATATAAATATTTCAATTGAAAATACTCTAATTGGAAATGGAACGCTCTACAATACTAATCTGATTAAGATTTTTGTCTTAAGACATAAAAACGCTGAATACAAAGACTTGGAAGGTGTCTTTAACAGAAATGGATTTCTTATAACTATATCTGATGGAATATTCTTGAAAGCCGTTGATGTTCAAAATCAATACTTCAATCTGTACCATTCAGATGGAGAATTTGTTGGAGTTGCTAGGTTTGCGAATCCCAAACCAAGTAACTCTTAATAACAAGAATTACAAATTTACTGATCAGAAATTAGAAGGGATTTTTGTAATGAATACCCCAACTTTCATAATGTATAATAACCAATACCGCATTTATTCGTTGAAGTCATTCCGAGAATTAATTGAACGTACATTTAAAGACATTGAGTTCACATTTGCATATGAAACGAATGATGAAACCTCTATCATAACTGTTAATTATCCATATTTTAAGAAACCTGAATATTTAGTATTTAAGGATGATGACGATCAATAATAATCATTAAACTAGATACGTTCAACTATAATCGAATTAGAATGATAGGAAAAAAAATTCAATCGCAATCCCATACATATACAATAATTAAAGCAATTGCAGCTGATGATCGTCCAAACGCAAATATTTATTTGTGTATTGACGAAAACGGAAAAGAATTCGTCGCAAAACATTTTTATAACGGGAATGCCAGTCCTTTTTTAGGATACGGTAAAAGAAATCATTTTGGAAGAAGGCGCGATGGCAGTGAAACCGTCTTTTATGAGATTAAAGGAAAATCCGAAAAACACGATTTTCTAATTAATCACTACGAACGAATTAGGTTTGAAGGAAGGTGGATTATTATCATCGAATATATTAAAGGTGAATTAGTGTCTAATTTCATATCAAGAGAATGCAGATCAAATCTCGAATTGGTAAAAGCAGTCGTTAAAACTCTTGCTGAAACAATAAATGAGTGGCATTCAAATGGGTTCGCCCATGGAGATCCTCATCTAGATAATGCGATTGTACAAATATATGATGGAATTCCAAAAATCACTCTTATAGATTACAGCTTAATTCATCATCAGGATTTTGAATACTGTAAGTATATCGGATGTTTTGGTTTTGGATACGATCGGCTTAAGGAAGATTTAAGAAATGATTCCAATATGGGACCAGGCTTCTTAATTTCATTAGAAGATCTTGAAACTAATCTTGGTTTGAGAACAGATCTCTCAGACACCTTTAACGAAGGGTATAATTCCACAATTTAAAATAACCGCGTTCCACATTAAATAACCACCACATGTAAAATAATAAAGTTGTGTTTTGAGATTGAAAGGAATTATCATTTTGTCCTATAATGCTTAAGCATTATAGGACAGAAAAAGCCCTATAATTAATATTATGTTAAATAGCCTAATCCAACAACTCCAAACACATCTTTCAACAGATAAACTGTATCATTGTATAAGTTACGTCATTATAACGATATGTACAAATTGCTGCTCTTCTTTTTCTGCTTCCTGAGAATCGCGTATTCTACCGCTTCTGCACAATCGTTCGATTCTATCGCAATCTCGTTCAATTCAAAAAAAACTTCAGATTCAATCATCAAGCATGTATTTGCTGAAAATGGTCGTTATAAAATCCCTGAGACACATCTTGCACGCTATCCAAAAGTTTACAATGCTGTATTGATTGATCCTGCAGATTTAATTGGTGACGATGCTGTGTTGCATATTTCTGCGCTGGATAATGTTGTGAATGATTCACCGTATTATGCAATCAAAAAAGTCAACTATGTGGGATTTCCAGGAATAAGTGATTCGATTGGCCAAGCTGAACTACCCGTTTTCGATTCTATCCATCATTACATTGGTGTAACTACAGTACTAGATGGAATTTACGTGAAAGAATCGCATGACTCCATTCAATTGAACTATAGAACTTCTACCGGTTTGGAAAACCAGCTCTCTGAATCTTATGTTAAATACAAATCCTTTTTAGCAGATCAAGATTCATTGATTCAATCATTGGAATCGGATTTTCAACAGTACCGTTCTTTGCAACTACAACCCGATGTAAACGATTGGTTACAACCTTTTTACATGACACCGGCTGAAGTAAGCAATTATCAATACCGCCAATTTGTCAATTGGGTGCGCGATTCGTTGGCTTATTGCATACTGTATGATAGTTTGCCACCACTGGAAGCTGTGAAATTGTTGAACTGCACGAAAAAACAACGTGTTTTGCTCAATCCTGAAGCAAAGGCTGAAAACAAAACACGTTATGGTTTAAATTTCCATGCGCTCGATCGGAAAAATGAATCGTTTTATGATCATGAAGCCTACCTGAATTATTTGGCTCAACTCTATTATCCTCAAGCAGCACGTTTTTACCGAAGAAGAGAAATCAATGTATCCAACTTGATCTACCAATCGAACGCAACCTCCCCTACTCCTGTTTATCCTGACACCAATTGCTGGGTCAAAGAAGGAAAAGAAGCGTTTTACAGTATGTATACAGGAATGTATTTTTGGCATCCGGCTTACGATAATTACCCCGTTGTTGGAGTGAATGAAGCGCAAATGAAATCGTATTGTGATTGGTACCAGCGGCAGGAAAATGCTAAATTGATCGATGCTCCGTATACCATTCGTGTGGAATTACCGAATGTGTATCACTATGAATTAGCCGTAAAACAATGTAGTTCTGTTGCACGAAGAAATACCATTGACACCCAACCTTCTGCTCCATTTATCATTCACCGTTCTGGCGAGGAAGCGGTTGTGTTTGTTCGAAGTATTTATCCTAGAATGGTTGATGAGCGTTATTTGAACAATGAACTTTACCGAAAATTACACGCCTGGCTGATTGCCAATCAATCGTACCCAATTTGGAATTTAACTGGTAATGTATCTGAATACTGCGCTCCTTTGCAACCCGAATTCGTTGATGACTCAACTCAAATGACTGTTTTGGGTGGCAATCGCCTCATTGGATTGGTCGATCCAAACGAAAATCAATTCAATACGGTTTTCTACCAACAACACCTTCCTGCGAATACAGGTAGCTCAACAGTTGGATTTCGAATGATCCTATTCGTTGATTGGAAAAAATAACAAGGAACACAAGGAAATTTTGGGATGAAACAAATTGGTCTCGTGAATCAATATAGTATTCCTTTCTTCTATGTTTCCTATGTGATCTTCTGTGGTTATTTTTAATTGTTCGGGTTACTTGTTTTTTCACCACCCACCCCGCTTGTGCCATCGGCGGAGGGCTCAAGCAAGGACAAGAGGAAATTTTTGGATGAAACAAATTGGTCTCGTGATTCAATATAGTATTCCTTTCTTCTATGTTTCCTATGTGATCTACTGTGGTTATTTTTTTTTACTACCTCCTTAACGCTCAAGTAAGCTCATAAGGTGGTATTTCGTCCATTTTAACTTCAATTTCGTTATTTATTGTTGCTGTATTAATAGAATTAAACTACATTTGCTTCTATGTCGTCGTTCAAAAAACTACTTTCATCGATCATAACGGCATTTTTGATCTTGTTGGTATCTTGTACAGAAACACCAAATAAGGAGCATCTTTTTAAGACAATTGATCTAACGAAGACTCCATTGTTTCATTATGCCTATTTGAGTTCAATTTATGAATCGCCTGTAAGCTTCGTGGAAACATGGAATCGGGAAGCCCTAAAAAAAGCTGGTATCAAACGCATTCTACTCTTTTCAAAAGGTGGGGAAAATCCAGATGACACCTTGAATGAAATAACATACAGGTATTCAAACAACTGGAAAACATTAAATTACACTTCAATAACGCACGAATCAACAGTTAAGTTAAAATCGACTGGAACGCTAACTATTTCAAATAAATCCAGTGAAGAAACCATTCTTTTTACTCAATTATTTGGTATTAAAAAGCAACTAAAAACAACGGTGAAGCCAATAAAAGCTGGTTTTTTACTGCTGCATGCGAAACGAAACACAAGTTATGATTCGACTTGGGTGATTGGTTCATTCTCGCAACCAGAAGCGATTGTACACAAAATTGGTAATAGCATTTTTTCAGTTGAATTGTTTCTTCCTGATGGAAGTAGTAAAAGTGAAATCATTCAACACTATGAACGTTTGCCCATGGTTGACAGTCAATTAGGTGTAACGCAATTCATTGTTACTTTCACTGCAAATCGTCGGCCACAAAGAAGTTTTCTACTCGATGAACGATTTAGTCAAATTATAAAAGTCCGAGAATGGACCTATAACAAAAACCACGCTATTGCTACTTATCGCGAATGGACCGGTAATACTATCACTCAAGATATGCAATGGTATTACGGGGAATCTCAATTGCCAGATTACGCAACTTTCAACCGAAACACCTATTTTTACAGCTACGAATAGTAGCATGTATACAAAAGAAGAACGCAAATCACTCATAACGGCCTTTTGGTCCGATTTCAGGAATTATATGTCCAAGCACCGATCTGTTAATGGTCGTAAGATGAATTGGGTCAATTATCCTTCTGATGTTAAATACATCTACATTCGCTTAGATGCTGATGATTCGGGTGTTCGCTTTAGTTTTGATATCCAAGCAAAAGATGCTGGAGTGCGTGCAATTATATGGGAACAGATGTATGAATTGAAAAATGTGCTGGAATTACATCTAGGAACGGATGGTGAATGGATTGAAAACTGTTCTTCGCCTGTCATTCCGCAATTTAATCGAATCGTTTGGGAACAAAAAGAACTCAATTTTTTAAATCCAACTGATCAACAGGCTATATTCTCCTTTTTTGAAGATAAATTGATCCATTTCGATGTCTTTTACCAAGATTTCAAGGATATTCTCATCAACCTTACATCTTAGCGGAATAGTTCTTATTTTTACCGTATGAAAAAACTTGCAATCTTTAGTGTTTTAAGCACTTGTTTTCTAACTTCCCTTTCAGCACAAACCGTTGTTATTGATGAGGATTTCCAACAAGGAATCCCAGGATCATGGACAATTGTTATCAATGACACCAATACGCTGGACGAAAGTGTAATCGCTGAATTTGCACCGGGTTGGGTTGCTTTACCAGATCCTGCTAATATAACCGACACCGTTGCAGGGTCTTGTTCATTTTTCACTGTGCCTTCTGGAGCTGATCGTTGGCTGATTACTCCCGCATTTACAGTGGGTGCGTATGGCAATTTCCTTGCTTGGAAAGCGAAATCGCACGATCCAAGTTATTTAGATGGTTATTACGTGATGATTTCTACAACCGATAGTCAAACTGCTAGTTTCACCGATACACTTGCAACCATTGTATTTGAAAATCCAGAATGGACAGAATACCGTGTTGATTTAAGCGCATTGGATTACCTCAATCAAACCATTCATGTTGGATTTCGTTTGCGATCATTTGATAAATACAAATTGTACTTAGATAGCGTAAACATTACAATTAACGATCCAGTTGGCATCAATGAATTGTCGGAAACAGCTATTGAATTGGCACCAAATCCAGCAACAACTTCTTTTTTCATCCAAGGTGAAGCCCTTGAATCTGTTCAAATCATTGGTTTAAATGGTCAAGTAGTTTTGAAACAACAGATTTCAGCGAATCAAGCAGTTGACATCAGTGAATTATTGCCAGGAACCTACATTGTAGAAGTTCAAACAGCAACGGGAGTTGGCAGAGAACGATTGGTGAAACGGTAGTTGGGTTAAGCAATATTACTTTTAATGTGCAGCGCGCTGGTTGGTATTATGAAAGGAATCCAAACAAAGCTGATATCTTATGTTATATTCATTTCTCTTTTTGGTATTTTAGTTTGTGCTTGTGAACATCCTGATCAAACATTAAGTTCAACTGATTTAAACCAACATCGTTATGATACTTTGCTAATTGATAATAGCAAAATCAATTTTTCAGTTCATTATCAATTAAATGGTGTTGAAATTAAAGACCTGTTAAAAAAGGATACCATTGAAATGTTTATTTCGTATGAAGAAAACTTGTTCAAAGCAAGTGAAACAAATGAAATTCAAATTCTACCAAATGTAAGGGATTGCAAGATTAAGAAAATTGATAATCAACGATTTATTATTGCCTTTGGTAAGAATTATAGCGATCCAGTTTTTAGATATACAATGTATCTAGAACCAACGCATAATGTGATATTTTCGGTTAATGAGAAGAAATATTACTCACCTTCTTCAAAACTATTTATAGCAGAAAAACTGATTACCGTAGAACTCTAATGAATAGTTTTATGAAACGTTCGATTTTATTATTGTTTGCGTACTTGACTGTTTCAATGGTGTATAGCCAGGATACACAAAAAGATGAACATAAAAAAGCACTCAATTTTGAGTTAAATGCTGTTGCCATTGGTTTTGGTCCCTTTGAAACTAAAGTGTCTGAAAGTAACGTCTCCGAAGATAAGTTGATTTTGGAAAGCTTCAATAAGAGTTGTTTTGCACTAAATTTATTGGAATTCAGATCAATGTATAAAGATGCAATTGGATTGAATTTTGGACTAGGCTTTATGCAATCAACACTAAATACAAGCTATGTTAAAGAGTATTTTTATACAACAATTCCCAATTATTCCGTAGTTTTTGATAAACCCGAATATGATAATCCAGGACCAATCTTTGGAGATTTCGCATTAGCTACATTTGATATGAGTATTATTGGTAAAATTAACATTGGAAATTTTAGCCTGTTACCCTTCATTGGTGCAGCTACTGGAGGTAAAACAAGATGTACTCTGGATGCTAATTTGACAGAGTTGAATTCTGGAGTTAAATCTAGACGGTCCTATGTTTGGGAGGAGAAGGTGAATAGATCGTATAAATTTGGTTTGGAAGTCAGGTATAATTTCACACATTCTCCATATCTTGGGATTAGAAGTTCATACGCTACTTATTTAGTAAGTGGGACATCCTCTTTTATAGATCGATTTTCAGATGGTACAGAATCGGAAGGGCTTACCCAGAATAATTCGTTTAAGGCCGATTTTCTTTCATTCCAGATATTCCTTGGGTTTCCCCTATGGAATCATTGAATTTTTTGAGTCTGCACAGTTGCTCATTAGTTATTAAGTATGAACAAAAATCTACGACTGATAATGCGTAAATAGACGAACTCCTCATGATAATGGGTTGTGTTTATTGAAAAAGGATTTTTAAGCTCCCCTTCGACCTATTGTAGAATCATATCCTTCTTTGAAAAAGCAACAAATTTGATGACATTAACGAGAATCAAGCAGTTTTAAAACTGAAACCTGAATCTACATTGAAAGTCGAATCTGTTTTTTAAATGCATCATTTTTATCTAAACAGCACATCTTTCAAGAAAAAAAAGTATCTTGCGATGTGTTGAATGACTGAATTCCAACTATTTAGTTAATGGAATCTCGTTTTTTAATACAAACACTATTATTCACTGAATGAATCGTATGAAGCGAAACATCCTATTCAAGATGCAACGCATTTCGTATCAACACGTAATTTCTACTGTTGATCTTTCCTTGAGTAAATAATAGGCTGAATACGGAGATTGCAGAAAATCCGACAAAGAGTAAGCGTATATTATTTTTAAAAAAATGCCACACTATTCAGTACGTTATGTCAACTACAGCACCGGTGGAAGAAGAAACCATGCTACAAATTTAATTGACATTATTCCGCCAAGTGGTGGAAATTTGACAGCTGGAGATGATTTCTCCGTGCCATTATTTGAATCATTACCCTGCATTGGCGGTGATGGATTAAGTCATTTTGCGTTTTCAGCAGTTAGTGGCTCAGCTACGGGTAATTTATTGAATTTCAATCCTGTTACACAACACATAGAAGTCGGTGATACTGACATTAACGTATTAGTTGTCTATTTTCCGTGTGGTAGCGGTGGCACAGGAGATGGGGTTTTTATAGATGCATTTAACCTCGATCTAGCACAATTTTCAGACAGTGATTTTGTTGAAATTTTCAGTAATAATGTCTTAGATCCAACAAAAACATTCAATGCAAATGAATATGGAACGGTGCCTACAACAGCAGCAGACCGAATGAAAGCGTTCGAGATTGTGGATGGGGTAGATTTTTTGAATTGGACAAAATTGGGCAGAGTTTCAACGGTTGACCGTGATTATCAACTCTCCATCGATGAAAGAGGATTCATATTTGCATTTTACGAAAAAAAACCAAGCCTTCCTCCTCCAACAATTCCTGATTTGGATGTACGCTTTGGTTGGATTTATGTCTCACCAGGAGTAAAAGTTGATGGTGGTGGTTTTGTTATCGGTCCTCGCGGTCCAGTTCCAGTTGGTCCATGGGGTGGTTGGTTTGTCAAAACAATTTTGTCAATTTCCCGATTCTTTAACAAACAAAAAGCAGTAGATCAAGAGACCACGAAAGCTGCTGCTGCACACTTGAATACGATCTCCAAGAAACTTATAAATTAAGCCTAACCAAAAAAAAGACCATTCGTAATTTAACGAATGGTCTCCCTTATTATTCCTTTCAGAATCAATGCTTACATTTTCAAGTCCAATGTTTCAGCAACAGTTTGCGAAATTGCTGATTTTTCCATGCGGATTTTTGTTCCTTCTGAATTGATCAATACAGTTGTATCTGTTACTTCCAATATTTTTCCGTGAATCCCACCAATGGTAACAATTTTATCACCTTGCTTTAGATTTGCGCGAAAATTCTTTTGTTCTTTTTGTTTCTTTAAATTTGGTCGAATCATGAAGAAGTAGAATACTACTACCATCATAACCAACATTATAATTTGTTGCATATTTATGTTTGTTTGATTATTTACTATTTAATGATATTGGCTTTCACAACAATTGGTGTAACTGCAGGTGTCGTATTCGAAGCCACTGTAATTGATTTTGTAATCGGTCCAAAGTCGAAACCTGATGTGTTCACTTGTGCTTTCACAATACCCGATTTTCCTGGAGCAATTGGATCTTTTGACCAATCAGTAACAGTACAACCACACGTTCCTTTTACTTCAGACAAAATAAGTGGACTATCACCTGTATTTTCCACATTAAATTTTGCGTTGATCACTTCGCCTTTCGCTACTTTTCCAGCATTAAAAACTGCATCAATCTTCATTGTTGTACGAAAACCAACTTCTACTTCATTGTTTGAGGAGCAACCAAATGTCACCAACCCCAATAAAATAAGTGCAAATCCTACTTTTTTCATAACTTATCATTCATTAATCCACGACCAATTTTCTCGATTTTATTCTCTTTTTCCAAGCGTTCAATTGCTTTATCCAAAATACCATTGATAAAACCGTGACTTTTTGGAGTAGAATAAAATTTCGAAATTTCGATGTATTCGTTCAAGGTTACTTTTTTGGGAATATTCTTACACACTTGCAATTCCGTAATGGCCATTTTAAGTAACAGAATATCCATTTTAGCAATGCGATCAATTTCCCAGTTTTTGGTCAAATCTTCAATCAATGCAAGGTTTTCAGAATCAAAAGAAATCGTTTTTCGCAACAAGGTTCGTATAAACTCTTGTTCATCTTCTTTATCCTTGTAAAGCGGTAAAACAACCATTTTACTTTCTTCTGAAGTTGCTTTCAGTGTTTTGATCACCATTGTACACGCCAAATCGATATCATCCAACCAATGAATACTTTTCTCCTCGAAATAAGAATAAAGTAATGGAGAATTGGCAATATCGTTTTTGAATAAGGCTACAAGGAATTGAATGTCTTCATCAAAACTGTCTTCACCGTTGTTCATGTGTGTAAACCACGTTTCACCTTCGCGCAACTCAATGAAGATTTTGCGGAACATTTCACGCGTTTCATCACCAATCCAATTCACCGAACGATCTTCTGATGCGCCACGCAACGAATAAGAATCGTTCAATTTCTCGATCACACGGTTATCAACAAACTTGCGATTTGGATTTAAATCCTCTTCACCCGGACGAATTTTCTTCTTATTCCCGTCCATTCGTTGTTCGGCCAACTCTTTTAGTTCGCCAAAGCTGAGCAGTAAGTATAGGTAGAGGTCGTAAATACGATCTACAGATGTCATAAGCTCATTTTCCGTTTTTTTCAGACTCTCTTCATCTGATTGGAAATAAGCATACAAAGCCTGAAGAACCTTGATTCGTAAATGTCTTCTGTTCAGCATTTTATATTATTTCAATTATAACGGAAGTTTAATGTTTCCGATTGACTGAATCCGTTCTTCAGCCATTTTATTTGCAATTTGGTATGTTGGGATTTGTTCACTTTTTGAACGCGCTACGATATTCCCAATCGTTGTATAAATTTCTTCTGCTTTCGCCATTGCCCATTCAGGTGACAATGATTTTACTTCCGAATAACAATTGATAACACCACCAGCATTCAACGCGAAGTCAGGAGCATAAATGATTCCTTTATCCATCACAGCTTGACCGTGTATTTTTTCATTTGCCAATTGATTATTCGCTGCACCAGAAATAATGGAGCATTTCAAACGATTCAACGTATCATCGTTAATCGTTGCACCCAAAGCACATGGAGCATAAATGTCCATATCAATGTCGTAAATCTCTTGCAAACCAACGATTTTAGCACCGTAAGTTGCAGCAACGCGATTCAATGTTTCTTCATGGATATCCGTGATAAACACTTCTGCACCTTCTTGCGCCAAACTTTTCACCAAGTATTCGCCAACATGACCAACACCTTGAACAGCGATTTTCTTTCCAGCCAACGAATCAGATCCGAATTGTGCTTTAGCACACGCTTTCATTCCAACATACACACCGTGAGCTGTAACAGGAGATGGATCACCACTTTTTCCTGGTAAACCTACAACGTGATCTGTTTCCATATTCACCCAAGTCATGTCAAGCGTAGAAATCCCTACATCTTCAGCAGTAATGTACTTACCAGCCAATGAATTAACGAATTTCCCAAACCGACGAAACAATGCCTCAGACTTCATAGTTCTTGAATCACCTATGATAACGGCTTTTCCACCACCAAGGTTGAGACCAGAGATCGCATTTTTGTATGTCATACCACGAGAAAGACGCAATACATCATTTAATGCTTCCATTTCATTGTTGTACATCCACATACGTGTACCGCCCAAAGCAGGTCCGAGCACCGTATTGTGAACTGCAATAATTGCTTTTAATCCCGTAGCATTGTCGTTGCAAAACAACAATTGTTCGTGATTATAAGTTCCCATTTGTGCAATGACCGGATTTTCAGCCAAATTCACATCCTTCATATCTTTTACCTCAAACATGATTTTGTTTTTTCGTCATCAATTGATCGCGAATGGCTAATTTTGCACCATACAAGAACGCCCTATTCGCGGGGCAAAAATAGGAAATTTATCGCATGAAGTCTCTAAGCTATCTCAACAAATATTTTTACAAGTACCGCAAGCATTTACTTCTCGGAATTCTATTCATTGTAATTCAAAACTATTTCTACTCAAAAATGCCTGTAATACTTGGGGAAGCATCACAATCACTCCTCCAAGAAACAGCAAATAAAAGCGATGTAAATTCCATTTCGCTACTCGCATTTCAATTAGCCGGTTGGTATATTCTTTACTCAATCATCAAAGGAATCTTTCTTTTTGCCACTCGACAAACCATTATTGTCATGTCTCGTCACATTGAATTTGATCTAAAAAACGAAGTTTACCAGAAATATCAGCAATTGCACTACCTATTCTACAAGTCACAATCTACTGGCGATTTAATGAACCGCATCTCCGAAGATGTTTCACAAGTGCGACAATACCTTGGCCCAGGAATCATGTATACGGTCAACTTAGCGATTTTATTCCCCTTCATCAGCTACCAAATGATTGCCATCAGCTGGGAACTGACCATCTATACACTCATTCCGTTACCGATCATGACTGTTTTGATTTATTTTGTTTCTAGCAAAATGAACAAACTGAGTAAAAATGTACAGCAAGAACAATCACGCCTCAGCACCATTGCGCAAGAGAGTTTTTCAGGAATTCGTGTAATAAAAGCCTATATTCAAGAACGTTACACGCAACAATCGTTTAAAGAAAGTTCAGAAAATTACCACAAACGAAACATGCGCTTGGTTTTAGTGAATTCCTTGTTCATGCCAACCATCACCTTTTTGATTGGATCAAGTGTTGTGCTCAGCATTTACATGGGAGGATTGTTAACCGATGCAGGGAAAATCAATGCAGGAAACATCATTACGTTCATTGGCTGCGTTAGTATTCTCACCTGGCCATTCGCAAGTGTTGGTTGGGTAACTTCCATGATTCAACGCGCCGCAGCTTCACAACAACGGATCAATGAATTCCTTCTGGTGGAACCGGCAATTAAAAACACGAACTTTGCTACAAACGAACCACTGGAATCCATTGTCTTTGAAAATGTAAGCTACCACTACCCGACTTCCACTGGAGAGATCCTGAAACACCTTTCCTTCGAAATAAAACAAGGACAAACATTGGGGATTATTGGTCGAACAGGTTGTGGGAAATCAACACTAACCCACCTATTGTTGCGACAAATTGAACCAACAAGTGGAGAAATCCGTTACAACAACACACCACTTTCCGCCATAAATCTTGATCAATTCCGGAAAGAAATTGGCGTTGTGCCACAAGATGTATTTCTTTTCTCAGATAGCATTCGCAACAACATTGTATTTGGCGGGAAAAATGAAAGCTACAGCAACGAATCAATCGAACAAGCAGCAAGCGACGCGCACGTATTGCACAATATTCAGGCCTTTGACGATGGATTTGAAACCCTATTAGGAGAACGCGGTGTCAATCTAAGTGGTGGACAAAAACAACGCATCAGCATCGCAAGAGCATTGATTCGCCAACCACAATTATTGGTACTCGATGACTGTTTATCAGCCGTTGATACAGAAACAGAAGAAATTATCCTACGCAACCTCCAACGCTACACAAAAGAGTACAAAACAGCCACTGTGATTGTCAGTCATCGTATTTCCTCCCTAAGAAATGCCGACACCATTCTTGTGATAGAAGCTGGAGAAATAGTAGAATCAGGATCACACGAACAATTACTTCAACTTAACGGACTTTACCGTCAGATGCATGAAAAACAATTGATGGAAGAAGAAAACACGCAAACCGATTCTGACCAGTTGTAATTAACGTATGCGCTGGTAATGTTCGAATTTATCCTTGATAAACGTTACCAACTCCATATCAGAAGCAGTTTTCAGAAAATCCTCATCAATGGATAAGAATCCGATGAAAGCAACAAACTCCTCATCGGTCAATTCAATAATGTCGTACGCCACATATAAACGCAACAATTCCTGTAGAATCGCTTCTTTCGAATCCTTGTACTCCATTTCAGCAACCTTCGCTTTCGATTGTTCTTTTTGAGAAAACCGTTGATATAAAGCAGTGATTGGACTTTGGAAAGCCTCAATCCCAGTAATGGTTCTCGTTTCACGCAAGGTCAAAGCAGCACGTTCCTCCTTCACTTGTTGCAAGGTTTTTAAAGGGCGAATAATCACTTCCGCCAAATCAGTTCCTTTTTCAATGATTGCCAAATCAACAATAAATTGACACAACGAATCTGGTACAGCGCGAAAACCAACCATGTGATAGCCCTGAACAGACAAAGTAATTGAATCATTCGCATTGACGTATACCGCAAACGAACCATCTGGTTGACCAAAAACACCTTTTCCAGAAGTACGGTTCACAATCATTAAGTTGTAGAACATTTGAGGACGCAACGTATCAATTACACGACCTTTTAGCCATACGCGACTGCAATCTTGACTAAATGAATGATTTCCTAGGAAAAGAAAACAACAGAAAACGATTAATCTCATAGTACGAATATAGAGCGAAAACCATACCGAAGAGCGATTAATTTGTGAATTAAACACAAAAAGTGGAATTCAATATGATTACATTTGTAAATAGTCAATAAGTCACATTTGTTAATAGTCAGAACTGTACTTATTGATCAACACATGCATAAAAAGAAAAAATGCAGTAATTTTGCACCATGAAAAGAGTGGTTGTAGGATTATCAGGCGGAGTAGATTCAAGCGTAAGCGCATACCTACTTCAGCAACAAGGCTACGAAGTAATTGGTTTG
>JAYSRF010000003.1:0-48944 GCA_043721195.1 Fluviicola sp. | reverse complement strand
TTGCTTATAATCAAAAGCAGTGCTTTTTCTTCATTTGCGGAAAGAGAATTGGTTACAATTCGAAGTCCAAGCGTCAGCGCAGGTTAGAAAAGTAAGGTCAATTGAAAAGGTATTAAAGATTATGGTTTTTAATAAGAGAATACCGAGTTTAATTTGTTTAATCAGCAGCTTTATTTCATCCGAAAAACTCACTTTTCCATCCGAAATTCCTTCCAATCAATTCTAAAAAAGGTCGATCCAATGTTTTCAGTTCGTCTAGCAACCAACCATTTACCGAATCACCATTTATCAGTTATAAGAATAATACAAATGGAGGAATTTATTGTGTAACAACTATGGTTGACACTGGGATTAACTTTACGATAGAATGAATCTTAAGTAAATAGAATGAAAAAATGTAGTTCTAATCAATTTTGTAGTTATAGCAACAGTAAGTTGTTTAGTAATGACATCTTGCTACAATGACAAGAAAGCATCAGAAGTGAAAACAACAACCAAAGAACGTATGGACGCAGAAACAAAAACAGTTGAAAATATGCAATCAGCATATAAAGAGGAGAAAACAGCAACAGCTAAATACGATGCGTTTTCAAGGAGAGCAGAGGAAGAAGGTTATCATAAAATTGCAATACTGTATAATGCAGTTTCAGCAGCCGAAAATATGCATGCAAAAAATCACAAAGTTGTTATCGAAGATGCTGGAGCAACTGTTCCAATAATAACTCCAGAATTCAACGTTAAAACCACAAAAGAGAATTTGTATAACGATATATATGGAGAAGCCTTCGAGGCAAAAACAATGTATCCTAACTTTTTGAAAACTGCGGAAAGAGCAGGTAATCAAATTGCTTTTTTAAGTCTGGCTTATGCCATGAAAACAGAATTAAAACATAATTTGTTTTTTGAACAAGCTTTGGGTGACATTAACCGGAATAGATTGAATAATTTGCCTTCCAAATATTTTGTTTGCCCAGTTTGTGGGAATACGTATGCCACAAATCCACCAATTCATTGCGATTTTTCGTTAACTGATGGAGGGAAATTCATGGTATTTCAATAACTCAGGTTAATATGATTTAGATCATTTTAATATCAGTTTATAGTTACAATATTTGATTAAAATATACTCAAAATGGACCAGACACACATACATTTACTCATTACCCATCTTCCGATTTTCGGATCAATTTTAGGTGCATTTGTTCTTGCTTATGGTCTTTGGACGAAGAGTAGCGACACAAAAGTTGCTTCGTATATGCTGTTCATCATTTCAGCAATTGGTGCCGGTATTGCTTATCTAACGGGTGAAGCAGCCGAAGAAACAGTTGAAAATATTCAAGGTGTTCTAGAAGCAACGATTGAAGAGCATGAAGAATTTGCGCTATTTGCTTTAATCTCTTTAATCATCTTAGGAGTCGCTTCTACATTAGGTGTATTCCTGACTTTGAGAAAATCGCCTTTGACAAGAACAACCGCATTTGTGATTTTATTCATCGCGCTTATTAGTTTTGGGATAGTTGCCAGAACAGGTTACCTCGGTGGTCAAATAAGACATACTGAACTTTCAACTGGTGCGAGTATTCCATCTGAAAATTCAGAATACGAAACGGACGATTAAATAGGAACAATGATCTCAGTTCAATTAATGTAAACCAATTGGTGCATTCGCAAGTCCAGCTTCAAGACTTGTTTAAGCTATTTTAGCTCTTTTCATTCTTCCACCCCTACAATAGTTTAAAAATACATGCTTTAAACAATTCTCAAAAGAGTTCTATTTTTCAAAGAAACGGTTAGTTTTGAATCCGAATAATGGGTTTTAGACGAATTGACTTACGTTAGCGGTCATTGTGATGAAACTCAACAATAGATCAGTAACGAATAAACGAGCATTGAAAATGAAGAAGGAAAAAGCACTATTTTGGACTGCGACAATAATCATCGCTTTATTTGAAGGAGTAATGCCAGCATTAACTTCACAAACCGAATTAGCAAAAGAAGGAATTAGACATTTGGGCTATCCTGAATATTTTGGAAATGTATTAGTTGTTTTTAAAGTATTAGGCGTAATGGCATTAATTATTCCCCAAGTACCGAAACGATTAAAGGAATGGGCTTATGCCGGATTTACTTTTGATTTTATTTTTGCAACAATAAGTCACGGAGCAGTTGATGGAATAAATGGACAAACATTTTTTCCATTGGTTGTATTAGCCATTTTAGCAGTTTCATATAGTTACTATCATAAATTAAACTCACCTAAAATTTAAATAGTATGTCGTTTCAAGCCTACATTGACAACATCAAGGCCAAGACTGGTAAGACTCCCGAAGACTTTAAAAAATTGGCAGAAAAAAAAGAATTTATCATTGATGACAAACTCAATCCAAAAGTAAAGGCAACGGAAATTACCAATTGGCTAAAAGAAGAATTTGAATTGGGGCACGGACATGCAATGGCTATTTACGCTACGTTTAAAGGAAAAACGGAATAAGTAATAGGGCAAAGACACCTACAATTTAATCAATTAGGGATATTCAGTTAGAAATACTAAAGGAAGCTATCCAAAATAGCATAGCATCCAAGAATTAAATAGATGAAATTATGGCACTTATTAATCCTCACATCAACTTCAACGGAAATGCCGAAGAAGCATTCACATTTTATCAATCAGTATTTGGCGGAGAGTTCGCAAAAGTAATGCGTTTCAAAGATTTAGCAAGTACTGAATTTCCTGTAGCAGAGCATGAAGCTAATAAGATATTGCACATTGCTTTACCAATCGGTAAAAGTGTTTTAATGGCGAATGATGTACCTGAAATACTGGGACGAACAAACGAAAATGAGAATAGAAGCAAAATTGTAATTAGTTCAGAAAGCAAGGAAGAAGCAGATAAATTATTCAATGGACTTTCGGCAGGAGGACAAATTGAAATGCCTATTTCTGACAGCCCATGGGGTTCTTACTTTGGCATGTTTAGAGACAAATATGGCATTGAATGGATGGTAGATTTTGATCCAAACTATAAAGGACAAATTTAATCGAAGAAATCAATGAACGCTAACAATGAAGCATTTCACCAAACCGAGCATTAATTGAAAATGGAGTTCATAAATCGCTTATTTTTATCAAAAAATGTGTTAGACTGAGTTTGTTACAAGTGTAAAAGAAAACCGTTTAAATGCCAGCATGGAAATGAAAACAAGAATAGAACAACTCAATGAAAAAAAAATAGTTGGCATCCGACTTACAATGAGTTTGACTAATAACAAGACTGGTGAACTTTGGAAGGAATTCATGCAAAGACGTAGCGAAATAACCAATAATCTTACGAACGATTTAATATCAATGCAGGTATATAAATCAACCTACTTTGCAGATTTTAAACCAACAAATGAGTTTGAAAAGTGGGCAACAGTTGAAGTTACTGATTTTGATAACGTGCCAATCCAAATGGAAACGTTTGTTTTAACAAGTGGACTTTATGCCGTTTTTGAATACAAAGGTTTGAGTACGGACAATTCCATTTTTCAATACATTTTTGGAACATGGTTGCCTCATTCGGATTACCTGTTAGATAATAGACCCCATTTTGACGTTTTGGGCGATAAGTATAAAAACGGTGACCCAGCATCAGAAGAAGAAATTTGGATTCCCATCAAAACGAAATGATAAGACAACAAAACCTTTAATACAGACGGTATGAATACTGAAATAAACGCTTACAATGGCAACCATATTGCTGAATACAAAGAAATTTGCGACCGTCTTTCAGCGATCATAGATGACGAATTGACAGAAGCAGAAAGCAAAATTTGGCATGCACATCCTGTTTGGTTTTTAGAAGGCAATCCTGTTGTTGGGTACAGCAAACAAAAAGCAGGTATCAAATTGATGTTTTGGAGTGGGGGAGACTTTGACGAAGAAAATCTATCTATTAAAGGTGAGAAATTCAAAGATGCTTCGATATTCTACACTCATGTTACTGAAATTAATGAAGTCGACTTAAAAAGATGGATTAAAAAGTCAAGAGAAATCCAGTGGGATTATAAGAATATCGTGAAAAGAAAAGGTCAATTAGAACGATTAAAATAGTATGAATACGACTCCAGAACATGATGAGCGTTTTGCAAAAATGATCGTCGCAACGGTTTATCCGCTATATATTACAAAAGTGACGAAGAAAGGCAGAACAGTTGAAGAATTGAATCAAGTAATAGCTTGGCTAACTGGTTTTGATGATAAAAAACTGCAAGAACTCATCGATGAGAAAGCAACTTTTGAAACATTCTTTAAACAGGCAATGTTGAATCCAAACAGTCACCTCATTACAGGAGTAATTTGCGGATATAGAATTGAAGAAATCGAAAATCCATTAACCAAACAAGTGCGGTATTTAGACAAGATAGTTGACGAATTGGCCAAAGGAAGAAAGATGGAAAAGATATTACGAAGTGAATACTAACAAAACAATCGATTTGACAGAAGAAGAAAACGCCCTTTGGCTAAAAATAGCGGCATTTAAGATCGACGATGATGGTGCTGCTTTTAAATTTTCTCAACGACTCGCTCGTGAAAACGGTTGGACACGCTCATTTGCTAAAAAAGCAATCGAAGAGTATAAAAAATTCATCTTTCTCTGTTGTATCACCAAGACGGGAGTTACGCCATCCGATCAAGTGGACCAAGTTTGGCATTTGCATTTAACGTATACAAGATCTTATTGGAAAGACCTGTGTGAACAGACCATTTCAAAAGAGATTCATCATAACCCAACAAAAGGTGGACAATCAGAAAATGCAAAGTTCAACGATTTTTATACAGAGACCCTTCAATTATATCAAGAGAAATTTAATTCTGAAGCGCCGAAAGAAATTTGGCCAGACAATGAAACAAGGTTTTCAGACATTCAATTTCAGCGTGTAAACCTAAAAAACTATTGGTTGTTTCGTAGACCAAGATTTAAGAGCAAACGTTTTGTTCTTGCTAGTATTCTTACCATTTCGTTATTTTCTATTCAAGCGACTTCAACAGAAAATAAAAATGTGGCGATGGTAATAATTGCTGTTTTTCTCTTTCTTTTTTTATACGATTTTTTTAAAAAATCAGGAAGAGGTGGAGGCTGTTCTTCAGGTTGCGGCGGTGATTCTGGTTGTTCAGGTTGCTCAGGAAGTGGATGCGGCGGCGGATGCGGCGGAGGTGATTAAGAAGGAGAATGATTTAGTCTTCCCGAAACAAAAGAATGAAAGCAAATGGATAAACATCAAGTCATCATTCGTCCACAACTTTTAAACAAGAGAATTGTCATCGCTGGTTTGATTTCATCTAAGATTGATCTATCTGATAATCTATTTTTAGAATTGGAAAATGACCTCATTAAACATGGAGGAGAAATCGTTGGTCAATTATTTCAACGAAGAGGAGTCTCAAGAAGTAAAATGCCTGGTGGTTCTAAAAAATTAAATCTACCTTTAGATTCGTCAACTTATATAAGCAAGGGAAAAGCACGTGAATTAAAGGAATTGTGCTATAATACAAAGGCTGATTGTGTGATTTTTATCAATAATTTAAACCATAATCAAATTGAACTATTAGGAGAATTGACCGATTGTGAAGTTATCGCCTTACCTGACTTTTTCAGTAGAACCTCGATAAAAGTTCTTCATGAATGTGGCAATTAAGCAACATTTTAAAGAATAATGTAACACGCATCAAAACGTAAACCGCGAAGTTTGTTGTATGAACCCAACATTGAAGGAAACGCTGATTGCTTTGAGTCTCATTCTTGCTTTTTCATCCTGCCAACCAGACCAAGATCAGATTGATAAAAAGAGAAGTACTCAAACAAAACCTCAACCCACGTCTACATCTCCAGAAATGGATGTTTTGGAAAAATCAACAACTACTTACGAAATCCAAGATCCCAAACAATGGTTATTGAATCATCCAACAGATAGTTTACAGCAACAAATTGTATTTGCCCTTAACAGAACCGATCGGTCTAATTTTCCACGCATGGATTCGGTTGTTGTTCCATTGAATTTAAGTTATGCTCTTGCAAATTACTTGCCCTTTCCATTGGAAGTGAGCTACCTGAAAGACATTACTAAAATTATTTTTTTCTCGTATCCAACTCAAACATTTGCCGCTTATGAAAAAGGGAAACTAGTCCTTACAGGTCCAACGAATATGGGGAGAGAAAAAAAGTTGACGCCAACGGGACTTTTCTATACCAATTGGAAAGCAAAGGTTACAAGAAGTACGATCAATAATAATTGGATCCTCCATTGGAATTTTAACATCCTAAATAAAGCGGGTGTAGGTTGGCATCAATATAGTTTGCCTGGTTATCCAGTTTCTCATTCTTGTTTACGGCTGCAGGAAATGGATGCGTACTTTCTCTACAATTGGGCAGATCAATGGGTGTTAGCCAATAGCACTACCGTACAGGTGAAGGGAACTCCAGTTATTATTTTTGGGAAGTATGATTTTGGTTCACCTAAACCATGGTTGAAATTAATTACGAATCCACATGTATTGGATATCAACGAAGATGAACTAGAAAAAATAACGCAACCCTATTTGAATGAAATCCTTACAGAACAGCAGAATAGGGAAGCAGTTTCAGCCAGCTCGAAATAATTATTTCTTTAGAATGATCGCTAGTTTAATTCAAATCAAGCGTGTGAAACTTGTAAGTTTTGAGATAAATCGTGTAACCATTCAGATGCGTTTGATCCTACATTTGAACAAGGTTTCATGATGATTGATTGGAAATAAAAAAGTGAATAACTGGTGTAGGTCATAAATGTGTTATGAATCATCTTCATTGATGACTTTCATCAGGTGTAAATGGACTCAATGGTACGAACTTTAACTGAAAATGCTAAAACGATGATTTGCTCTTCAGTTGAGTTTTTTAGTAGCCTTGAATTTAGGTGTTGCATTAGCTAGTTGCCTTCAGCTACACATGAAGTAATAGTGGATTTTATTTTTTGAATGATAAAATAGTAAAACGAATGGCTGAAAATCAGTTTAACATAGAAGGTTTAAACACTGAACAGGTAGTACTTGCACGGAAAAAATATGGGATAAATAAATTAAATTATAAAAAAGAGAACACCTTTTTAGATACGTTAAAGCGCATTTTGAAAGAGCCGATGATCATTTTATTGTTGGTAGCTTCTTCCATTTATTTTATCAGTGGCAAAACGGGTGACGGAATTTTCCTTGCCGCTGCGATCGTATTTCAAACCTCCATCTCTCTCTATCAATTCTCGAGGAGTAAAAATGCATTAGAAAAGTTAAAG
Organism: Fluviicola sp.; assembly: GCA_043721195.1. GTDB lineage: Bacteria > Bacteroidota > Bacteroidia > Flavobacteriales_D > Crocinitomicaceae > Fluviicola. Next base: position 41,636 of record JAYSRF010000003.1, on the reverse strand, counting down.
GATTTTTCGCAACCCAATTGCAAAGTAATTCGCAACGGAAAATTGGAAGAAATCAAAAGTGAAGATTTAGTAGTTGGTGATAGTCTAATGGTAGAAGAAGGAACTTCGATTACAGCAGATGGTTGTATTGAGCATTCCAATGATTTTTCTGTGAATGAATCCATCCTTACGGGCGAATCCTTTGCTGTTTTCAAAGATAAAACCAAAGACGACAACTGTATTTATAGTGGTACAACTGTAGCAAGTGGTTTAGCCATTGCAACCATAACGGCTATTGGAAATGAAACCAAATTGGGAAAGATTGGAACGAGTTTGGAAAGTATCAGTGAAGAAAAAACACCCTTGGAGATTCAAATTGCAAATTTCGTAAAGAAAATGGCAATTACGGGCGCAGTTGTTTTTGGTATTGTTTGGGCTATTAATTATTGGCATTCTCATAATCTACTGAATAGTTTGTTGCAATCGCTCACATTAGCGATGAGTATTTTGCCCGAAGAAATTCCTGTTGCTTTTACCACTTTTATGGCATTGGGAGCTTGGCGTTTGATGAAAATGGGCATTGTCGTGAAGCAAATGAAAACGGTTGAAACATTGGGAAGTGCTACCGTTATTTGCACCGACAAAACAGGCACCATTACGGAAAATAAAATGAGTTTGGCGAAATTGTTTTTGCTTTCAAGCAATAAAATTTATCAACTGGATGAAGACTTAAATGAAGACGAAAAAGAATTGGTCAAATTGGCCATGTGGGCAAGTGAACCGATTCCTTTTGACCCAATGGAAGTAGCATTACACCAAAGTTATACAGACCTGATTGAACAAGATGAACGCCCCAACTACAAACTCGTCCACGAATATCCTTTAAGTGGAAAACCACCAATGATGACACATGTTTTTGAAGATGCGAAAGGCAATAAAATCATTGCAGCCAAAGGAGCGCCCGAAGGATTAATCGAAGTTTCAAACCTGTCAGATATTGAAAAGCAACAAGTGCATGCAGCCATTGAAGCCCTCGCAAATGAAGGCTTTCGCGTATTGGGAGTTGGAGTTTCAACGTTCACAGATGCTGATTATCCTGAGAAACAACAAGATTTACCATTTACATTGAAAGGAATTGTTGCATTTTACGATCCACCCAAAGAAAATATTCAACAAGTATTAGAAGATTTTTATAGAGCTGGTATTTCGGTGAAAATCATTACTGGCGACAATGCTGTCACTACCACAGCTATTGCAAAACAAATCGGGTTTAGAGGTTACGAAAAATCGATTACAGGCGATGAATTGATGAAACTGGACGAAAACGAATTGAAAACCTGCGTCATGCAAACAACCATTTTCACACGGATGTTTCCAGAAGCTAAATTGAAAATTATCAATGCTTTAAAATCAAACGATCAAATTGTGGCCATGACTGGTGACGGTGTGAATGATGGTCCAGCACTCAAAGCCGCACATATTGGCATTGCAATGGGCAAAAAAGGAACAGAGATCGCCAAACAAGCAGCTTCCTTAATTTTGTTGGAAGATGATTTGTCGAAGATGGTGAATGCTGTTGCGATGGGCAGAAAGATCTATGCCAATCTAAAAAAAGCAATTCAATATATTATTTCCATTCACATTCCAATCATCTTAACCGTTTTTCTGCCATTAGCATTGGGATGGGTTTATCCTAATATTTTTTCACCTATCCATATTATTTTCTTAGAAATAATCATGGGGCCAACTTGTTCCATTATCTACGAAAATGAACCAATGGAACAAAATACGATGTTGCAGCCTCCAAAAGCGTTGACAACTACCTTTTTTAATTGGAAGGAGCTATCTATAAGTATTTTACAAGGATTGGTGATCACCATTGGAACGTTAGTTGTGTATCACTATTCCGTATCTAACGATTACAATGAAGCATTGACAAGAACCATGACTTTTACCGTTCTGATTGTAGCAAACATTTTCCTCACCTTAGTTAATCGATCATTTTACTATTCCATAATTACCACATTGAAGTATAAGAATAAGATGGTGTTATGGATCATTTTCATCACGATCGCCCTAGTTGGACTCATCCTGTATATTAAACCAATCACCGCTTTTTTTGAATTTGAAACATTGAGCTTGTCACAATTGGCGATTTGCATAGGAATTGGTTTTATTTCAGTTAGTTGGTTCGAAATTGTAAAACTGATTAAACGAATAAAAACAAAAAAGGTAGTTTCGAATTAGGCATTGCCAGTGACATTATTCAATTAAAACGAAACGATCATGGTTTATAAAACCTGTTTTGCAAATCAGTGAATCATACAATTCTACCAACGAATTCTACAACACTTCTCATTTAATTTCTATGAACCTTTGTTTTTAAACATAATAAGTTGAATATGGAAACAGCAAAATGTCTAGGAATTTGGATGGACCATTCAAACGCTAATTTAATTGACAATAATGACGGAACAATCAATCAAACGATTGAGTCGGAATTTACGCATCAAAAGAAGATAGAAGCATTAAGTCATAGTGAAAGTGGTATGCATAATAAAGAGCAAGATCAACAAGGTCAGTATTATAAAAACATAGGGAAAGAAATCCTTAAGTATGATAAAGTACTCTTGTTCGGTCCAACTGATGCGAAGCTAGAATTGCACAATTATTTAATGAAAGATGATCATTTTAAGAACATTGTATTGGATGTAGAATCCGCAGATAAGATGTCGGAAAACGTTCAAATTGCCTTTGTTAAGAAACATTTCAGTAAGAAACAGTAATAAACTTTCGTAGACAATTACGTACTATATTTTGTAATGGAATCAGTCGATAAGGCATAATTTCGAAGTAATGAATAAAATAGTAGTAACCATTACATTCAGTCCTTGTATTGACAAAAGTGTGTCGGTAAAAAAACTGATTCCAACTACCAAAATGAAATGCTTTGATGAAGTGAGTTATCCTGGCGGTGGTGGCATTAATATAGCGCGCGTTCTGACTAGATTTGATGTTGATGTTACAGCATTATTTGCGGTAGATCAATGCAATCGTGCTTTTTTTGAAAAGTCATTAAACGCAGAAAAAGTAAAGCACATTGCCGTTCCAACAGTAACTAAAACAAGAGAAAATATCGAAGTAGTTGATGAGCATTCGAACAAACAATTTCGGTTTGTCATGCCAACCAATGAATTGACCCCAGAAGAATGGAGTTCTTTTTTTGTTAAATTACAGGGATTCAAAAGAATAGACTTCCTTGTTGTAAGTGGAAGTTTACCTCAAAACGCACCTTCTTCTATTTTTACTGAACTGTCAAAAATTGCCATTTCCAAAAAAGCAAAATTCATTGTTGATACCTCAGGGAAATCACTCAAAATGGCACTTAAAGAACCACTCTTTCTCATTAAACCCAATTTAGAAGAGTTTGCAATCTTAACTGGAAACAAAACAGTAGGAATTGCTAATTTGAGGAAAACCGCACTCAAATTTTTAATGGACAATACGTGCGAAAATCTGGTGATTTCACTTGGAAGTCAAGGTGCCATGCTTTTTAATGCGAAAGAAACACATACGATAAAACCACCAAAAGTAAATGCAATCAGCACAGTAGGAGCAGGCGACAGTATGTTAGCGGGAATCATCGTTGGTTTAGTACAAGAAGCGAGTTTGGAAACGTGTTTAAAGTTGGGCGTTGCATTTGGTACTGCAACTACTTTAAAAGATGGGACGAGTTTATGTACGAAGGCAGATGTAACTAATCTGTTGCCTAAAATACGATAGATAAATTCAACACTAATTCTTGTTTTAATTGTCATGTCATTGGTGCATGAATTCACCTGCAAATAATGCAACTTTTTCAGCTTATTGTATAACACACCTTGTTGAATAAGGTGGCAATTTTATAGTGCCATTTTGATAAAGAGCATCCACAAAGATTAGGCAATTGATACATAAATATTCACCTTAAAAACACATAAAATGTCAAAGCAAAAAGAAGGTAAAAAGCAATCCGATAAAACAGTTGCCTCCAAAACACCGAAAGAAAAAAAGGCTGACAAAGCAATGAAGAAAAACGAGAAAAACAATACCGGTAAAATTCTGTAACGGTATGTTAAACGTTAATAAATTAGGCATACTTCTAGGAAAAACGACTAATGTTTTTGAATGTGAAGGTGTTTTGAATCCAGGTGTAATAAAAGTAGGAAAAACGATTCACTTATTTTACCGAGCGGTTACCAAAGACAATTATTCTACCATTGGTCATTGCACATTGTCTTCCCCATTAGTGGTGGGTCAACGCGACGAAACCCCATTGCTTTCCCCGCAATTTGACTATGAATTCCAAGGTTTAGAAGATCCACGAATTGTAGTAATTGAAGGCACTTTCTACCTATCATATACTGCTTATGATGGTACAAATGCATTGGGCGCTTTAGCAACTTCAACTGATTTGGTGCATTGGGATAAACGTGGAATCATCGTGCCACAAATAACGTATGAAGAGTTTAAGCATTTTACGGAAGTGGATGGATTGGTGAATGAAAAATACATTCGGTTTAACGATTACCAAAGAAGTCACGAAAATCGAGATGGAAAATTGTTTATGTGGGATAAAAATTTGATTTTTTTTCCAAGAAAAATCAATAATAAATTCTGCTTTCTACATCGCATTAAGCCAGATATTCAAATTGTAGTTGAACTTGAGAAATTAGAAGACTTAACCACTGAGTTTTGGCAAAATTATTTGCTTCATTTTGATGAATACGTTGTCATGTCCCCCAAATATGATCATGAAGTGAGTTATCTAGGTGGCGGTTGTCCTCCCATAGAAACGAAGGATGGTTGGTTGCTTATTTACCACGGAGTACACGACACAATAAAGGGATATGTTTATTCTGCTTGCGCTGCTTTACTCGATTTAAACAATCCGCAAATAGAAATTGCGCGCTTGCCTTATCCTATGTTTTTTCCAGAAAAAGAATGGGAATTGAAAGGGGAGGTAAACAACGTGTGTTTTCCTACAGGAACTTTACTCGAAAATGACACGCTTTACATTTATTATGGTGCTGCTGATGAACGAATTGCTGTTGCCTCAGTTAGTTTAAAAGAGCTGCTAGATGAATTGAAATTAAACAAACTTAAAAAATAACTGTTATGACTACAGACATCGCATTCACAAATTCCGTAAAAGCAATTGATTTTTCGGAACCGGCTAAAAGTCTTTTAACTGTTAATCAGAATGGGACAATTGAGGAGTTGAAAAGCCTACCCGAAATTCTATTTATCACTTCCTTTCCGCCAAGAGAATGTGGTATAGCAACCTATTCGCAGGATCTAGTTAGTGCACTTACTGACCAATTTGAAGACTCTTTTAAATGCAGTATTTGTGCATTGGAATCAGAAACGGAACAGCATGTTTATAAGCAAAAGCCAGCATATATTTTAAACACAGAATCTCGAAATTCGTTCATGAAAACGGCCTTTCAGATCAATAAAGACGATCGTGTTAAACTGGTCATCATGCAACACGAGTTCGGCTTTTTTGCCAAGAGAGTTGATCAATTTAAACAGCTATTTGAAATCATTTCGAAACCAATCGTATTTGTATTTCATACTGTTTTGCCGAATCCATCGAAATCGTTGACTACTAAAGTGAATGATATGGCAACAATTGCTTCTTCGATTATTGTAATGACGACGAATGCTGCCAACATTTTAATGGATCAATACGATGTTCCTGCACACAAGATTTCTGTGATACCGCATGGAACGCACTTGGTACCTCCTTTGGAACGTAAAAAATTAAAACAGCGCTATCAATTCTCCGATCGAAAAGTATTATCCACGTTTGGGCTTTTAGGACCAAGTAAAAGTATTGAGACAACTTTAGAGGCATTACCAACTGTTATTCAAACCCATCCTGAAGTACTATTCTTGGTTTTGGGTAAAACACATCCATCACTTGTAAAAGAGGAAGGTGAAAAATACCGAACAATGTTGGAAGAAAAAGTAATTGCTCTGAATCTTGAGGATCATGTCTTGTTCGTAAATGAGTACCTTCAATTACCGATTCTTTTGGAATACCTTCAATTATCTGACATTTATTTGTTTACTTCCAAAGATCCGAATCAAGCCGTTAGTGGTACATTCTCTTATGCAGTGAGTTGTGGTTGTCCTGTTATTTCAACACCTATTCCTCATGCGAAAGAAGTGTTGGGGAATCACAATGGGATTATTGTAGACTTTCAAAATCCGAATGAATTATCCAAAGCCATTGTTTCATTATTAGACAATGAAACATTAAGAACGGAGATTTCGATCAATAGTTTTCATAAAATGGCTTCAACAGCTTGGCAAAACTCTGCAATTGCACATGCAATCCTTTTTGAAGAATTAACCGTTGGCGCATTTAATTTAAATTATAGAATGCCTGCAGTAAATTTAAATCATATCAAAAAGATGACAACGCCTATTGGGATGATTCAGTTTGCCAAAATTTCAAGTCCAGATATCCATTCAGGTTATACGTTGGATGATAACGCGCGAGCCTTGAACGCTATCTGTCAGCATTATGAGCGATTTCAAAACAAAAATGATTTATCACTCATCAATACGTATCTCCAATTTATAAAACACTGCATTCAATCAGATGGCACGTTTTTAAATTATGTGGATGAAAACAACCAATTTACCGATCAAAATTATTCAGAAAACCTAGATGACAGTAATGGAAGGGCTATTTGGGTCTTAGGGTATGTATGCTCATTAAAGCATGTGTTGCCAATTAATTTAACAAATGAAGCTGAGAATTTAATAGAAAGAGCAATCCCACAGTTACACAAGATTCATTCTACTCGTGCAATGGCTTTTATCATCAAAGGCCTGCATTATCAAAATAAACAAGAGCATGTCGAGTTACTTCAAACACTAGCCAATCGATTGACCCAAATGTATAAGCATGAGAAAACTACAAATTGGCATTGGTTTGAAAATTATTTGACTTACGGGAATAGTCTTTTGCCTGAAGCAATGCTTTGCGCTTATTTAACTACCAATAATGAGGTATATCAACAAATCGCATTGGAAAGTTTTGATTTTTTACTCTCAAAAGTAGTCGTAGATGGTAAACTAAAAGTGATCTCCAATAAAGGTTGGCATGTGAAAGATGAAGTTACTGAAACTGCAATTGGAGGTGAACAGCCTATTGATGTAACGTACACTGTTTTGGCATTAGAACAATTTTATGCCGTTTTTGAAAAAGAAGCGTATAAACAAACAGCGATCATTGCCTTTAATTGGTTTCTAGGCAAAAATCATTTAAATCAGATCGTTTATAACCCATGCACAGGTGGCTGTTACGATGGAGTAGAAGAGCATAATGTGAACCTCAACCAAGGAGCGGAATCAACAATCAGTTATCTATTGGCACGTTTAGCAATTGAACGAATGTTATCTCCTCATAAGCCATTGAAAAACAATCTCATCAAGTTAGAATCAAACATACATGAATTTGAAGAGTTATTGCAATTGAGTTAATAATTGCAGTAACGATTGAATCAAGTTGAGCTTTGTGAGAACTTGTTTGCTGCTAAAATGAGCGTCGTAAAAGCTGTTGGGGAAATTCTAGTTCACTTTGGTAACAAATCATAACTTTGTACTCAAGATTTAATTAGAAATCAAATTTCAACACCCAAATCCGATAACAGTAATTTTATGATGATAAATAGATTAAAACAACTAGCAATATGCTCCATTTTAGTTTTAGCTGCTTGTGGACAGAATGATCCAACAACTCAACCAACTGATACTAAAACAGAAGAAACGATTGTTAAAACAGAAGACAAAGTGGAAAATGCGTTAGTCTTCATAAATGCTTACGTAGAAAATTCAAACAAAATGGGCCAAGCAGTTGGTATTGTTGAATGGGTTCAAGCAAGTGATTTGGCAACAAATAGTTTTAAAGAAGAGTTGAAACGAATCGTTGACGAAGCTTTTAAGCAAGATCCAGAACTTGGTCTTGATGCTGACCCATTGCTAGATGCGCAAGACTATCCTAGCTTAGGTTTTAAGTTTGACTCGTTTGACGAAAAAACAAATTATCTACTCGTAAAAGGAATCGATTCACCAGAATTTAAATTGACAATGAAACTTGTTGAAGAAAATGGAAATTGGATTGTTGATGGTTGTGGTATAATCAATGTCCCAAAAGACAAACGATCCGAGAGATAAAAAATCAGTGTAATTGTTTTTTTGTTCTCAATAATCCAGATTTACGCCAAACACGGAACAATTTATAGATCAAAAAAAATCCGCTAATGCGGATTTCTAAAGTATATAAACGATTATTCTTCTTCTTCATCGTCGTCATCCCAACCGGATGAGCTTTTTCTATTTAAATTCCAATCTTCATCCTCATCATCTTCATCAAAGAAGCGAGGCGCTTTTCCACTCTTTTTGTAAGCAGGCATTTTTTGTTGTTTCGGATTGTCTTTGTCTTTTTTAACAAAGGCATCCTTTTCTTTTTCTTTTTTCCGATCAGTTTTAACAGGAATCACCTCTTTTGCAGGAATGCTATCATCTGCATCGAAACCTGGTCTTACAGGAACATCCTCTGATTTATTGAAAACAGGTCTATCTCCAGAAGGACGATTATCAGGACGGGCTGGCCTAGAATCTGGTCGGGAAGAGCGATCATTAGAAGGAGCACCTCCTGGTTTACCACGATCATCAGCCTTTTTAACGGCAATTGTTCTACCATTAATAGTCGATTCGTCCAATGCTTCAATAGCAGCATCGGCTTCTGCCTCATTGGGCATTTCTACAAAGGCAAACCCCCTGGGTTTACCTGTTTCACGGTCTTTCGCGATAGTAACGCGGTTTACTTTACCGTGTCTTTCAAAAAGGGACTTCAACTCCTCGTCAGTTGTATTGAAGTCGAGCTTTGCAACAAAAATACTTGTCATGATAGCAAGAAAAATCTTGGGTTTCTCTTTAATTATAAAAGTTACTTAATAAATCGAAGATATATAAATTTTAATAATCTCACAAAATAGAAGAAAAAAAACGTAGACTTATTCAAGATTCAATACAAATACAACGTGTTTTACTGGCGTTAAGATACTGCTATATATTCAGTAAACACTTATGAAACAGGTTTATTCAACTAAAAGTAAAGCTGTTTTATGTAGCGTATTATTTGTTCTTTAATAAATCACGAATTTCACTCAAAAGAACCTCTTCTCTTGTTGGAATTGGTTCAATATCGGCAGCAACAACAGCAGCTTCTTCCTCTTTTTTACGCAATTTAGACATGCGATTCATCATTTTAATCACCATGAAAATCGAGAACGCAACAATGAGGAATTCGAAGACCATTTGAAAAAAGTTTCCATAATTGATTGAAACCGCAGGAACTTCAGCAATTTCTTGCATCAGAACTTTTCCAGTTTTATCCAAAACTTTTTCGCCATTCTTTAGAACAGGCTCCGAATGTTTTGCTATTGCATCTATAAGGTTGTATTTTAGGTCAGTAAACTTCACACCACCAATCAATACGCCAATTGGCGGCATAATGATGTCAGCTACAATGGAGTTAATAATTTTACCAAAAGCTCCGCCAATGATAACTCCGACAGCCAAATCGATAACATTACCACGCATGGCAAATTCCTTGAATTCTTTCATTAATCCCATAAGATTCTTGTTTGGTTTACTATTAAATCTGTTCAAAAATAACAGATTATCTCTCTAGTCGTTCTAAAATTAAAGACTAAAAGGTGTGCGTTGCTGAATTGAGCGAGATAAGGTGAGCTCATCGGCGTATTGTAATTCTGAACCAATCGCAATGCCACGTGAAAGGGTAGAAATGGTAACTGAAATTCCAGTAAGTTTTTTGTAGAGGTAGAAATTCGTGGTATCGCCTTCCATTGTTGGACTTAAAGCCAAAATAATTTCATCCAATAAACCAGCCTGAGCTTTTTCAATTAAAGGAAGAATGAACAAATCATTTGGGCCAATTCCATCCATCGGTGAAATAATTCCTCCCAAAACATGGTATAAACCTGAGTAAGTACCAGTAGATTCAATGGCCATGACATCCCGAATGTCTTCTACGACGCATACCAATTGCTGATTACGAGCAGGATTATTACAAATATGACAAATTTCTGTGTCAGAAATATTCCCACATTTCACACAACTTTTCAGATTCTGTTTGAGCTCAAGAAATACCCTAGCAAATTGTTCCACTTCATCGTCACTGCGTTGCAATAGATTGAGAACCAACCGCAAAGCTGTACGCTTACCAATACTTGGGAGAGAACTTAATTGGTCAACAGCATCTTCTAAAAAGCGTGATGGAATATTCATGTTTCAAAAGTACGCAAAGACTACAAAACGATTGGAATTTGTTTTTCAGCGTTGAGGTGTTAATTTTGCGCCATGGATCCGATAAAATTTGAGTTATTTGGTTTGCATTTGCAGGAACCAATAGCTGTTGTGACTAATTTACTAGTCTCTATTTTTTGTTTTTTTGCATACTATCGATTAAGAAATTTAACAGATGAAGCCAATTATTGGTGGAGATTATTCTTCCTAATTTTTGGAATTTCTACCATTTTCGGTGCGATGGGTCATGCATTCTTTCTGTATTTTGGGATTCCAGGAAAGTTTCCTTGCTGGATAGTTGGTACAATTGGTAATGCCTGTGCTGCTAAAGGAATGCTTTCCATTATTTCTGCAGTTGAACCAAAAAAATATGCAAGTTGGCTAGTTCTTATTAAAAGCATCGTTCTTTTGGCGTTGGCTTTGATCACCCAAAAATTCATCTTTATTGCAATTGATGCAATCTTAACTTACCTCGTTTACGCAGGTGTATTTGGATGGTTTTTATTGAAACGTGGAATAATTGAAATGCGATTCATGGTGATAGGTGTAATCGTTTCACTACCTTCGGTTTTTATCTTCACAATGAAACTCAATCCTCATCGTTGGTTGAATAAAGATGATTTGAGTCATTTATTAATGTTGGTGACGCTTTATTATTTTTATAGAGGTCTTAAAGCATGGGGAACACGTACAGTACTAATAACGACAAATGTCTAAAAACGAAGTCAACATACGGAATAAACGCGCACGATTTGAGTATCACATTGAAGATACTTTCACTGCTGGTATGGTGCTTGGTGGTACTGAAATAAAAAGTATCAGAAATGGTAAAGCAAGTATCATGGAAGCCTATTGTGTGGTGATTGATAGTGAAGTCTTTATTCGAAACATGAATATTACACCGTATGAAAATGGTTCGTTTTACAACCATCAACCACGTGTTGATCGCAAATTGTTGTTGAATTCCAAAGAAATAAAAAAACTCGAAAAATTCGTTGCCACAAAAGGAAATACCATTATTCCCATGAAATTGTTCCTCACTGAAAAGGGATGGGCAAAACTAGAAATTGGGTGTGGACAAGGTAAAAAACTCCATGATAAACGCAACGATTTGAAAGAAAAAGACGATAAGCGTGAAATGGCCAGAGTGATGAAACCGCGGTAGTTTTTTGAGTTTTTTGAGTTTCATAAGTTTTTTGAGTTTAAGACGAACTTACAAACTCATCAACTCACAAAACTTACAAACTTTCACAAAACTAACGGAGGTCGCTGCAATTTAAACTGCGCATTACTCAATGCACTTCCATTTCCACGAATTGTAATCATAAAGTTTTTATTGGTTCCAATTGGTGTCCAATTAAACAACACATTCCAACAATGAATATTGCGGTAAAGTGTCAAATTTGTATTGGTAACTTTCCCTGACTTTGCATCAAGATACGTGGTGGCTGTAATTTTCCAATTTTCAGTTAAAGTCAAATCACCTGTTACGCTCAAGGTATTGGTAGGTAGATACTTGCGTGATGCAAATTTCGTAGGATCTGAATTGAGACCGTAAGAAAGAATGTGATTAAAGCTTAACTTCCATGGAATGGCGAAACTAACTATTTGTGAAGGTGTTATCATCCAATTTTGATACTGTGGATTCCAAACAGAACTCATTTCTTGTTGTTGAGATTGTAGAATATCTCGACTTTCTTTTGAGGTTAATGTCCAACTAGTTGCAACGGAGACGTCAGTCAATCTACCAATCCCTTGCCCCGTATTTACAGCGTAACTTGAATTGGAAACACCAGTTGTTGGATCCCAAGCATACCAACTGTGAGTAGCACGGATATTGATATTAAAAACATCGATTGGGTTGATAACCATCCCTATATTCAAGTTGCTCCAGTTTAAGGAATCTTTGAAAATATCATAAGAAGTGGATAAAATAAAGTTGTCAATGATCCGCAATTTTCGGAAACCTGTAACTGTGTCTTTTTCGCTTCGCTGTTTGAGTTCGAAACTATTGTTTAAGGTAATATCAATACGTCCACTACTTTTGGAATACGACTCTGCATACACACTTCTCTCCAGTTGTGAGTATACGAAGACTTTTCCGCTTGTATCGGCATAGCTACTTATTGCTCCTTGAATAGAAGGCGTATAAGTAAAGCTAACTGTTGGTGTTAGTACGTGACGCAGCACGGTTTTCCGTTTGCCAATGAACTTATAATAAGAATAAAGATTCGTTGTTACTGCACCACTTGAGGAAAATGAATGACTAAAAAGTCCTTTGCTGATAGAATCTACAATTAACGTGTCCGTTAATTGATCAACCGATTTCACAATGGATTGGAAATTGTACTTCTGACTATAATTGACAGAAGGTGTAAAACGAACAGTGTTTTTCAAAAGATTGATCGTCCATTGTAAACTGGTAGAATGTTTTGCTCCGTTTCTAAACGATTCTCCGATGGTCTTAAAATCACCGTTGGAGAGTACTTCATTTTTAAAATCAGCACGATTGCTTGCATCCAAGAAATAAGTCATCCCAATGCTTTCATAGGAGCGAATTTTCCCAACTACTTTCTTGCGTTTGAATGGATAAAATCGGGTCACATTCAACTTAAAGTCTGGACTATTCAACGAAACAACTCCACTGCTTGAATTTTGACGCATCGATGCTTTTAAATTCATTGAAAGTGGCTTCCCAATAAAGTTTCTGCCTAAATAAATATCGGAATTTAAGGTGTTGTTAAAGTATTGTGTGTTTTGTGGATTAAGCGTTTGTTTATTGGTGCTGTTCGAGTTGAAATTAATGCCACTATTGAATGACCATTTTGGATTCGCTTTCGCATCTTGTTGGTGATTCCATCTTACAACGATATTATTGATATGATCAGTGCTTGGAAAACCTGTTCTGAAAAACTGATAACCACCTTCAAATGATCCTGTGAATTTATAACGGACAGCATAATCCGTTTTTGAATTGAGACCAAAACTTCCACGAGAATAAATGGTTCCATAGAGTGTCGTTTGAAGCCGATCTCCAATAGGGAAGTAATAACCTAAATTCTGCAAACCAAATCCATAAGGAGAAATGGCCGTAAATTGTGGCATAATAAATCCACTGGTCTTCTCTCGTTCTTTTCGTTGAGGAATCACACTGAATGGCAAGCCGAGTGGAGTAGGAACGCCCATGATCCATAAATTCATTGGTCCAGTTACGATTCGTTTGTCTGGAACCATCACTGCTTTTGATAGGAAAAAATGGTAATGTGGTTCAGTCAAATTACATGTGGTGAATTTACCGTGAACAAAATGAATTTCTCCGTTTGCTTGACGTTTTCCCACTTCCATTGAAAGGTAAAACTCATCTTGTTGAATGGCAACCTCTTTTATATACGCTTTTTGTGTTTTGAAATTGTAGCGCAAACTTGCTGTTCTAACGGTGTCACCATCTTGTACAAACACAGGTGAACCAACTCTATTGCCCAAAGAATCGAGCGTGTAAGTTGCAAAGACTTCATTATTGCCCAAGTCAATGAGCAAATAATCAGCTTTCATATCAACGCCTTCGGAATTCAAATGCGCATTTCCATAGAGATGAATCTGTTTTTTTTTGAAATCCGAGTAGATGGAATCGCGAGCTGTGTAGGTGATAATGGATTCTAAATCAGTACTGTTCATCACGACAGTGTCCTTTTTCTCCACCTGCGCAACCGATTGATCAACAAATACACTTAGAAAACACAAAAGCACACACAATTTCATCCACGAAAAGTGCATTCTTTTACTATATGTAGAGCGATTTGAAAACAACTTGTGCTAATAACGAGTGCAAAGCTAAAAAATTACCTGCGAATAGAGATAATTCCTGCGTTGATTGTATCTAATTAACACTTCTGCATTGTATAGCTAAGAAAGAGTTATTCATTATAATAGCTTTTAGTAACTCAAAACTACAGTTATTAACAATTTAGAGAAGAAAAGTTTAAGAATGGCTCCCTTTTTGTTAATAACGTATGCATTACCTTTATAATTGGTAATTACACTAGAATTGAAGCACATGGAAAAGAACATTCGTATTCTAAAATGGGTTGTGGCATTTGCGCCAATCCTCTTGTTGTTTTCATTCGGATCTGTTGAATTGAGAGACGAAGTTGATCTGCAAACCATCAAAACAGTTGTTATTGATGCAGGACATGGAGGTAAAGATCCAGGTTGTCATGGAGCTTCTGCACATGAAAAAACAGTTTGTTTGTCCATGGCATTGATGCTAGGCAAGCAAATCAAAGCGAAGTATCCGGGAATTAAAGTCGTGTATACACGCGATAAAGATGTATTCGTTGAATTAGATGAACGGGCACATATTGCTAACAAATCAAATGCTGACTTATTTATTTGTATCCATGCTAATTCAGCTTCGGCAACAGCAAATGGGACCGAAACATTTGTATTAGGTTTACATAAAACAGATGCTCAAGCAAAAATTGCAGATCGTGAAAATAGCGTCATCAATTTTGAAGATGATAAAGGTGATAAATACAAAGATTTCGATATGTCACCCGATGCCATCATTGCACGCCAATTACAATTATCTGTTTTCTTAGATCAATCCATTTCATTTGCAGGAAAACTACAAGCGGAATTTAAAAGTTTGGGTCGATTTGATCGTGGTGTCAAACAAGCTGGATTTTTAGTGCTCTATAAAACAACCATGCCAAGTGTTTTGATCGAAACAGGTTTTTTAACCAATCCTGATGAAGAAAAATTCTTAGCAGATTCTACAGGCCAACGTAAAATGGCGAATGCAATGTTTACTGCTTTTGAAAAATACAAAAGTGAGTTGGAAGGTGTAGATCAAAAAACGACGACAGGTAAACCAACACCAATTAATCCTGTTGACAAAGAAAAAGAAGCAGAAAAAGAAGTAAGTTCCAAAGTTATTTTCCGAGTACAAGTAGAAACCTCCGATACAAAAGTTTCAACATCTTCTGCAAGATTCAAGGGACTATCTGTGTTTGAATATAAGCAAGATAACTTGTATAAATACACCATTGGTTCGTTTGAAAATGATCTTGCTGCTGCCAATAAATACAAAAATGAATTGCGTGAGAAAGGCTTTTCAAATGCATTTGTTGTAGCTTTTCAAAATGGAGAGCGTATTAGTTTAGAAAAAGCTATTAAATTAGCAGAAAAATAAGCGTTTTGAAACTTCCAAAAGAATTAAAAGCTGGAATTATTACCTTACTTGCTATCGGATTACTCGTTGCGGGAATTAACTTCCTGAAAGGGAATAGTTTTTTTGGTGGTGATGACGAATACATAGCCTATTTCCCCAATTCAGGGAATTTAGCACCTGCAACTTCGGTTTATGTCAATGGTGTTGCCATTGGTAAAGTATTATCCGTTGACTATGTAGGAACTGAAGATTCACTGTCTAAAGTAAAAGTGCGATTTACCATCCAAGACGATAAGATTCGAATTCCGCGTGGTTCTAAAGTCTTGATTGGTTCAATTGACCCATTGACCAAAGGAATTATTCTGGATCTTCGCTCTGATCTTTCAAAAGGTTTCTATAAACAAGGTGAACGCATTCAAGGTGAAGTAGACGAAGATTTACTTACTCAATTAAAAACGTATGCTGATCCCGTTATTCAAAAATTCAAGGAATTAATCAGTACAGTTGATCGTACAGTGACTTCCATCAGTGCTTTTTGGGACACCACAGCAACTTCTGAGATTGAATCATCGATGATTGAAATCCAGATTGCCATTAAACGTTTCGGAAACGTCGCTGTTGAAGTAGAAGGATTGGTTGTTTCGGAGAAAGCAAAGCTTGCCAAAATCATGAGTAATGTAGAAAGTATTTCTGCAAATCTCCGAGCTAGTAATGAGCAAATCGCTGGAATTATTGGGAATACGAAAAAGATCTCAGACGACCTTCTGACGGTTAACTACAAAGGTGTAGTGGAAGATGCGCATAAGACAATTCAGAAGTTAAACGATGCGTTGGATGCAGCGAATAAAGGCGAAGGAACGCTAGGGAAATTATTGCACGATGAACAATTGTACAATGAATTGGTTAATACCAATAAAGAACTGCAAGATTTGGTCAATGACCTTCAATTGCATCCTGAACGTTACATTCATTTCTCCGTTCTAGGTGCAAAATCGAAAGGTGCTCAGTTGTCTGGTTCTGATGAAAGAAAATTACGTAAACTATTGGATTCTATTCCCGACTAAACTAATATTATGGTAGCTTCTATTGTCTTTAGTGTCATTTGCTTGGCAGGTTTTGGATTTTTTGGCAGGAACATTTGGAAGATTCGTTACAACATTAACCTCGGTCGCGATGTTAATCGTTCTGATAACAAAGGTGAACGCTGGAAAACCATGCTTTTAGTAGCGCTTGGACAGAAAAAAATGTTTGCACGTCCAGTTCCTGCGTTATTGCACTTAGCAATTTATGCAGCGTTTGTCATTACACAAATCGAGTTAATTGAAATCATTGCTGATGGTGTTTCTGGGAATCACCGCATCTTTCATAGTTCATTAGGAGGATTTTACACCTTCATGATTAGCTTCATTGAAATTTTATCACTTTTTGCATTGATTGCAACTTTTGCTTTTTTAGCGCGAAGAAATATCATGCGCATTGCTCGTTTTCAAATGCCTGAATTAAAAGGTTTCCCAAGCTTAGATGCGAATCTCATTTTATTGGGGGAATTTTTGTTAGTCATGTTCATCTTCACCATGAATGGAGCTGATGAAGCATTGTACTTGCAAGGTGCCTCACATGTAGGAGAAACAACAGGTTCGTTTGGTTTCACGATTTCTTCGTTAATTGGCGGGAATATTTTCAACGGAATGGATGTCGCAACCTTACATCTATTAGAGCGCATTGGTTGGTGGGGACATGTTGGAATTGTTTTCGCTTTCTTAAACTATTTGCCATATTCCAAGCATTTTCACATTCTATTGGCATTTCCAAACACGTATTATTCCAATTTGGAGAAAAAGGGTCGACTTACCAATATGGAAGCAGTTACGAGTGAGGTTAAATTAATGCTTGATCCAACTGCTGATCCGTATGCTGCTCCAGCAACAGACACTGTTCCGCAACGATTTGGAGCAAAAGATGTAACTGATCTTTCTTGGAAAAACTTAATGGATGCGTATACCTGTACAGAATGTGGACGTTGTTCTTCTTCTTGTCCAGCCAATATTACAGGTAAAAAACTATCGCCACGTAAAATCATGATGGATACCCGTGATCGTCTTATGGAAGTGGGGGATAATTTCCGTAAACATGGAAAAGACTACGATGATGGTAAAGCATTATTAGGAGATTATATCACAGAAGAAGAAATCTGGGCATGTACATCATGTAATGCATGTGTGCAGGAATGTCCAGTAAATATTGACCCACTTGCCATAATCATTGATTTACGTCGTTTCTTGGTGATGGAAGAATCCAAAATGCCAACTGAGTTAACCGGAATGTTGACCAATATTGAAAACAATGGAGCGCCTTGGCAGTTTTCGCCAGCAGATCGCGGAAATTGGATTCACGAAGATTAATTAGATTTCTTTAAACAAACGAACATGAGTAAGAGCCCTGAGCTGATTGATTTAGTTGAAAACGGGAAACATTTATCGCCCATTCTTCCAGATCACATTAAGAACTACCTCATTGATATTGACGGAACCGTTTGCGAAGACATTCCCAATGAAGAACCGGAACGTATGGAAACAGCAGGTTTGTATCCAGATGCTTTGGTTACGATCAATAAATGGTTTGACGAAGGCCACATCATTACTTTTTTCACATCTCGTGTTGAAGAACACCGTGCTGTAACAGAAAAATGGTTAGCGGACAATGGTTTTCACTGGCATGGATTATTGATGGGCAAACCACGCGGAGGAAATTACCATTGGATCGATAACCACATTGTTCGTGCAACCCGTTTTGAAGGAAAATTCACCGATTTGGTGGAAGAAACAGTAAGTATTCAGGTTTTTGAAAAGTAAAATATGAGCAATCTCCACGTACCAACAATGGCCGAAATGATGGCCGCAGGTGAAACTCCAGATATTTTATTTTGGGTCGGTTGTTCGGGTAGTTTCGACGATCGTGCTAAGAAAATCACGAAAGCAGTTGTGAAGATTTTGAACAATTGTAACGTGAAATTTGCGGTTTTGGGTGCAGAAGAATCCTGTACAGGCGATCCTGCAAAACGTGCTGGGAATGAATTCACGTTCCAAATGCAAGCGATGATGAACATTCAAGTGTTGGATGGTTATGAAGTCAAACGCATTGTTACTGCTTGTCCGCATTGTTTTAATACTTTGAAAAACGAATATCCAGAATTGGGCGGGAAATATGAAGTTATTCACCACACACAATTGATCCAAGATTTAATCAATACAGGAAAATTGACGATCGAAGGTGGAGGAATTTACAAAGGAAAAAAAATAACGTTCCACGATCCGTGTTATTTAGGTCGTGCGAATGATGTGTACGAAGCACCACGTTTGTTGATTGAAAAATTGGATGCTGAATTAGTGGAAATGAAACGTTGCAAAACCAATGGTTTGTGTTGCGGAGCAGGTGGTGCACAAATGTTCAAAGAAGCAGAAAAAGGCAACAAAGAAATCAATGTTGAACGAACGGAAGATGCTTTGAGTACCAATGCAAGCATTATTGCAACGGGTTGTCCTTTCTGCAATACCATGATGACAGATGGTGTCAAAAACTTCAATAAAGAGCACGAAATTGCGGTATTGGATGTTGCTGAATTAATTGCTAACGCAGCAGAATTATAACATGAAACTCGATCAATTTCCCGACTCATCCAGAATTTGGATTTATACGGCAAATCGCGCAGTAGCTGATGCAGAACAACGTGAATTAGCAACTCCCATTTTGGCGTTTTTAGATCAATGGGCAGCTCATGGAACAGCATTAAAAGCAACTGGAGCTTGGTTAAACGACTTTCAATTGCTCATCGCGTTAGATGAATCGCAAGCGGGTGCAAGCGGTTGCTCCATTGACAGCCAAACACGTTTTCTCAGAGAATTAGGCAAACAACACAACATTGACTGGTTCAATCGCCTTTATATGGTTGTGGAAGAAAATGAAACGATACAATTGATACCTTTTGCTGAATTGTCTCAACATGCGAATGCTTTGTTATTTGATCCCTTGGTTGAAAAATTGGGCGATATTCGGGATAACTGGCCCATTCCTGTTCATGCGAGTAGGTATCGCATTTGATTCATTAGTAGTTATTACTCTAAATTGATCTTGCGATGAAACAGCTTTTTTGGGTTCCATTGAGTTTAATCGTATGCTTACAAGCGTGTTCAGAAAGTCCTAAAGTTGTTCAGGAAAAAAAGTCAACGTATGTTCCAGTTTCTCAAGAATTGTTTCAAGCGATTCAACTCCAAGATAGTTTGTTGTTTGCGGCTTTTAATGAACACAATTCAAGCAAGTTAATGTCTTATTTTTCAGAAGACCTTGAATTTTATCATGACAAGGGCGGGTTATCTGATTATGCTGGAACTACAACAGGTTTTGAAAACCTTTTCAAGAACAATCAAAAAACCGGATTGCGACGTGAAATTGTCCCAGGTAGTTTAGAGGTTTATCCAATCAACGAATATGGAGCCATTGAGACCTGTCTTCACCAATTTTGTCACAAAGAAAAAGGTAAAGACGATTGTGGAACATTTAAGAACACCATGATTTGGAAAAAGACCACTGAAGGTTGGAAGGTAACGCGCGTGATTAGTTATGATCATTAGTGTTTAAATAATATCTACTAAATAATTCAGATGTAAGTTTCACCATCCACCATAGCGAGTTTCATAATAGGTAAAGAAATTGGATTCGTTTTTATTATCGATAACTGTAATAATATAGTGTTTTAGTGTTGCCTTTAAAATCAAGGTCTTCACGTATTTGCAACACTTTATTTTTATAAGTGAAGTTTATTTGAGAAAATAACGTGTCGCCATAAGCGAAGTGCTTGTTAGAAATCAATAAATTCTCAGCGTCGTATTCATTTGTTATTCGCCATAAAACTTGATCATTCTCATGGATCTCAACCATTTCGATCATGTTACTCAATGAATCGTATGTATAGTATTGAACCCAAGAAACCTTACCTTGATAAAAATAGGATTTTTTAATACAATGGTTGTGTTGATCAAATACTGAGCTATAAACGTTATTCCCCAATTCATCACTTTTATTGAGTGTATTGGTTAATGTATCATAAGAATAGGAAGTAATGAATTTTTTTCTTGTCCATTCAAAGTGTTTTTTTCGATGCGCAGATCTGATCCATTTAAATCCACCTCGCTTGATGTATGTTTGTTGAATCATGGAACTATCGTTGAAGTAATCAATGGATTTACTACGTCCATTGAATTCACTATTCATTTTGATTATTCTCTTATGGTTTCTATAGGTATATTTTTTTTCTGAGGGTAGAATTAAATAGTAGTATTCTTGGGTGATTCTTTTATGGCAGGTTACTTTTTTTAGCTGATTATTTTTATTGAAATGAGCCGTTAGGAAATTAAATTCAGCAGTTAATGAATCGTTATTATATTGCTCGACTTTAATTTCAACTGTGTTGTTCGTCAATTTAGTCGGAAGAATGGTTTTATTGCTTACAAAATCCATTTGAGCGTGGCAAGTAGTCGTTACCACTAGAAATAGAATGGTTTGAAATATTGATTTCATTGAATTTGTTTAATGGTAAGCTAAATATTCATACTTAATAAAAGTAGCAATTTTGAAGATTAAAAAATGGTTGAATCAAACTGACTAAATGTAATTTGAATGCTATTTTAGTGTCAATATCGTTTACCGAAGTGACAAGTAAAGCACGGACACAGATGATTATAGTTGTTGATTTGACTGATTTTTACGTGAAATAAAATAATTTTCAGCCACTAAACACCATGAACTCCAGGCCCAAGAGAGCGCGAACACGAATAAATTAAAGACAAAATCATTTAAATAGAGTTTGTCGTAAAACTGGATCAAAAACAAGATAATCACACTAAATGATGCACTCAATAGATTTGCTCGGCTTACTAAAAACACAGAAAGCTTTTTGTACATGCACGCCAGTTTAAACAAATAATAGACGATTAGCGCGATGAATGGTGTTATGTAAAAGAGTAGTCCAAAAGCCAAAGCTGCTATATTTGTTGAAGATTTAAATAAGAGAATACTTCCTAATAAACTTGCAGCAGTTCCGAATATGGCGATGAGTTGTTTCATTTCACTAAGATAGGCATGAATAAGGGGAATAAACTCATTAATGTGTTAAGTTATCTTCTAAATCTAACAGATTCTTTGAATTCGCTATTTTCTTTTCTCTTGTTGATGTTAACCTGAAAAAATAAATCACTACGAACACAATTAGTGCTAAATCGATTACCAAAAATAATACACTAATAGGTCGATCAAAATAGTTCATTAGTTGTCTTAAAAAACGAAGAACAGATCCAATTAGGAAGAAATTAATTGGAATTATTGAAATTGAAGCGACCAACCAGGGACTTCTTCTTTTCCTGAAAAATGGCAGAATGATCAACAAAAGTTCACTTGATAATGAGCCAATTGCCATATATACAAAGTAAAAGTTCAGATATGCCACTGCTTCGGTAACGGTTTGTTCATTAATGTACGTTTTATCGGTATACTTTTCATCAAAAAAAAAGACCTTATAAGTAAGGTGCAATAATACATGCATAAGGATATAAAGAAGCATAAAAAGAACGAGTCCTCGTAAATAGTTCTTAAACCAATGGTTGTATTTATTAGAAGTACGATTCATTTAGTTCTAAACCTAACAAATAAAATGGTAAAACCTCAGTCTATTCATTCAAAACACAACCAAAGTCATTTTTTAGCCATCATAAATCGTCTTCTTTTGTAAAAAAAAGATGATTTGGAAGAAAAAAACGCAAGAAGCGATCAATCATCGGGTATTTGGTGCTTTATCTGAGAATATCAATTATTCGAATCAATCTATTATTGGTCTACCAGGTTCTTATTTGGATGATAAAGTGTTTTCCCAAGAAGCAAGTTTTGTTCATGACGCACCTTATCTTTCTACATTGGTTCAAAATCCGAATCATATTGGTTGTCATACGGATGGAGCTTCTGAGAACTTTTTTTCTGGTACACAGGAACTAGAGCGCGAAGTGATTGCAATTTGTGCAGAAGATATTTTGAAAGCGGAAACAGCTAGCTATGATGGATACATTGCTTCTGGAGGAACGGAAGCGAATTTACAAGCGATCTGGATTTACCGCAATTATTTTATGCGTGAGAAAAAAGCCGATTTAACTCAAATAGCAATTGTTTGTTCAGAAGACAGCCATTATTCGATGGCTAAAGGTGCAGATATGTTTCAGCTTCTTTTGTGCTCCATTCCAGTTGATACCGCTACACGATCCATTCAGCCAGAGGTGTTAGATGCTCATCTTGCACAATTAAAATCATCGGGGATTCACTATGTGATTGTTGTTGCGAATATGATGACAACCATGTTTGGTTCGGTAGATGATTGCTCGATGTATGTCGATTCATTAATGAAAAACGGATTAGAATTTAAAATGCATGTTGATGCTGCTTATGGTGGTTTTTATTATCCAATTATCAACAAAAAATCGGAATTATCATTTCAAAATCCAGCTATTACTTCATTTACGTTGGATGCGCATAAAATCGTTCAAGCTCCGTATGGAACGGGCGTTTTTATCATTCGTAAAGACTGGATGAAATATGCTACCACAAAAGAAGCGAGTTATGTGTTAGGAGAAGATTGCACGATTTCTGGAAGCAGATCTGGCGCCAATGCTGTAGCTATTTGGTTGATTTTTGCTAAATATGGTTTTCATGGTTGGTTTGAAAAGATGCACATTCTACAAAAACGGGCAGATTGGTTAAGTGACCGATTAATGGAGAACAATGTTTCCTTCTTCAGGAATCCTTTTTCAAACATCATCACGCTAAATGCATTAGGAGTGCCAATTGAATTGGTTCAGAAATATGGGTTGATTCCGGATAATCATCATGCGCCTAAGTGGTACAAAATTGTTGTGATGGAGCATGTTACAATTGATAAGTTGGAAGATTTTTTAGCCGATTTTAAACCATTTAGTCGTTCGATTTAGGTTTTTTCTGTTTCTTTTTTCGATCCAATCGTATTCCACCAACAAGTTTGATATTGTAAAAGGTTTGTCGATAAACTAGATTGTTGAAACGAATGGATTTATTATCAAAATCAGTCACTAACATTAGAAAATAACGCGGTTGATTGTATCCAGCGATGAATTTTACATCAATACGAGGAGCAAGTCCCAAATACCCACGGCTTAAAGAATCTAACGAATAAAATTTAGATTGTATTACCAAACCAGCACCTCCCATAATTCCGATTTGAAATGCATTCCAACGTTTTACATAGGCCATTCCTGGAACAACACCAATGTCGAATGCGGTTATACCAACAGTTCGTGTTTTGCTTTGTGTACTGTCTTGGAGTTCGATTGGAATCAACGATTCAGTCGAATTGGATCCAACTCCATGAATATTCATCGTTGCTTTTAAGTAAAAGGTTTGGATATCCTTTTTGTATGCGCCTGTTTTACCGCGAAACGCTTGCATTTTGAAGTGGTGGTTTTTGAAAAACCACGAATTAATTGAAAAACTAGCAGCTCCGATATCCGATCGAATATCATGTGGTTTTAACCCATTGAGTGAATCATTCCAACGATAGGCGTTTTTAATTGCATATCCATTATATTGGTGAAAATCAACATCAAAAAAAGTACGTTTAACCGAAAAATCAAACCCAATATCGTAATACGTTGTTCGTCCATATTGACTAGGCGGACGAATGGTTCCGGGAATAGTAATCCCTAATCGCAAGGCAAACCATTTGTATGAAAATCCGAGTCCCCAAATGGCACTCATGTTGTTTTTGTACTTGATTCGTTCGATTCCGCTTTCAAACGGGTACTTGAGTTTTATTGGAGCTGTGCTAAATCCAAGATCACTATACCAGACAAATTTCTCCCCATAACGCTCATAGATGGTAGAATCTTTCTGCGCATTGTTCGCATTACTGATAAATACAAGTAATACGCAACTAAAAAATCGTTTACTGTATCCCTTGAACATGCAAGATGAAAGCAAGTTCTTTGGCAATCTCGAGCCTTTCAGTGGTACGTCCAGAGCCGCCGCCATGACCAGCACTCATCGCGCAATCAAATAGAATAGGTTGATTTCCTGTATTTAAATCGCGTAGTTTCGCTACCCATTTTAATGGTTCCCAATATTGTACTTGAGAATCATGATAGCCAGTCGTGATTAACATTGCAGGATAGTCCATCTTTTTCACTTGATCGTAAGGTGAATAGCTCAACATGTACCAATAACTTTCAGCTTCGTTGGGATTTCCCCATTCTTCATATTCTCCAACAGTAAGTGGAATCGTTTCATCCAACATCGTTGTTACGACATCAACAAATGGTACTTGAGCTACAACTCCTTTAAATAAATACGGAGCCATATTCGTAATTGCACCCATTAATAAACCGCCAGCACTTCCGCCTTGCGCATAAATAGCTGTTGGATCACAATAGCCTTTCATAGATAGCCATTCTGCACAATTAATGAAATCAGTGAATGTATGACGTTTGTGCTGTAACTTTCCGTCTTCGTACCATGATTCGCCTAGAAATTTACCACCACGTACATGCGCAATGGCATAGACGAATCCACGGTCAAGCAAACTCAAACGATAAGGACTGAAATTAGCTGGAATAGTAACACCATACGAACCGTATCCATACAATAACATCGGTGCTTTTTTCAGATCAGTTCCCTTTTTATAGACAAGTGATACAGGAATTTTTGTTCCATCGTTTGCTGTCACCCAAACGCGCTCACTTTGGTAATTGGAAGCCTTGAAGTTAGGATCAATCAATGATTTTTGGAAAACAAGCGAGGTTTTTGTTGTTTCTATGTCAAAACGATAAATAGAAGGCGGAGTTGTCAACGAGTTATAACTGTAATTGAAATGCGAAGCGTTGTAGTTGTCATTCCCACCAAATTCTATTTCATAAACAGCTTCATTAATGCTAACCTCTTTCATGGCAACTCCTCGCGGATCACCGTAGAAGAAACTCGTTAAACCTTGCTTGCGTTGTTGTATTACCAAGTGATTTTTAAAAGCAATAAAACCATCAATATAAACAGCTGGATCGTGTGCTCGAATGATTTCACATGCCGCAATTGAAGTTGGTTTTCCTGCGCTATGACGCAATGCACGATTCGGTGCTTCCCAATTGCTGAGTATATAAAAGCCATTATCGTGATGATCTAGTTGGTAGAGGTGATCTTTTTCACGCGTAAGAAATACAAATGGTTTTTCGGTTGGTTTGTTGGCATCAATAAGTGATACTTCCGAAGAAGTGGAACTTTGACTATAGATCGCAATCAATGTTTTGTCAAACGTTTTAGTGATGAAAACGGAGAATCGTTCGTCATTTTCTTGGTATACTAACTGATCTTTTTGCTGCGAAGTCCCCAGTACATGCTTGTAAACTTGAAATTCACGCAAAGTTGTTTCATCCTTTTTTACATAGAAAATGGTCTTATTGTCATTCGCCCAAACAATTGAACCATCTGTATTCGTGATTTTATCCTTTAAATACTTGTTGGTAGCATTGTTGCGAAATTGAATGGTGTATTTTCTTCTTCCTACAATGTCTTCACTAATCGCCAAAAGTGAATTGTCTGGTGAATTAGACCAATCTCCTAAACCATAGTATTCATGACCAGCTGCACGCTCGTTTTCATCAAAAAACAAAATTTCTCCAGCCGTTTTAGGAATCATTAAACGTCTGTAATCCTTTCCTTCACGACTTTCCCAAACATAAATGACACCATTGTGTTCAATAGCAGCACTTTTTTCATTGGGATCAATACGCTGATTGAATTCGGTCATTAAATTTTCAATCAATGGATTAATAGCCTTAAAGTAACTTGCCGAATAATCATTTTCTTGCTGGATATAATCCATAACAGGTTTTGAATCACGTTGATTCATCCAAAAATAAGGATCAATACGCTGATGTCCATGTTTTTCAAGAACAGTAGGTGTTTGCGGAGCATCAGGTGCTTTCATTGTTTCAAAAGATTGTTGAGAAAAAGAGAGAGTAGGAATAAAAATCCCAAATATCACAGCTTGGATTGACGTTTTCATAGGAGCAAAAATAACGGAATGAATCGAATCCGAATACTTTCTGTTCAGATTATCTTGTACCGATGAAGTGGCAATGTTGTTGGAGTTGAATGATTAGCATTCCAACTTTACCGATCATTCTTGCAATTTATTCATTAATCCTTCGGTCTCATTTTAAAGATAATGATGTATTTTAGCCAAACAGACTAAGACTATGATGAAAAAATTAACGGGGTTTTTCCTCCTTTTACTTACAGTTGGATCAGTTAAAGCACAAAATCCAATTTATACGAAGTTTGTTTTCCAAAATGGAAATCAGTCATTTTTATTAGATGAAGCAATTCCTGCAGCGAACGGAATCAATTATTCAGTTCATGCGATGGCGTTTTACGTTTCAAGAGTTGAGATCATTCATGATGGAAATCAAGTTTTGGTGCTTGATTCCAATGAAGTTTTTTATGTGAATTACAATGCTCCAGAAATTTACTTTGGTGATTTCAATATTACAAACGTTGAAGGAATTCGTTTTCAAGTGGGAGTTCCTGAATATTTGAATCACTTAGATATTTCTCAATATCCTGAAGGTGATGCATTGTCTTTTCAAGATCCTAGTATGCACTGGGGATGGTCTTCTGGATATATGCACATGATCATGAATGGTAAAGGCGATACAGACAATGATGGCGTTACTGAAGCTCCTTATGAGTTGAATTGTCTGGGTGATCTAAACACTCCTTTTACTGAAGTATTGACGACAGCTACTGTTTATCCTGGTAACAAACGTCAAATTGTGCTTTTATGTCATGTAGATGAATGGTTGCGAGGGACAAATCCCGCTACAACTGGTATTTTACATGGTAGTAATGGTTTGAATATTACAGTAATGCATAACGTTGAATCCTATCCAGTTTTCACTTCACCAGCTACAGCCTCTATCATCGGGCAGGATGCAATTGAATTGAGTGTAGCCCAATTAGATGCTAGTGTTCTTGTATCATGGGAAGATGCAGATGTGGGTTCTTATCGTCTCATCGATGCTGAAGGTAAATTGATTCAACAAGGAAATTGCCTAGATCATCAGTTAAGTTTCACTGACCTTACTGCCGGAATGCATCTTCTACAGCTTTTCACAGATAAAAACAGTGTTATTGGAACTGCTAGATGGATAACTCCTTAATAAGTAGAAGAACATTTTTACCATTTTGTTTTTTAATAAGTGCATTGGTTGTATTAACAGCTAGTAAGTGTACACAGTCTTCTAAATTGACTTTAGGTCCTATTCCATTTCCTGCTGACAATCCAATGACAGCAGAAAAAATAGCGTTAGGAAGAAAACTCTTTTTTGATAAACGACTTTCCAATGATAATACAGTGGCTTGTGTTGATTGTCATTTTCCTGAAAAAGCATTTACTGATGGAAAAGCAATCAGCGATGGAGTAGGAGGACAGCATACCGAGCGAAACGCTCCAAGCATACTTAACAGTGCTTATCTACCAAGCATAATGTTTGACGGCGAATTAAAAACGCTTGAAATGCAAGTCATTGTCCCTATTCAAGAACATAGTGAAATGGCTTCCAATATGCTGCAATTAATCAAAGAATTGCGTGCTATTCCTGAATATGAAGCAGCAGCCAAACGTATTTTTAATCGATCTTTTGATCCTTGGGTGCTAACACGATCCATTGCTGCATTTGAACGTAGTTTAGTTTCGCAAAACAGCCCGTATGATCGCTACTTGGCTGGTGACTCTCTAGCAATGACAGTTTCTCAGAGAAGAGGTTTGCGTCTGTTCTCAGATGAATTGTATTGTATTGAATGTCATCCAGGACCACATTTCACAACCTATTCAACGGAGAATAATGGTTTGTATGTAGATTACGGAAAAGATCAAGGACGTTATCGAATCAATAATCTGGAAAGTGATATAGGTTTGTTTAAAGTGCCTAGTTTAAGAAATTTGGTTCTCACTAGTCCTTATATGCACGATGGGAGTATAAAAACCCTCAATGAGGTACTTGATCATTATGTAAAAGGCGGGTCGAAACACCCAAATCAGTCCAAAAAAGTCACTGCTTTTACAATATCCGACCAACAACGAAAAGATTTATTAAATTTTTTCGAAGCATTAACAGACACAAGTTATTTGAAGGAATTCCAGTAAAATCTAGTGGTTTGGTAGATTTTACATAAAATTGTATGACTGGTCAAATGTTAAAAAACACGTAATGATTGATTGTTGTGTAATAATCATCGATTAAAAGCGTTAAATTAGACATATAGAACTCTCCAATTACCCAATTATGCAAACCCAAAATCCAAATAAACCATGTCAGTTAATCCTTATTTCCATCAAACCCCGGATCTTCTCCGGGAGGAGCAGCTGTGGGTGATTCAAGCAAAGTCCGACCCGACAAAGTTTGACCCCCTTTACCGAAAGTATTATACTCCAATCCTTCGGTATCTCTTACAACGCAGCGACGACCCTGAAATCGCGCACGATATTGCATCTCAGGTGTTTGTTAAAGCGATTAAAAATTTAGGTCAGTACGAATTCAGAGGTGTTCCATTCGGTTCATGGCTGTATCGTATAGCTAAAAGTGAATTGTATCAGCAATTTCGTGAAAAACAATCTGCTAAAACGGTTCGAATGGACAACCTTCAAATTGCTTCGTTTGATGAGTTATTCATCGATCAAAGTGAAGGTGAAATCAATCGATCTCGTTTACTGAAAGCCTTGCAAGAATTGAAGCAAGATCAATTAAAACTCATTGAGATGCGTTTTTTTGAACAATTGAGTTTCAAAGAAATAGGTGATCAGTTAGGCTTAACAGAGAACAATGCTAAAGTCAAAACATTCAGAGCAGTAGAAAAGTTGCGCATACACTTTTATAAGAAACGATATGCTGCATAAAATTAAACACCCGCCCAGTGCGGGTGTTTTTTTTGTTCATTCAAACTGTTAAAATATTCATTAACAATTGCTTTTTAAAAAAAAGAAAGAACTTCGTATTGTAAATTAAGGATAAACACCTAATTTAGCGCAGTGAATAAAACTACACAAGTGAGGATGAAATTTACAAGTTTGGCTATTATTACTTTCGTTGCTAATGTTGCATTAGCACAACCAACGAATTTTAATACACAGCGCAACTGGTCAATGAATAAGAAAGAATTGATCATTGGTCTTGGTGCCACTAGTTTCTTAGGAGATTTAGGAGGTGCAAATCAAATAGGAACTGACTACAGTTTAAAGGATATCGATTTTCCTTCTACCAATTGGGGTGGGGCAATCGGTTACCGTTACCGTTTTCATCCATATTATGCCACAACTACCATGTTGAATTTTGGTATGTTGCGTGGTAATGATGCTAAAACAACCGACATTATTCGAAATAGTAGAAATCTACACTTCCGTTCACCAGTTATTAACTTATCTCAACGTATTGAGATAATTGTTTTGGCAAACGAGAAAATTGGTCGTCGTTTCAATATCCCAGGTTTAAGAGGTTTCAAAGATCACAATGAGCAATTGTATTTCTTTACAGGGATTGGAATCATGTATTTTAACCCGAAGGCAAAATATCAAGGATCATGGACTGCTTTGCGTCCGCTGAAAACTGAAGGTCAAGGTTTAGATGGTGGTGCAGAAGAATATTTGCCAGTTACAGCAACTATTCCTTTTGGAGTTGGTGTGCGTATGGGAATCAATCGTTTTTGGAGAATTGGTCTAGAGGCTACTTATGTAAAAACATTCTCTGATTACATAGATGATGTTCATGGTACCTATTACGATCCCGCAATATTAGCTGCGGAAGTGGGGCCTGAAGCTGTTGCTCTTGCTAATCCTTCTGTACAAAATACAGGTTGGTTTAATGCTGGTCAGCAACGTGGTGACAAACAAAATGATGCTTTGTTCTACGTTAATTTAACAATTTACCGCAACCTTACTTACAGTTCTGCTGGTCGCGGTCCACATATTCGCTTCGGAAAACCGAAGTACAGAGCGAAATTCTAATTTTTTTCTGAATATCTTTCAAAACGAGGTGATCATAATTGGTCACCTCGTTTTGTGTTTTTACCTTTGACGAAATCTTCAATATGTATCCGATTCTAAAATGGTTCTTCTTTCGTTTTGATCCAGAAAAAGTTCACTATTTCACTTTTAAGTTAATTCGGTTTTGGCTGGCAGTTCCTCTTGTGAAACCCATTTGGAAAAAAATGTATGCGCCAACCCATGAGTTACTCAAAACTGAGGTGGCAGGTATTGTATTCCCAAACCCTGTTGGGTTAGCAGCTGGTTTTGATAAAAATGCGTTATTAGTAAATCAATTGGCTGCTTGTGGATTCGGATTCATTGAAATAGGAACAGTTACGCCACTCGCTCAAGATGGAAACCCTAAACCACGGTTGTTCCGTTTGATTGAAGATGAAGCAATCATCAATCGAATGGGCTTTAATAATGATGGAGTTGATGCTATTGTTGAGCGGCTCAAAAAATTAAAACCAGAATGTATTATTGGTGGAAATATTGGTAAAAACAAACTTACACCGAATGAAAATGCTACTTCGGATTACCTGATTGCTTATAATGCACTAGAACCTCACATTGATTACTTTGTGGTGAATGTGTCGTCACCTAATACTCCTAATCTACGTGAATTACAAGACAAAAAACCCTTATTGGAATTGCTCAATACAATCATGAATCGAAAGGTGGAAATAAAATCTTCAAAACCTGTTTTTTTGAAGATTGCTCCAGATTTGACCAATTCACAATTAGATGATATTATTGAAATCGTTGCGGAGACAGGAATTGCAGGTGTTATTGCTACAAATACAACGATTGACCGCAGCGGATTGAAAACGGCAAAAAATCGTGTTGAAGCAATTGGAGCCGGTGGAGTTTCAGGAAAACCAGTGTCTCAACGATCTACTGAAGTGATTCGCTATTTATCTGATCATTCTGGAAAAAAGTTCCCCATCATTGGCGTAGGTGGTATTCACTCTGCTGAAGATGCATTGGAAAAGTTAGCTGCTGGCGCTAGTTTAGTACAATTGTATACCGGTTTTATTTATGAAGGGCCTGCCATTGCAAAACGAATCAATAAAGCTATTTTAGCACAACGAATGAAGTTAAATTAATTCGCTATGAAAACGACAGAAAATCGTGTGTTTCTTACTGAATGCCCACGTGATGCCATGCAAGGAATTCACGAATGGATACCTACAGAATTAAAAGCTAGTTATTTGAATGCGCTTTTAACTTGTGGGTTTGATCGCCTAGATTTTGGGAGTTTTGTTTCTCCTAAAGCTATTCCGCAATTACGTGACACAAAAGAAGTGTTGGATTTGATGAATGCTAAAGGAGCTACTCAATTGTTGGCAATTGTTGCCAATGAACGCGGAGCAGAAGAAGCAGTTCAATATGATGTTATTGATTTTTTAGGATACCCATTTTCTATCTCTGAAACCTTCCAACAACGGAATACAAATGCTTCAATTGAAGATTCATTAAAAAGGGTTGAATTTATTCAAAATCAATGTATTAAATCCGGAAAATCATTAGTACTGTATTTGTCAATGGGATTTGGAAATCCTTATGGCGATCCTTGGAATGCAGATTTGGTGATTGATTGGAGTTGTCGACTACACGAAACATTTGATGTAAAAGAATTGGCATTATCAGATACAATTGGTGCTGCAAATCCAGCATTGGTTACGTCCCTTTTTTCAACCATTATACCAGCATTGCCTGAAGTGAAATTTGGTGCACATTTGCATACAGTTCGCGAAGGAGCAATGGCATTAACAAAAGCTGCGTATGAAAGTGGATGTCGTTATTTTGATGGCGCAATCAAAGGATTTGGCGGTTGTCCAATGGCAACAGATGATTTAACCGGAAATATGCCCACAGAAATCATGCTAGATTGGTTTAATAAAAATGGGATAGAAACTGGCATCAATTCGATAGCATTTAGTGATGCAATGGTGAAAAGCACTAGTGTATTCCATTAATGTAACTTTCAATAAATAGTGAATTAATAAGAGTATGAAACAACTAATTTTTTTGATTGGAATTGGGTTTTTGTTCGCGATATGCTTTTCATCGTGTGAAGAAGATATTGAAGATCATCCTTTTAAACCGCATCATTCAAAGCAACCTGTCGTGAACACGATTAGTACGGATTTTAATGAAAATACGTTTACAAGTTCTGGAGAGGAAATTGATTTATTGAAAGAATTGAAATTATGTGACCCATCGGCAAAAAATGATACAGATGAAAAACATCCGTCATGTAGTCCGAAGTTTTTCAAATTTTTTAAATTGTCGGAGAAAACTTCTTTAAAGAATGGTTTTATTTTGTTGATCAAAGCAGGTGTGAATGATTTCCCATTGCGCCGAATTCTTATTTTCCAACGAGAAGGAGATCAATTAACAAAATTGAATGGTTTTAATGGGAATATAATAGAATTTCGCCCTTCAAAAACAGGTTATCAAGATCTTGTTATCCGATTTGCGGATAATATTGGCGGAACATTGAGTTACTATAATTGTTTATTTCAATGGAATGGTGCGCAGTATGAATACAAATTGTGTGAAGCAATTCAGGAAGGTGGACAAGAATCCCCTCATCTAATTAAAGCTGAGTACATTGACTCAATGGCGCCAGAAATCAAGAAGATTCTAGAAAACAATCAAATGTTCTTTTAGTGCGGAGGTTGAAGCCTTTTATTTACCTAGTGGTAGTGTTATTATTCGGTTGCACTTCAGAAGGTTCCATGAAAAAAGTGGATTCGTATATTTTCTTGCACGATAATTCATCCAAAGTATGGTTAGTTGATAAATTATTAATCAACAAAAACGATTATACTCCCTTGCGGTTTCGGTATAAACAGATGATTGTTTTTCATGAATCACACAATGCTTATTTCTATAGAGTGCATGAGTTTGGCGATAAAACAGGAATTAAATCGTATTATTGGATGGATAAAACAACCAATGAATTTGGATTTCAAATTGGAAAAAAAGAATGGCTTTTTGAAATTCTATTCATCACGAGGACTAAAGTTGTTTTGCGACCAAAAAACAATTCTTACCCCTACACGATGGTACTTATTCCATTTCCAGAATACTAAATTTGCAGAAAGCACACATGAATGAATAATCAATCCCTTTTAATTTTCAACAGATTGTTTTAATTCTTAAAACAATCATATATTTGTCATCGTATGCCTTAAAACGATGGTAAGAATGAAATTTATACTGTTTGTAGCTGGACTATTGTTCCTTGTATCTTGTGGTTCAAATGAGAAATGCAAGAATTGTGATTCTAAAAATAAAAAGGATACTGTTGTAACGAAAGTGGACGATCTTACGAATGCCATGGCACGTGATACTGTTATTACTACTTCCAAAGATCAAAAAGAAAATCATGCTAAAATTGTAAAAAAGTTTGGTGAACAATGGGATTTTTGCTCTTGTGTGGTGGCTAATGATTCCATTAATGATGCATTTGAGAAGAAGTTAACGCCGAAACAAGAAGAAAAATTGATGGCTCGTTGGGACTATGTTGATTCAAAATGCAAAGAATTAACAACTACACCCAATACAACACCAGAAGAACGTGCCAAGCACGATAAACGGGTGATCAAATGTCTCAAAGAGAACGGATTGAAAAAGTAATCCAACTACGACTTATTTGAGTCATCTACTGATTTTGGTAGATTAAATCAATAATTTATTAAGGTTCTTATTCAGAACTATCATCATTTAGTTTGAATTCAGATAATATTGCTCTATTTTTGATGCATGTCTAAAAAGTGGGGTAAATCAATTTCATGGATTTTAGTTGTCAGCTTCTTTATGTTGCTGGTTCCAAAATCATTTTGGCATGATTGCTCGCATCAAAATCATTTTAAGACTGAAAAAGACACGCATCATTCAAAACAAGCATTTGAACAAGGTGTAGAGAAATGTTATGTCTGTGATTTACATATACCGTTATTATTCAATCCGGAGAATAGTGGGGTCAATAAAAACGATCTACTTGATGATCATTTAACAAACGTACTCCCAGAATCACCACTAGTAAATGCTTCACATTCCCTTTCCCTTCGTGGTCCACCTGAACAAATGATTTAGCAGTTTTTTTGTTAACATCATTTTGAAAGCACATGAAGTATTTATTCATGGGCACGTTCATAGTCGTCTTATTTGCTGGATATTCTCAGGATTGTTCCCAAACATTGACTGGTCTAGTTCGTGACCAACACACAAAAAATCCTGTGCCATTTGCTAAATTGTTTGTTGTAAATCAAGCACAACAGGTAGAAGCAGATAGTACAGGTAGTTTCATACTAAAACAACTTTGCACAGGAACAATCGTTTTGCGTTGTATTCCCCATTTTGGTTGCGAACCAGTTGAACAAGCGGTTACACTTCCATTTTCTGGTGTTTTTATTGTTGAAATTGAAACACATTTAATTGATTTAGATGAAACGACCGTTGCGGCCTATCGGTTTAATCGAGAATCTCAAGCTGGAATTAAGTTGGATGTCAATGACCTTTCAACCATTAAAGGGAATTCACTAGGTGAACAGCTCGTTCGAATCCCGAGTGTTTCGGTCCTAAAAACAGGTTCTAGTATTGTTAAACCTGTCATCAACGGGATGCATAGCAATCGGATCGTTGTGCTGAATAATGGAATTCGGCAAGAAGGGCAACAATGGGGAAGCGAACATGCACCAGAAATTGATCCCAATTTAGCAGGAAACCTCGAAGTGGTGCAAGGTGCAAGTGGTCTACAATATGGACCTGATGCAATTGGTGGAGTTGTTTTAGTGACTCCAGACGTTTTACCATATAGTGAACGAATGCATGGATGGACAAAATTAAGCGCACAATCGAATGGAAGAGCAGGAATGATTTCAGGATTGGTTATGGGATCTCCGAAACGTTTTGAAAAATGGGCTTACCGGATCCATGGAACTGGAAGAATGAACGGAACACAGACTGCCCCTGACTATTTTATCAAAAACACTGCATCGAACGAAACGAGTTACAGTGGTGCCTTGGGTTACAAGGGAAAACGATTGGAGGCTGACATTTTCTATTCTCGGTTTACTACCAATTTAGGCATTTTCACAGGTTCACATATCGGGAATTTAACCGATTTAAATGCAGCTTTTCTGGCAGAACAACCAAAAGATTCGGGCTATTTTACATACTCTTTAGGTAAACCCAAACAATTTGTACAGCACCAATTGAGTCGTCTAGCTGTTCATTATAAATGGAACGAAAAAATAAAAACGACTGTTATTGCTGGTTATCAGTATAATTTGCGTCAAGAATATGATTTGCATAAAGCATACAATGATAGTATCGCGGCGTTGGATTTACCTGCTTTTGAATTAAACCTGTGGACAACTTCTGTTGATGTAAAGACGGATTTTCAACATTCTAAAAAGTTGAAAAGTATAGTTGGAATAAGTGCCTTTAAACAAGAGAATGCCTATTCAGGACGTTTTTTCATTCCAAATTTCCAGAAATGGCAAGGTGGAGTATTCTATGTTGGTGAATTTCGAACTGAATTATGGCAATTGGATTATGGTGTGCGATACGATGTTTCCCGATTAAAAATCTATCAATATGAAGGAACTGTTTTGACTTCGCCAGTGCGTGATTTTGGACATTTCAGTAGTTCTATCGGTGCTTCACGCATCATTGGTCATCATGTTATTGTTCGAATGAACTTGGCAACAGCTTGGCGACCACCATCTATTAATGAATTGTACAGCGATGGTTTACATCATGGGGCGGCAGCTATTGAAGTTGGTAATGCAACGATGCGTAAAGAAATTGTATACAATGCACAAGCTGGAATGCAATATAAATCGCGTTTTGCGAAACTAGATGTCTCAATATTCACGAACTATTTTGATGGTTACATTAATCTACAACCACAATTACCCGCTCAATTGACAATTGTGGGAGCATTTCCTGTTTTTTACTACAAACAATCAACCGTTAGCTTGAGTGGTATGAATGGGCAGTTAGAAATTCCACTAAAAAAATGGATTTCTTATACGATTCAAGCAAATTATCTCCTTGCGAACGATTTAGACACAAAGCTTCCAGTTTATGGAATTCCATCGAATCGTTTAACGAATCGTATTCATTTAGGAACAACCTTGCGGAATAAAAAATGGTCCTGGTTTGCAGAGTTAGAAGGATTAAATGTCTTTAAACAGCATCGTGTACCAAAGAACACCGACTATGTTGAACCACCTAAAGGTTATTTTTTGTTGAATGCGTCGATCGGTTTATCAAAGGAAACACGAACAAAGCAACGTCTTCAATTTGTGTTAGATGGAACAAATCTATTGAATACTACTTATCGAGATTATATGAATCGCTTCCGTTATTTCACCGATGACTTGGGGCAAAATTGGAGCCTAAAAGTGCTCATTCCTTTATCAATTAAAAAAACTAAATAATTATAACATGAAGAATATCACTATTTTGATGATTGTACTTGTAGGAATCATCAGCAGTTGTAAAAAAGATAAAAAAGACGATGTTACAACGCCTCCAGTTGTGAATGCAGAAGAATTGATTACCACCTTTCGGATTACATTTACTGATCCAGCTGGAGTTCAACCAACAGTTGTAGCCCAATTTGTTGATCTAGATGGGGCAGGAGGGAATGCACCTTCAACCTTTGATACCATTCGTTTATCAGCCAATACAACTTACAATGCTTCGATTTCATTATTGAATGAAAGTGTAAATCCAGTTGATGATATTACGGTAGAAGTGCAAGCAGAGGATCAAGATCATTTGTTTTGTTTCGCTCCAACGGGCACTTTAAATCTTATCATTACACGAACAGATTCAGATGGAACTTATGAAGTTGGCTTGTTGAGTTCTTGGGTTACACAGGCCATTTCAACAGGAGAAACTACTATTACTTTGAAACATCAACCGGGAGTAAAAAACGGGCAATGCGAACCAGGAGAGACAGATGTGGAATTGACTTTTCATACGATTATTGAGTAATTCCGGATGCTGAAATCGATAAAGTACTATTATTAAACCGAGCGGTGAACTCGGTTTTTTCTGGAAGATTCTTCCACGTAAAATTGCGAATTTACAAAGGCAAAGACGAACGTAAATTCGCAATTTTACGTGGAATTAAATGTGTGTCAATCCTGCCTTGATATGCAGGCGTAACGTTGAACTAATTGACAACTCAACCAAAAGCATTTCAGGCAGAATAAACAGAATGTTGGCTGAATATGAATAGTTTTTGTTCGAGTTATGGTGGAATTGATTTTTTGCGGTAAAGAATTAAGTAGTGAATTACCTTGGGTTTTCGTTCTTGTTGAAATTCATAATTATCCGTTTGAAATTCTTTTTAACTTTGCCTCCAAATTAATACAGAATGGGATTATTAGATAATAAAGTTGTTTTGATTACCGGTGCATCTCGTGGTATTGGAAAATCAATTGCTGAAGAATGTGTGAAACAAGGTGCTACTGTAGCATTTACCTATTTATCTTCTGAAGAAAAAGCACAAGCATTGGAAGCTGAATTAACAGCAAATGGTGGTGTTGCCAAAGGATTTAAATCGGATGCTGGTAACTTTGAACAAGCACAACAATTGGTTGACGATGTGGTTGCTGCCTTTGGAACAATTGATGTATTGGTAAACAATGCAGGTATTACAAGAGATACCTTGTTGATGCGTATGTCAGAACAACAATGGGATGAAGTAATCAATACCAACCTGAAGTCAGCATTTAATTTGACCAAAGCGGTTCAGCGTCCTATGTTGAAAGCACGTTCTGGTTCGATTATTAATATGTCTTCTGTTGTTGGTGTAAGTGGTAACGCTGGTCAATCAAACTATGCTGCTTCTAAAGCTGGTTTAATTGGATTTACGAAATCAATTGCACAAGAGTTAGGATCTCGTAATATCCGTTGCAATGCAATCGCTCCTGGATTTATAGAAACAGAAATGACTGCTGCTTTGGATCAAAAAGTCGTGGAAGAATGGAGAACTTCTATTCCATTGAAACGAGGAGGTTCGCCATTGGATGTTGCAAATGCGACTGTTTTCTTGGCATCAGATATGTCGACTTATATTACAGGTCAAACATTACATGTTTGCGGTGGTATGTTGATGTGATTTAACACAAAACGATATACGTAAAAAGGACGCGATTTTTCGTGTCCTTTTTTTAGTTGAAAAATATTCAAAATCATTGTTGGCTGATAAACTAATTTCTTCTTAGCCTAAGAAGCTGAAATGAGTTGGTATATAGCCGATTATCATATATTGTGGGCTTCCTTTTTGATTTCACGAGATTTGAATTAGAAGGATGACGCCTTTTGAACGGAAAAAGTGAAGTGCAGTGGAATGCGGAAGAGCAAGCACCGCTTGTGAAGGAAGAGCAAGTACTACTTGTGAATGAAGCTCGCCGCGGCGAGATCACCGAAACGGTCGCAATTCCGCAAATGGAACGAATTGACGGACAAACAGCGTCGAGTTTTCTTTTGCTTATAATCAAAAGCAGTGCTTTTTCTTCTTTTGCGGAAAGAGAATTGGTTCCAATTCGAAGTCCAAGCGTCAGCGCAGGTTAGAAAAGTAAGGTTAATTGATAAAGTGTAGAGATTGTATTTTTTTAATCGGGCAATAGTGATTCAAAACCCTATTTCTTCGCCTTAGAAGGTAATTTAATTTTCTCAGTAAACTCTAGCAATTTGCGCAATAAATCGTAGTACAGCGCAACGATCATAAAAATTGTCATGCCCCACAACACCAATATGTTGGCCCAGAAAGTATCAATTTTAAACCCAAATAGATATTTTTGGTGCGCATAGAACGGAGCGTCTAAGAAACCACTTCCAGCAGGATCAATGTACAATGGATCATCTTTTTGGATCAATTCGTCTTCGGTTACAATGATTTTTTGAACCTCTGTTCGATTGGTTACCAAATCCTGTAAACTCTCATTCATGTAGAGGTTTTGAGTCAATTGGAATCCTTTGTCACCATTTTTAGCAACTATTGCATCCAATTTTCCTGAAACAGTATTAAAGGAAATATTGTATTGCTTTTTGAGAATATCAAGAAACGATCCGATGTTTACTTGCACGGAACTACTTGATTTTCCTTTTTGGAGTTTTTCCAATGAAGAAATACATTCCTTACATTCTAAATTAGACCATTGATTTGTTTCCTTAACGATTTCAGTACTCAAAATACGTTTAGCTTGTTCATAATCATCTTTGGTTGATTTTTTATTCGCCAAAATATTGAGCTGGTTTTTCATTTCTGGAAGCCAGTAATCGCGTTTCCATCCTGTGGCACTCTTTTGTTGATTTAATTCAAAAAGTGGTCCTTCATGAAAGTTCTCTTTTGCTTGAACAACTGCCAATGCTTCGTAAGCCCAACGTGAAGCCATTGCATTTCCAATCCATGGAACTTCATTCGTTCGTGAGAAAATTGGATGGAGCTTGTCAAATTTCACAATTACACCGCTGAATAACAATTGTGGAATAATCAACAATGGAACGGTGATGTAAATTACTTTCGCCGAATTAAATGCGGATGAAATATTCAAGCCCAATACATTGGCCGTGCAAGACGTGGAGAATAAAATCAACCAGTATTGCCACCACATTCCTTCAATTTCTAACACCCAATTGCCAATCAATACAAAGAACAATGTTTGAATTCCTGAAATGATGAACATGATGAAGATTTTCGACCACAAGTAACTTGCGCGTGAAAGATTCAGGAAACTTTCGCGTTTGAGGATTTTTTTATCCTTGATGATTTCTTCTGCAGCTACTGTTAAGCCTAAAAATAAGGCGACAACTACTGAAATAAAGAGGTATTGTGGGATATTTTCATTCTGATAAAAAATGTATTTTGAATCAGCACCCGCTTCGTAATTGAAAAACTTCACAAAAAATGCAAGAATGAGCGCCAAAACAGGAGCTTCAAGCATATTGATGAGCATGTATTGTTTATTCGCAAGTTTACTCAAGATGTCTCGAATGAAGAAAACCTTGAATTGCGACAAACGATTGGCAATTTTGGAACTTCCTTTTACTGGATCGAGGTCTTCATCAATTTCAACAGATTTATAATTGGTGAGAAAACGCTGATTCCATTCTTTTGGTGAAACTTTTCTATATTTTGTCTGGTTTCCATATTCATCAACGACTTTGGATTCGATGATATTGAATATTTGTTCCGGATTTACATTACCACAAATTGGACACTCACGCTCATTTGCATTGGCATGATGCACGTGTGTTTTGAAATAAACGACAGCATCAATTGGATTTCCGTCGAAAATAGGATAACCACCTTGATCCAAAATCAGTAGTTTATCAAACATTTTGAAAATGTCAGAAGAGGGCTGATGAATCACTACAAAAATGAGTTTTCCTTTCAACGCCAATTCTTTGAGCATATCCATGATATTTTCTGAATCACGTGAAGATAATCCAGAAGTTGGCTCATCGACATATAAAACAGCAGGCTCACGGATGAGTTCCAATGCAATATTTAAGCGTTTTCGTTGTCCACCCGAAATGGTTTTATCCAATGGACTTCCTACTTTCAGACTTCTTACTTCATTTAGTCCAATATCAGAAAGTAGATCAATGACCTTTTTCTTGATTTGATTTTCAGATAAGTCATTGAAACACAACTTAGCATTGAAATACAAATTTTGGAAAACAGAAAGTTCTTCAATCAATAAATCATCTTGGCTCACAAAACCGATAACACCTTCTAATTTCGCTTTTTCACGGTGAAGATCGATTCCATTGATCGTGACAGAACCTAACGTTGGCGTATAATTGCCATTGAGAACGTTTAAAAAAGTTGATTTCCCAGCTCCTGATCCGCCCATCACACCAATCAGTTTTCCTGATTGTTCGGTAAAATTGATTTCGTGTAAACCTACTTTCCCA
>JAYSRF010000002.1:0-16528 GCA_043721195.1 Fluviicola sp. | reverse complement strand
GAATGGGCAAACAATGATTGGGTACAAAAAGGAAACAGCATTTATGGATTGTCTACTGGAGAATTAATTGGAGATGCGATTAGTCTTAGTGATGACGGAAATACATTAGCCATAGGAGCACCCTTTAAATTATTTGAAGATGGTACAAATTCCACAATAGGATTGGTGCGAGTTTATCATTGGGAAGATAGTAATTGGGTGCAAATTGGAACCGATTTAACAGGACAATTTGAAGGTGATTGGTATGGCAACAGTGTTAGTTTAAATGGAAACGGAGATTATTTAGCTGTTGGTGCAGAATTCAGTGAGATGAATGGTTCAGAGTCTGGCTATGCCAAAATTTACCACTGGAATGCTACCGAATGGGTACAACTAGGTGATGATTTTATTGGAGAAAATGGCGAATCACTTGGATCATCTATTGCACTTACATCAGATGCTCAATCAGTTGTAATTGGTGCCCCTTTGAACAGCGACAACGGCACTCTGAAAGGGAAAACACGCGTATTTGATCTTGTAAATGGGAGTTGGGTTCAACGTGGAAATG
This sequence comes from Fluviicola sp., assembly GCA_043721195.1. GTDB lineage: Bacteria > Bacteroidota > Bacteroidia > Flavobacteriales_D > Crocinitomicaceae > Fluviicola. The sequence continues at coordinate 15,981 of JAYSRF010000002.1, read as the reverse complement.
CACTTGTTGGGGAATCAATGATTACACGTTTTGGAGAATCTGTAAGTATTAGTACAGATGGAACTATAATTGCTGCGGGTGGCCTACAAAATGGAGGAAATGGGCAAAATTCAGGGCATGTACGAGCATACTATTGGAATGGAAATGACTGGTCACAAATTGGAGAAGATATCAATGGTGAAGCTTCGCAAGATTTCTTTGGATCAGCTGTGGCTTTAAGCGGGAATGGATCTATTTTAGCTGCAAGTGCTCCCTCGAATGATGGTCCTGCAACAAACACTGGGCAAATTCGGATCTTTCAATCATGTGAATTTCTTTCATTGTCAGAACAAGAAACGACTAACTTCAATGTATTTCCTAATCCTAGTAGCGAATTCATCACCATTGATTTTGGAAAACAACTCACTTCTGGAAAAATAAGCGTAACAAATGCACTTGGACAACTCATAGATGAACAATTAATTTCAGAACAACAGATGGTTCACTTTTCATTACCATTCCATGCTGGGAGCTATTTCATAACTATCACAACACCTGAATTTGGTGCTGTGACACAAAAAGTGGTGAAATTATAATCGAATCTCACCATTCTTCAAAAGGCATGGACTAAGCTTACAATTGCTTAATTCATGCCTTTTTTATTCATGCTTAAAAAAACGAACGCTTTTTCAGTTTAACAGCTTATTTCTTTGTCGGAAACTGAAACCCCAATCCCCCACTCACATAGATTTGATCCATTGGTCCTTTCCGCTCTGGATCATTCGTGTGATTGTATTGACCTTCCGCAAAAAAGTAAAAGAAGCGCGATACATTGTAATGTACTCCCACAATCAATCCAATAGTTGGTTGAAGATGGGCATCCGAATAATTTTTCAATTGTACAGCCGACAAGCCCATTTGTCCATATACAAAAGGATCCCAGCGTTTAATCGGGAAATGCCTTCCAAATCCAGCTTGGACTTGAACATGTTTATCTAAGTATTTCTGATCACCTTGTGCATCAATATAAGCCAGAATTTCGCCGCGAAAACTATAGTGATCTTCAAAATAATAGGCAAAATGACCACCGATGTAGTTGTTCTGCACTTTGTGATTCATCATCCAAGAAGGATAAAAAGAGGCGGTGGCTTGCAACAATCCATTGCGTTGACCGTCTTCCAAATTTTGTGCGTTGAGCGATAGATAACCAATCAAACACATTCCGAGTAGGATTAATCGCGCGCCCATAAGTCAACAAATTTGAAGTTAAAACTCAGGTTGAATAACAAATGACCTTCTAAAGAGCCTCCTTTTTGTCGTTCAAATTCAACCACATTATTTTCAATGTGCGTGTGAATATCAGTTCCAAGATGAATCATGTATTGAGAACTTAAACTCACATCTAGTCGTTCTGTTAGGTTGAGATGCATTCCCAATCCACCTTGAACAGCACTGCTCCAGCGTTCAGCTTGATTGGAAGGAGTTGAAAGATCGCGGTGTTTCGTATAATCAAAGCAATGACCAGCAACGACATAAGGCATCAATCGTTGATTATCCGTTTTAAAAGGATAGTACATTACACTCCAACCAATATGATAATCGGTTCGACGGGTAAAATCGTTCGTTGCTGGTAAATAATCAAAAAACCATTCCGTATTAATACGCTCACTCAATCGCAGGCGAAATTGACCACCTACACCTAAAGTCGATTGTTCATCTCCATGATTAAATGTACTCAATGTGTTCCGTTGACCAAATGAAAGTGTTCCTCCAGGAGAACCTTTATACTTCATTGGTTGCGCTAGTATTCCTCCTGAAACAGCAAGAATGCAGGCTAATAGTAGGTTTTTCATACTCATTGATTTTACAGTTCAAAACTATGACAACTAATCTTCTCGTTACCCCTATCTGTTATTCAAAAAAAAAGGAACCCGAAGATTCCTTTTAATTTATGCTTATCGATTTAATTATTCTATTCCCATTTTTTCCATGACAATATTGCTTACTCCTGTTGAAGAATAACCGCCATCGTGGAACAAATTCTGCATAGTTACCATGCGTGTTAAATCAGAGAACAAGGTGATACAGTAATTTGCACAATCCTCAGCTGAAGCATTTCCTAATGGAGCAATTGCATCTGCGTAATCGTAGAAATCACCAAAACCTTTGATTCCTGTTCCTGCTGTTGTTTTTGTTGGTGATTGAGAAACCGTATTGATCCGAACTTTTTTATCCAAACCGTAGTGGTAACCAAAACTTCGAGCGATCGATTCCAACATTGCTTTGATATCAGCCATATCAGTATAGAACGGATAAGTACGCTGAGCAGCCATATAAGTTAAAGCTACAACACTTCCCCATTCGCTGATTGCATCCATTTTTTTAGCAACGGCCAACATCTTGTGCAAAGACATGGCAGAAACATCAATTCCTTTAGCGAAATAATCGTAATTGGATTCTGTATAAGGAATATTCTTGCGAATGTTCACGCTCATTCCAATAGAGTGCAAAACGAAATCGATTTTACCACCTAATATTTCTTGTGATTGAGTGAACAAGTTCGTTAAATCCTCGATACTCGTTGCGTCTGCAGGAATGATTTGAGAATTCGTTTTTTCAGCCAATCCATTGATTTCACCCATTCGCATTGCGATTGGAGCGTTCGTCAATACAAATGTAGCTCCATATTCGTGTGCTTTTTCAGCTACTTTCCAAGCGATGGAATTTTGATCCAAAGCTCCACTAATAATACCACGTTTTCCTTCTAATAATTTTGACATCTGAATGAGATTTATAGGCAAATTTAGGATTTAATTTGAGATAAGCTCTGTGAATTGACCATCAATCAGCCCATAAAAAGGATTTTCAGAACCATTGTCATACGTGATTTGAATCCGGTTTGTCTCTATTGCAATTGTCATCGGCAAATTCGGAACTTTTTGTTCTATGTAATTATATCCGAGATCAGTTAAGTCCTCACCTTCTAAGCGAAACAGGTTCATCGAAATCGCCTTACCATCTGTTACGGCAACTAACAATAAATCGGTAAATCCAGCCTCCATTTCTACTTCATATACTTTAATCTGAATGTCATTCAAATCATTTAATTCCCAGACACCAATAACATTCACGGTATTTTCAATGCGCACCATACATTTTACCGTCTGTGTTCCTTCAATAACTGAAACAAGTGTTTGATATTTCTGTAAATACGCACCTTTCACATTCGCTTTATCGCCAATAGAAGTGAAATCGGCGATCATAGCCCCCTTGCCTGAAATTGTAACGACTTCTTGCCCGTGTAAAAGCGAACTGGTTGCAATAAACAAAAGGATGAGTAGCTGTTTCATTCCGATCAAAATTCAAATTGTTGTCCATCATACGCAACATGAACATGGGCTGGTAACTCCAACTCTATTTGTTCATGTGTACCAAATAAATGCGAAATATGCGTCAAATACGCCGATTCTGGTCCCACTTTTCGAATAAAATCAAGTGCTTCATCTAAATTAAAATGAGACAAATGCGGTTCTTTTCTAAGCGCATTCACAATGAGTACTTTTACTCCTTTTAATTTTTCAATCTCACTCTCTTCCACTGTTTTTGCATCAGTCACATACGCAAAATCATGTATCCTAAAACCTAGAACTGCCATTTTATAGTGCATTACTTCGATTGGAATCAGTTGTAATCCATCTGGTAATAAAAAGGGTTCTAAACCTATGGAATTGATATTTAGCTGCGGAATTCCAGGATAACTTGATTCAGCAAAGGCGTAATGGTATTCACGTCTTAATGCTTCTTCAACTTCAGGAGTACAAAAGATTTCCATATCTCGATCTTCCTTAAAATTAAAAGCACGCACGTCGTCTAACCCCGCAATGTGATCTTTGTGTTCATGTGTAAAAATGACGGATCGAAGTGATTGAACGTTAGCGCGTAACATTTGTTGACGAAAATCGGGACCTGTATCAATCACATGATTTTCACCATTGTGTTCAATCAATATAGAACAGCGCAAACGGTTATCGCGCATATCGGTAGACAGACATACTTCGCAATCACAAGCGATCACAGGAATACCTTGAGAAGTACCAGAACCAAGAACAGTAATTTTCACGAATGCGTTTTTAACGAAGATAGCAAATTACGGCTTACGCACAATTTTGACTAGTAAAAGACTCCAACCAAGGATCATCAATAAACCGCCAATTGGAGTTATTGGACCAAGAATTTTAGTAATTCCGTTCAACTGCCATACATCTCGCATCGTGAGCAAATAAATGGAGCAGGAAAAGAACAAAACACCAATTATCAACAAACGAAACACCCACTTGGTATCGATTTCAAATTGTTTTGCGATGAAAGGAAGAGTCAAAAAGGCAATCCCATGCAACAATTGATAACGCACTCCTGTTTCAAAGGAAACTAGGCGTTCGTTTTCGTGAATGATTTCTTTGAGCGCATGAGCACCAAAAGCTCCCAAAATAATTGCTGTAATGATGAAAAGTAACGCTATGATGATCCATTTTTTTTCCATGAATCAAAGTTAATAAGAAAAATGATCGTTGATTGAATTGAGTGAAAATGATCGGCTTGGGTCATGAAAATTGTTTACCAAAATGTACAAATGATAGTTAATGATTCTTGAGAACAGATTCAATCAATCACGAAAAGATGCATTGGATCTATAGCGGTTAATTTAATGAAGGTCAATTAGTTAAAACCGCGTAAAATTACGAATTTACGTGAATGAATTTGTCTCATAAATTCGCAATTTTACGTGCCTTTTTTTTAATCCTTTTTTGAGATCAATTAAAAATTACAACCAATTTAACTGCTGAAATAAGATGCCATTGGTTCAAAGTAATGCTCGAACCAACCTGCTGCATATTGTTTATCTAATTCAGACAAATTACTATGAATTAAAACCAATTTTGTTTTATTCATGTCCAATGGAACGAATTTGATTTCAACAATTGAATCCTCTTGATCTTCTATAAAATCTTCTGTTCGCCAAGTCTGTTTAATCGTTGTAAATGGAATTAACACTCTATTTTCACCGGTAATATAACCATCCCAAGCAGAAAATGGAACATTTAAATCATGTGAAATGGTAGCTTCTCCACCAGTCATTCCTGTATGTTCCTCACTATCTAACCAAGCATTGTAAAGTGTTTCAGGAGAAATATCAAATTCGTAGCTTACCTCAAAAGTCATAATTTACCTGTTAATCCGCTTGTTTTGATATCACTTCAATTAACGTATACGTAAAGTGATATTGATCTGTTCCTGGTGTAGCAATTCGTTCAATTTTAACGGTTATGTCATACACAAAGCCAGCTTCGTAATTGAATCCCTCAATTGACTCACTTAACGTTTCCCAATTGTCTTTACCAATAGAAGATTCTTTCTGCACGGAGAAACACATCACGCCACTTCCACATGGAACCTTTTCTGATTGAACGCGCATTTTTATGACTTCAGACCCACTGAAATCAAGTGGTGAAACTGGATTTTGATCAGTACTAAATGCAAATGTCGTCAACAAGAGCATTGTCAAAGATAGTAGAGCTTTCATAGTCGTGTTTTTTAGTGATGAAAAATGAAATACATTATTTCATATCCTAAATATAGGAAGATTCAAGCAAATAAAATAGCGATTCGAAAATCTTTACATATTTGTTTATAAATGATTGTTTTCTGTCGTAATAAAATTTAAAATCATTAGACATAAAAAAAAGGCATGAAAACCACACCTTCTAATTCAATACAAAACTCAGATTTTTAGTTCTTTGTTTTCATATATGTTTGAAATTCTTCTTTATCCATGTCGAAATTCAATAACTCAACTAAACGTCCACCATTCACACGATCTGTCATACGATCATACAAAAACTTACTCATCTCAAGGCGATCCGCATCAAATGTCAACCCTTTGATAATTTTATATGCTTGATCTGCTGAAACACATTGCATTTTTAATTCTGTTTCAATCATTTCGCGCTTGTCTGCATCAAATGTCTCGTTTTTTAATCTCGCCACAAATGCATCGCCATCAACCAATACACTTGTGCAACTGTAACCGTTTGCAGTATTGATACCATTTCCTTGTGACGATGAACTTGTTCCATTCATAGAAATTTGAGCTGATCCAGCTCCTTGTCCGTTGTTTCCTGATTGTGAAGATTGGCTCGTAGTTGTTGTTTGACCATTCTGCGTTACCGAAGTGGATTGGTTGTAGTTGTGAGTATCTTCTACAACTTGACCATTTTGCGTGATGGTAGATGATGAGGTGGTTGTTGTAGTTGAAGTGGAAGTCGAAGTTCCATTGCCTAAACCAGTTCCAGAAACATTCATATTTACCCCAAAATTTCCATTCGGATTATTGGGATCGGAAACCGTTGTAGTAGTTGACATACCGCCATTTCCTGTTCCAGTTCCACTTGTGCTTGTTGATGTACTCACTCCACCAACTCCACCATTCATCGTTGGGTCTTGTATGTTGATATTGATGTTCATTCCCATTTGACCATTTGGATTATTTGGGTCTGTAACAGTTGTCCCTGAGCCTATCGTTCCCGATTGTGATCCACTTGTAGTTGTTGTAGTCTGTGATCCGTTGGGAATGTTTGGATCAGGAATTGTAGTCGTTGTGCCAACTGTACCACTTTGTACAGTCGTTGATTGTCCTGAACCTTGCGTGTTTTGTCCTGATTGATTTACAGTTCCTGATTGACCATTTGTATTCAAACCAACACTTTGATCTGAATAAACACTTTGGTCATTTGGGCGGTATTGAATATCGGTTCCTCCGGCTGGCATTTGGTTGTTATCGGTTACACCAAAATACTGCAACTTGCGTTTTTTTCCTTTGAAAACGACACGAGCTAGGTAATCTCCCGCTGCATCAACGTAGATTTTTTTGTTGATATCCCCCGTTTTTCCATCTGCGAAAATGAGTTTTATCTCATAAGAACCTGTAGTCATTCCACCAATTTTCACATTGGTTTGTGGCAATGAATTTTGACGAATTCCATTCATAACAACGAAAAATTGCTGTCCGCTATTATTGAAAATTGTCATGGATACGTTTTGAGCAAACGTAGTTAATCCAATAAAAAGAAGTGATAATGTAATGAGTATTTTCATAATTGTATTTTTTTGAATTGACGCTTTACTAAGTTCATGCCAAACTATCAAGGAATAGTCGTAGTAGAATGTAAACGCCAGTAAACACGGCTAATTTAACAAACAATTAACCATTAACCTAGTAACAATTGTGCATTCTTAATAGATGCTTCTGAAATTGTGGCACCACTCATGAGTTGAGCTATTGCATGCAAACGTTCTGTTTCTGACAATTGACGAATGGTGGTAGTTGTTGCATTTCCTTCTGAAGATTTTGCAACTTCATATTGATAATTTCCTTTCGCTGCCACTTGTGGTAAATGCGTAATGCCAAACAATTGCATATTTGTACCCATTTCGCGCAACAAATTACCAATTCTGGCAGCAACTTCACCTGAAACACCTGTGTCAATTTCATCCAAAATCAATGTCGGAAGTGATTTTAATTCACTCATCGTTGCTTGCACAGCCAGCATCAATCGTGAAAGCTCACCACCACTTGCTGTTTTTTCAATCGGCTTTGGAGCTAGGCCAGCATTTGCACTAAACAACAATTGCACTTCTGTCTTTCCAAAAGCATCTAGTTGGTCTAAAGCAGAGATCGTGAATTTTAATTGGGCATCTGGTAATTTTAAATCGGTCATCAAACGACCCAAATGCTGTTCTAATTTGAGTGCAGCTGTTTCACGTAATTGATGAAATTCAGTTGCAATTTTATCCAGTTTTATATTTTCTGATTCCAATTGATCGGATAAAGCGGCGATTTCTTGTTCTAAAGCATCGCTACTTTCAAAACGTGTCTGGAAGGATTCCATCAGTTGCTCTAACTCAAGTTGTGATTGCAGATGGTGTTTACGCAATACTAGATTGTATTTATCAACCAATTGAACGAGTCTTAATTGCTGTTCTGGATCCAACTCCAAGGATTCTAACTGATCAGATGCTTCGGAAGATAAATCATCTAGCTCGATCATAACGCTTTCTAAACGAACAGCCAATTCCCCTAATTTCGGGTCAACATGTTTCCATTTATCAACAACTTGGCGAATCGTTCGAACACCATCAATTGGCCCATTTTCAACGGAAAGCCCATTAGCAAGCGCATCATAAGCTAATTTCAAGTCATCGAGTTGCCCCAAGCGTGATAACTCTTGCTCATAGGTTGCATAGTGATGTTGCGCAAAATCCAACCCTTCTAATTCCTCTAATTGAAAGCGAATAAAATCAGATTCTTGTTGTTGAGTCACAAGTTGTTGACACAAGTGTGCTAAACGGCTCGTTTCTTTGCGAAATTGCTTGTACCTCGATTGAAACATCACAACTCGATCGGTAATTCCAGCGAATACATCAACCAATGACAATTGAAATAGAGGCTTTTTTAACTCCAACGTTTGGTGCTGGCTATGGATATAAATGAGTTGCTCTGTGAGTTCCTTTAATTGGGTAAGCTGAACGGGCGTATCATTGATAAATGCACGTGATTTGCCTTGAGCAGTAATTTCTCTTCGTATCACCGTTTCATTTTCCCAATCGATGTCTTGTTCAATGAACCATTCTTTGTGAAAATCTGCAATATGAAAAACAGCTTCTACAACCGTTTTCTTTTCTGAGTCTCGCATCACCGAGTAATCGGCACGTTCACCTAAAATTAGATTTAATGCACCTAATAAAATAGATTTTCCAGAACCAGTTTCACCTGTAATGGATGTAAATCCTGAATGAAAAACAAGATCTGCGCTAGAAATAAGTGCAAAATTCCGAATGGAAAGTTGTGCAAGCATCAGTTAAGAATTTCTTCGTATTTAGACGAATTTGCTGGATCAATACGCTTTAAAACAGTTACAATTTCTGTTTTCTCGGTTTGAGTTGCGTCTTTATATAGATTCTTTATTTCTAACAGTTTCGCTTGTGCAAAATTCAATACGTTGACTGAATTGGGACGTGTTGCTGATACTTTACTCAATTTATTCAATGCATTGTAAACATTTTTACGACCATCTTCTTTATTCTCATATAACATATCCATCCCTTTACGGTGGTATTCATATAAACATTCACGAAGTGGCTCAAAAAGTTGTTGCAACATATTATCAATCAACCAATAACGATTACGTTTCCCCTGTTCGTTTGATTTCCATCCTTTTCCTCCAGATGCTTGTGCGTTGGATACAATTTGTTGTGCCTCAGTAAAATAAGCTGTTCCGCCTTTCAAAGAAAAGGAATCATAATCCATTCCAATAATGTAGTATGCATAGAATGCTAATAACGCTGTTAAATTGTCTCGAAATTGATTGGGAGCATAAATCAAGACTGAATTTCGTGCATAAGAAAACGAAATGTCATCATCCTGAAAATTGAAAAGCGTTGTGTTGTATGAACCGTTAAATACGGGTCGAGATGATTGCACTTGGAGTGAACCTTCATACGTTCCTGGTGTTGGAATCGAATTAATTTGTAATTGAATTTGACAATTGATGCGCTCTTCAACTTTGAATTTATCTTTCGTCCATTTCGTATTGTTCATCATTTCGTAGATGGTTTGCTTCAATTGCTCGAAAATTTCCTTTTCTACAGAAGTGATTTCCATACGCGAATCGGTCAAAATGGTCACTTGACAATTCAACTCTTGTCCGAAAAGTGAGGTTGTCATTGACAACAAGGCTGCTATTAAAATCTGTTTCATGCTAATTTATCTCTCAATGCTACCAATAGTTGTTCAGCTATCGCAGCTTTTGATTGTAACTCAAATCTAGTGATTTTATTGTCTTTATCAATCAATTGTACAGAATTTGTGTCTGTTCCGAATCCAACTCCTGGTTCTCCCATTTCATTCAATACGATTGCATCGAGTTTTTTCCGTGCTAATTTATCTTTTGCATAAGCCACTCCATTTGTTGTTTCCAAGGCAAATCCTACTACAAATTGCTCTTCGCGTTTATTCAAGGCTGCCCAAGCTAACACATCAGGGTTTTTCGTCAAATGAAGCGTTAATTCATTTGAATCCTTTTTTATTTTTTGATCGACTACTTCAATTGGTCGGTAATCTGCAACGGCTGCTGCGAAAATACCTAGATCTTGTTTTGGCCAAGATTGCTTTACTTCAGTCAATAATTCCTCAGCAGATTGAATGGAAATCAGCTTCAAATTCGGGTGTGTTAATTGACAAGTTGTAGGTCCAGAAATCAGCGTGACCGTTGCACCTTTTTTCAAGACACTTTCAGCCAATGCGAATCCCATTTTTCCCGAAGAATGATTACCAATAAAACGAACAGGATCTATGGCTTCATAAGTTGGACCTGCGGTGATCAATACGTTTTTCCCAAGATAACTTTTATCGCTTGAAAAATGATTCACCAATACTTGAAGCATTGTTTCAGGTTCCGCCATTCTACCTTGCCCCACAAGTCCAGAGGCTAATTCTCCCGATTCAGCTGGAATTATCAGTACACTATCAGCTTCTAATTGCTTCAAATTTCGAGCAGTTGTTGGATGTGCATACATATCTAAATCCATTGCTGGAGCAACAAAAACGGGACATTTGGCACTAAGATAGGTCGCTAATAAAAAATTATCAGAAAATCCATGAGCCATTTTGGCCAGAGAATTGGCTGTAACTGGTGCAAAAATCATTACATCTGCCCACAAAGCCCATTCAACGTGATTGGTCCATATTCCTGTTTTGGAATCGTAAAACTCAATACCAACAGGATTTTCGGAAAGTGTAGCAACGGTTAGTGGCGTAATAAAATCAGAAGAGGCAGGTGTCATCATACATCTGACCTCTGCCCCTTGTTTCTTTAGTAAACGTATAAATGATGCTATTTTGTAAGCTGCGATACCTCCAGTAATTCCTACCAGAACGCGTTTTCCTTGCATCGACATAAGCGATTATTCTTCGATCTTACGCACGTAAATTTGATCTTCTTTCATTTCTTCAATAGCAATTGCTACTGATTTCGGCAATTTCTCGTAGAAACGTGAAATTTCAATTTGCTCTCTGTTTTCGAAAATCTCTTCCAAGTTATCCGTAGAAGAAGCAAACTCCTGTAATTTCGTTGTCAATTCTTCTTTCATGGTAGAACTGATCTGGTTGGAACGCTTTGAAAGAATCACAATTGACTCGTAGATATTCCCTGTACTTTTTTCTAGTTCAAGTGTATCACGTGTAATCGTAGATCGTTCTGCATTCGTGTTTTTGAAACTCATTTCCTTTGGTTTAACTAATTTGATGAGGTTGTTGAAGGCACTTCAATGGCACTCAACTTCTCTAAATAACTATCGAATTCGCGAAGATACGACGATTCTGGAAATTCCGCAAGGAAATCAGCATATCTTTCTCTTGTTTGGTCAATTCGTTCTTGCAGTTTTGTTGAAATACTATTAATAGTCAAGAGGTAGGAATTGCGCAATAAAATAGCCGCTACTTCTTCACGGTAAGTTGAAATGGGGTAACTTTCTAAAAAGGAAGCTGCGGAAATCGTTGCAGCACGGTAGTTTTCTGTCCGTTGATACAACCGAACATTCAATACGTCCTTTGTCTCTAATTTAAAACGCAATTTATCCATCACAAGATTACACGTATCTACCAATGCAGATTGGGGATATCTATTGACAAATAATTGCAATTCATTCAAGGCTAATTCAGTTTCTGATTGATCCAATGATGGCTCTGGACTGTTTTCTACCGCACACAATGCTGAAAGAAATAATGCTTCTTCACACTTTGGTGAAAAGGGAAAACGCAACGGAAAAGCACTCAAGTAGTAACTTGCCATGTACCAATCTTCTTCATAATAAAATGCCTTCCCAAGTCGGTAATAGGCTACTTCACCTTCTGTCGATTTTGGCATACGCTGATACACTTGCTCAAACAAAGCAACACTTCTATCGTATTGACCTTTATCGTACAAGGCATTCGCCATTGCGAACTTTTGTGTGTAATCATCTGACTTTAACACTTGATTGTAATTACTACAACCAGTTAAAATAATGATAAGAGAAATGGCAACCAATGCTTTCATAGGGTACAAAAATAGCATAAATGCAAACATAAAATCTTTAAAAAATCACAAGAGTCGCCCTGCCTTGATTTCCATGAGATGCAATAAACGCTCAACTGACTGTTTGTTTTCGTTGATATAAACGTCGGTTAAGGCTATTAATTGTGCCATTTCCACTGAAGAATCCTCAATAATTGGATTAAATCTGAAATAAACCAAATTGGAATCTTTTTTAGCCATTTCCACCAAGATTTGGTGTTGGTCTTCTGCTTGAATTTCTTCGATGTTATTCGATTTTGTTTCCCCCGTACCAATACTGATGAGAACAATAGGATCGCTTGGGTAAAAAACACGGGCGTATTGAAAGGCTAATTTTGCTGGGTTTTTGGTTGAAAGCATCCCGTCTGCAAGCCGTTTATTACCAATCATAACAGCGTCCAAGAAACCAGGTGTTGCAGAACATGCCTGCATCATTTTAGCGATACTTATTTGTTGAATATGGTGTTGTGAATCAGTGAAAAGAAAGGGTTCGTCTCTATCTAAATCATAACTAACAAACAGAAAGTGTTTACGGATTTGTCCGAGTGTGAGATCACCATAAAAATGTTCGAGCACATAATTCAATGGATGAACCGAATCGCGGCTTTTAGAAGGATCAAAAAAATGTTTCCCCCGTTTTAGGTAAAGTTCAGTCATCTCAGATGGATAATGATTTCGACCTCCTACACCTGAAATCGCGAGCGCACCCCCAATAATTGCACTTGTACTTGTACCTGCATACACATCTACCCAAGAAGAAAGATGAGAATTGGGCACATAGACATTGAGTTGCTCTTCAAGGAACGACAGAAAGCGCAAAGGAATTAATCCTTTTTCACCTCCTCCATCAATGGATACTACAACACGGTACTTACAAGCCATGTAGTAATTTAGTGAATTAAAACACTCGAATCAAAAAAAATGAGTGAATGAATCCTATCGATGAAAATAAACCGCTAAAAAATGAACAAATTGAACTCGCAATTATTTATTTCACTCGTAGCGATTGTCCAACTTGCAATGTTTTTGTTGGGCGAATTGAATTCAAACTGCACAAACGCGAAACAGTTGTGTTATTGCGCGATGCAATTTCGGACAAGGTATCTCCAGGACGTACTTTATAATATTTACGTGAAGTTGAGGGAGTTGTTTTTGGTTTAACAGAAGCGATTGATTCTCCACTTTCAGCTGACGCATCTGTTGGCTTTGCACCTGGACGGAATAAGTTCCTTGTGATTAATAAATTCTCATCCTTCACTTCTTTCTTAGCGAAATCGATGATTTGTTCTGGATTCATGGGGGCATCGTAAAAACGGACTTCGAAATGCAAATGCGCTCCAAATGAATGTCCTGTATTACCACCTAAACCAATTGGATCTCCAGCATTAACTTCTTGATCTGGAACTGTTAAGTGTTTACTTAGGTGAGCATAGAATGATTCCAAACCATTGTGATGACGGATAATAACCAAGTTACCAAATCCACCATCATTGAATTTAGCATACCGAACTTTACCTGACCATGCAGCGCGAACGGTATCTCCAATTTCTAAATCTAAATCAATTCCATTGTGATAACGACCGCTTCTGAATCCGTAGCGGGAAGTAACCATCCCAGGAACAGGGATTACAAAATCTGTATGAATTTCGTCTGTTACACATAACCATAGCGTATCTTGCAAACGCATGAGGTCATTTCCACGATCTGAAGTATAACACACATCATTGTTCCAACTTTGAACAAAACGCAAAGACGTATCCGTAGAAACACGTTGGTGTAAATCGTAATTAAGAATGCCGTCGAATGCCTTATCTTCTAGATATTCCCATGTTCTGTTGGCATAAACCAACATTGTACCTTCTGGAGTTTTGATGGTATCAATTACAGTTTGGGAGGAAACATTTTGAGCTAATAAACTAATGGAAAAAAGGAAAAAAAGAGCTTTCATTGCAGGATGTTTTATCACTGGTTTGTGGGTTCAGTTGCGAATATACTATAAAAAAGCCAGTTGTTCAGGCATTTCAACTAGTTTGTTTTGCGTAATCGACTGTTTATAAGTATCTAAATTGAACTATTTCTGACCATCTAATTCTGTCACGAAAACATCGTAGAACATACTTTCATTGGGCTTTACGAGTTCGAGGTAACCTTTTGAACCATAGGCTTGATTTGCCGGAACAATGATCCATAACTTGTCGTACAATTTAGCATTAATTAACGCTTTTCTGAGACCTGGAATCAAGCTAAAGTCGTCCATGTGAAAACGGAATGGTTCATTTCGCTGGTATGAATTATCGTATTTTGGATTGGATTTGGAGCCTACAAAATAATGTAAACCAACACTTGATGTTTCTTTTACAATGAAATTATTGTCCGTTTTTTCTTCCAAACACCACACTTTTGTGCCGTCAACAATTCGCGTTGGTTCGATTTTTTTTCCAATCCTTATAAAGATGATATTCGGTGAATTAGGAGGAATTACACCTTGGATTCCTTTTTCACCTCTTGCCAAATTTGCAGGGACGTATATTTCTGTAAAATCACCAATATGCATTTCTTTCATTGCCAAATCCCAGCCTTTGTACTGCATACCATAACCGACCAAAAATGGAATCATCTCTCTCGAAAGCAAGTGGTTTCCGTCAATGACATCGCCATTTACCAATTTGACTTTATAATTGATTTCATAGACTTCACCGTCTTGTACGGCTTCACCTGTTCCTTTTTCGAACCATTGAATTTTCAATCCGTTGGGGAATTCCTTTTTATCTACAATCATTTTTTTCGGTTCCAATGCTTTTTCAGCAGTCATTGGTTCTTCCGAATGCGTTTTATTTGCTGTTTGTTTTGGTTTTGTTTCGTCTGTTTTAACTCCTTGAGTTGAACACGCAAAAAGAACCAGTGTCGAGAGGATTGCTACGCTAATTTTCATTCCAATTCTATTAATTCAATATCAACAATTAATGGTGTTAGAGGTGGTATTTTGTCTAAATCTCCAATCAATCCATGCGCTAAATGACTTGGGATAATGAGTTTTGCTTTCTCACCAAGGCGCATCTTTTTAATTCCTTCTTGGATTCCCGATTCAATATTACTTTTATCAACTCGGAAGATATCTAATTCATCTGAAGCTGTTTGATAGACAACTGTTCCATCCAACAAACTTACTTTGTATTGCACTCTAGCATCCTGTCCTGGTTGTGCTAAACTTCCTTTACCTGGTAAAATAGGAATAAAACGCAAACCTGAACCCGTCAATTGGGGTTTGTATTCGGTATGTTGTCCAAGGTATAATCGGATATCGATATCTTCTTCAATAGCCAATTCTTTGTTCATTTTAACCGATTGTTCTTGACTCCAATTGTGTGTTTTCTTTGGTGTTTCAGGTGTTTCTTCACACCCAAAAAACGCACTAATTAGTATACCTAAAACAACCTTTTTCATGCTATGGGAATGAATTCATTTACAATCGTTACAAATTTTAACGTCGTTTGTTCCAATGAAGCAGTTGATACACCACCTGAAGCATAACCATGTCCGCCTCCTTCAAAGTATTTCGCTGCTAACTCATTTACGGTATATATTCCTTTTGATCGGAATGAAATTTTAACAACTCCATCTTTTTCAACAAATAACACTGCCATTTGAATCCCCTGAATTCCGAGAACTTGGTTCACCAATCCTTCTGTATCTCCTTTTTTGTAATTGAAACGTTCTAATTCTTCTGCTGAAAGCGAAATATAGGCAATCGGCAAACCTTCCAAACAAACTAACTTTTCAGAAAGTGCATAGCCTCTCAAACGGATGCGATCGATGGTATTGGTATCGTAAA
>JAYSRF010000001.1:0-5735 GCA_043721195.1 Fluviicola sp. | reverse complement strand
GCACCACATTCTACATCATTACGACCAAGAATGTCATCATACCAAGGATAATCACCATCAGCTGGATCATAACGAAAATCTTCATTTCGATCCTTGTAAGGTGCTAAATACGGATCCTGTCCCAATGTAACATTTCCATTTCCCGGCCAAGCGTTAATCCGAGCCATCACTTCATTGTTTGGTTGTTCTACTCCTTCGCAATTCTCGTGGTTTGGATTATATATATTGACATTTCCTGGTTGGCATTCCCACCACGTAATAAAATTAATTACCTCCGCTTTGCGAATCGTGAAGATTTGATCGTATTCTGCACAAACCATTGGAGTGATAGAAGCATCACCATAATCACGAATGGCACCATCACCCTGAGGAATCAAGGGATTATAATTTCCGGATCCTGGTTGGCAAGTCAATGGACCAGGCCAAAAATCGTTTCCATCTCCACGGAATTTTACAGCAGCCAATTTTAATTGACCATTAACATCCGTACCACCCATCCATAAAGACCCTGCATAAATTGCTGTAGCATCTCCAGTTTTAGGAACTTTATAGGTAGCGACTCCATTGGCACGGTCTAAGAATAATAGACCACCTGTTTCCAACAGACAACTTACATCATTGAAAGCCATCGTGAGACGGTAGTTGGCAGGAGCACAATTGGCACCTCTTGTTTGAGAGACAGGTTTCGTTAGAACCCCTGATTTCCCTTTCCCGAAGTCATGATCGTAAGCCGAGGCAGTTCCAACGGCAAAGAATGTGACAGCGAGTGTTAAATAGTTAAGTGTTTTTTTCATAATCCATCTTTCATTATGGTAAGATTTCATGACTGGCCAATCATCAGCATACACGTAGAAATGTATGTTAGTGGTTAGAACGGACAAGGATCTTGAGAGGTTGGTGAGAATCGATAAAAGTCAATCATCACTTATTCAACGGTTAGAAATTACAAGTTAACGGAGTGCAAGGCACGCTGCTGAAATGAGAGTATACTACTTAAAATGAGTTGTTATAAATCATTTTAAGCATAATTGAAGGAGTTCTCACAAAACGTTATCTTTGTCCATCTATTTTTTTAATCTCATGTCAGAAGCAACTAGTCTAGTTACTCCGAAACGCCCAAGGCTAAAATTCATCGATATGGCACGTTCTATTGCCATTCTATTGATGCTAGAAGGGCATTTCATACACGATTCATTGGATCCATCCTACATTGATCCAACGAATAATGTTTATGAGACTTGGTTGTTTATTCGTGGGTTTACTTCAGCGATTTTCCTTACAGTCACAGGATTAATTTTTGTGTATCTCATGCTCATGGATCGTCATGAATCATTTACGAAGAACATTCGTGTGCGTAAAGGTGCTGTACGAGCAGTTGAACTCTTGTTTTGGGGTTATTTACTTCAACCAGGTGCGTTTCATGTCTTGCAGTGTATTGGTGTAGGTTTAATGATGATTTTGCTCATTTTTGGATTGTATAAATGGATCAAAAAAATTCCCCTTTGGATTTATTTTTTGCTGGCAGGAATGACCTTGTTTTTCTTTGGAATGGAACTAAATCGACTTCCAGAAGGTACTCCTTGGCCAGAAAACGCTCCCTCCTTTGTTCAAAACATGTTTCACGGGCCATCTAATCGTGCCATTTTCCCAATTGTACCGAATATGGGCTACACAATGATTGGTGCTATGATTGGCTGTTGGTTGCATGATTTCAGCAAACATGTTCAACGTTGGCGATTTGCTTTCATTTTCATTCTGATTGGTGTTTCATGTTTTTTCTTCGCCAATCAAATTTTATCAGCAGTTGATTCTATTGTATCGCTTGTTTTCGGCAATATAAAATTCAAAAATATTACAATGAATTGGATCATGTATAAAGTCGGAATGGTCTTTATGGTCTTAGGAGTATTAATGATTGTCGAAAAATTGATTGGTAATGTAAAACAGAACTTATTCCTTAAAATAGGTCAAAACACGCTGTCTATTTATATAGTGCATATGATTGTGTTGTACGGAGCAATAACAGGTGTTGGTCTACATCGTTTATTTGGTCATCAACTCATGCCTTATGAAGCGGCTTTGGGAGCGGCTTTATTCATCATACTCTTCATTGTATTCACAAAATACATTGATCCAATGCGAGCCGTTTATGAAAAAATACTAGCGACGGTCTTACCTTGGAAAAGACCAAAATCTGTTAAATAAATTTCAAATTGTCATGAAACGTCTATTTCAACTCTTTGCGGTTTTACTTTGCATTCAAACTATTCAAGCACAACAATTAAATGTATTGTTCATTGGAAATAGCTACACGCATTACAACAACATGCCTAAAATGTTCCAGCATCTTGCGCAATCAAAGGGGAAAAGCGTGTATGCTGATTCTATTGCAGTAAGTGGCAGTTCATTAAAGGGGCACACTGAACGAGAATCAACTTATAAAAAGATTAAATCCCGTAAATGGGACGTTGTGATTATCCAAGGGTTTAGTAGAGAATTGGCGCAAGATTCAGCTGTAGTCGCAACAGAAACGATTCCCTATGCTCGAATACTCATTGATAGTGTACAGAAATACAATCCTTGCTCCGACATCTATTTTTACATGACCTGGGGATATGAAGATGGTTTTCCTTTAGACATAAATAATGACACCTATGAAAAAATGCAAGCCAATGTAAAAAGGGGATATTTTCAAATGAGTCATACCTTTAAATTTCCAATAGCTCCAGTAGGAATGGTTTGGAAGCAAGTTCGTGAACAGCATCCTGAAATTAGTCTATATAACCCTGATAAAGAGCATCCGAATTCAAGTGGTAGCTTTGTAGCTGCTTGTACATTTTACACCTGTATCTACAAGGAGAGTCCAGTTGGAGGAAAAGCTCCAGAACGCGTGAATGATTCCGTTGTCTCTCCGATAGAACGGATAGCAGAAAAAGTTATTTTGAATAACCTTGAAATCTACAACTTAGATACAATTCAACATCCTGCATTGAACATTCCTCCTGTTCTTAATTTTGATATAAAGGAAGCTTGGACGAGTATTACAATTACCAATAAAACCAAAAATTGTCCCGATATTAAATGGGAATTTGGTGATGGCAATACTTCTAGAAAGGCGAATCCAAAATACTATTATAAGAAATCTGGTACCTATACTGTTACCTTGAATGTCTATAAAAACTGTCAGCATTATATTCTAAAGAAACGAATTGTTGTTTCAAATGAAGATAAATATGCTACATCCAACCCAAAACCGAAGAAAAAGAAGAAATAAAAACTTTGCAAACTGTTTGAGTTTTTGAGTTTGGTGAATCTTTGAGTTTAGATCATTGAAAAAAGAAAAGACCCGCAAAAGCGAGTCTTCAATACGAACTATTTAATGTGAACTTTCAGTTTATTGCGACGATAGACTGTGCTATAGTTGCTAGTTCTTCATGTGATAATTTCAATTTTTCTTGCGCAAAGTTCATATCACTTAAATGATTCATTGGAACCAAATGAATATGTGCATGAGGAACTTCTAATCCAATGACAGTGATTCCAATCTTCTTACATGGAAAAGCTCGGATGATTTTTTTTGCGACAGATTTAGAAAAAACCATCATTTCTCCAAGTAATACATCATCTAAGTCGAAAATATAATCAACTTCCACTTTGGGAATAACCAATACGTGTCCTTTACGAATTGGTTGAATATCCAAGAAAGCTAAGAATTGATCATTCTCAGCTACTTTGTGGCAAGGAATCTCACCAGCAACAATCTTTGAAAATAAACTAGTCATTAGCGCGTAATTTCAACGACCTCAAATTGGATAATTCCATTTGGGGTTTGTACGTCTGCAATATCACCTACTTTCTTGCCAAGTAATCCTCTACCTATTGGTGAATCAACTGAAATTTTCTTTTCTTTCAGATCAGCCTCGCTTTCAGCGACAAGGGTATATTGCATCGTCATACCATTGGAAACATTCTTAATCGAAACGGTGGAAAGAATAAATACTTTTGAATTATCAATCGTTAAATTATCAATTACACGTGCTTTAGAAATCAATGCTTCCATTTTGGATATTTTCATTTCTAACAATCCTTGTGCCTCTTTAGCAGCATCGTATTCAGCATTTTCTGATAAATCACCTTTATCTCTTGCTTCACCTATCTGCTCTGAAATCATTGGGCGTTGCACCGATTTCATTTGATGCAATTCATCCTTTAATTTTTTTAATCCCTCTTCTGTATAGTAAGCGAACTCTGACATAACATTAACTTTTATAGGCTATATATAACAACAAGAGAGCCCATTGGACTCTCCTGTTACAGCAAATATAACTTTTTCTGATTTTATTTCAAACTGATTGTTAACCCAAATGTATGGATAACACCAAATTGACCAGCTAAACGCATTGCATATTGCACACCTAATGCTGATTTGTTTTTTCCAACTAATGCATCTACAGAAAAACCAGCAGTAAATCCAGTAAGCGCATTCGTTCTGTTTTCAGTACTAAACATCTTGCGTTCAAATACATATCCAGCTCTAATGTTAAATGCTGCCTTTTCAGTTGTCATTCCATAGTCCAAACCAACACGGTATTGATCATATTGGAATGAATTGGCTGTAAATGCACCACTAGCGATCAACTTATTGTTTTCATTAAAGATGAAATCATACGATCCACCAATACTCAATAATGAAGGTAATTCAAAAGATGCTGAACGTTGTTCTAAAGTAGCAATATTACCGTCATTCAAGTAATTGATCTCTGTTGATAAACCATCACCTTTATAACGCATTACGGGTCCAACATTTTTTAATGCAATCCCAAATTTAATTTGATCTTGTTCTCCAGTCACATAACGGATTCCAGCATCGATTGCAATACCATTTGCTTTCAAATTAGAGATGTTCTCGCTAATTACTTTGAAATTAATACCTCCATAGATACTATTTGAGAAGCTTCGAGCATATCCAATATTGAAGATATTCATTCTTGGACTAAATACACCAAGACCTCCCTCTGGTAGATCCACAGTTGTAATATCAATATCGCCAAAATTTAACGATTGAATTGAAATAGCGATTACACTTGATTCAGAAATTCGCTGAGCAATACCAACACTATTTAAACCAATACCTGCACCACCTAACCAGTTGGTTCTATCGAATTTAATTTGTGTTTTATCTGTAAATGCTAAACCAGCAATATTTGTAAATGTAGCTTCCAATCCATTGACATTCGCTACACCTGCATCACCAAGAGCGGAACTTCGTGCCCATGGATTAATTAGTAACTGAGATGCACCAGCAGAGCCAACACGATCTTCATTTCCGGCGAAGGCACCGGAACAGCTCAAGACTGCTCCGGCAACTACCGTATATTTTAAGATTTTATTCATTCTTTTCATAGTCTTTGCTTTTAGAAGTAAAGATTAAATATTCTCCAAGTCAATGGCACGCATACCGCCGAAGAACTTCACGATTTTCTCACCGATGCCTGGTACTTCTACATGGATGATGTAGACGCCACTTGAAATCGGAATGGATTTACTGTTCTTCAAATCCCAGTCAATCGATGTTACTTGATTGTCTTTCTTGTATGTACGGATCAATTTACCACTTGTGTTGTAAATCGTTACTGTACACTGATCTGGAAGATTCGTGATTTTCACTCGGTTATCTAAACGTGTACGCTCGTATTCAGAGAATGCATAGTATGGATTTGGTACAACATTGATCA